>NZ_JBNXUO010000014.1:0-120830 GCF_050563535.1 Falsiroseomonas sp. CW058
GCGCGCCAGCGTCGCCCAGCGGCGCCAGCGCGGCAGCTGCACCAGGTTGTCGGCGCCGATGACGAAGACGAAGCGCGCGCGCGGGAAGCGCCGGCGCAGCGCCGCCAGCGTCGCCACCGTCTGGCGGGTGCCGAGCGCGGCCTCGATGTCCGTCGCGACGATCCGGCGCCCATCCGCGATCGCCCGCGCCGAGGCGAGGCGCGCGGCCAGCGGCGCCATGCCCGCGCGCGGCTTCAGCGGGTTGCCGGGCGAGACCAGCAGCCAGACCTCGTCCAGCCGCAGCGCGCGCCGCACCGCCTCCGCGACGTGACGGTGGCCGTCATGGGCGGGGTTGAAGCTGCCGCCGAGCAGCCCGATCCGCCGCCGCCGCCGGTCGCCACGCGGGTTGATCGTCACCGGATGCGCACGCTCACGCTGACCGGGCCGGCCGCCAGCCCTTCATAGGTGGCGGTGTAGGTGCGGCCGGCCTGCACCGGCAGCGCCGGCGAGAAGCCGCCGAGGGAGACGTATTCCCCCCCGCGCAGCCGCCGCCCCTGTTCCTTCAGGTCCCGCACCAGCCAGGCCAGCGCCGCCAGCGGATGGCCGAGCAGGACGGAACCCGGGGCGCGGGCCAGTTCGCGCGTGTCATCCGCCAGCACCACCGTCATCGCGGCCAGGCGGCGGGCGAAATCCGGCGTCGCCTCGGCGGGGATCTCCTCCCCCAGCACGCCGTGGCGCGCGCCGACATTGATCGAGACCAGCAACGGCCCGGACCAGGGCGCATCCGCGCCATAGGTCAGGTCCGGCAGTTCGATGAAGGGGATCACCGCGTCGATGTGGCGCAGCAGCGCGACGGGGTCGTCGCCGGCCTCGTTCACGCCCTCGTCGCGGATGCGGACCAGCAGGTCGCTCTCCACCGCGGGGGAGATGCCGAAGCCCGCCGGCAGTTCCGCGCCGGAGCGGTCGCGCAGCGTGCCGTGGAAGATCGCGCCTGCCACCGGATGCGCCACCCCGAAGCGCTGCTGCTCGGCCGGGTTGGTCAGCCCGATCTTCCAGCCCACCTGGTCGCCATAGGGCTGCGCCAGCACCGCAACCAGCCTCTCCCGCGCGCAGAGGGCATCGGCCATGGACAGGCCCGCGGGCGGTGCCGGTGGCGGGCGGCGGTCGAGGATGGCGGCGGCGAGGCGCGCGACCTCCGGCACGGAGGGGCAGGCCGCCAGGGCGGATGCCGCCGGCAGCAGGGCCGCCCCGAAGGCGGCGCCGAGGATGGCGGTCTGGCGGCGCATGTTCCGTCTCTCCCTTCCCGGTGGCATCCTACATCCTGATCCGGTTTCGTGGATCACGCTCCAGCGTTTTCCGGGCGGGCTGCCGCCGTCAGCCGCGGCGGCCGGCCCAGGCGGCGCCGAAGGCCGCCGCGGACAGGGCAAGGCCCGCGCCGAACACCGCCGCATGGCTCTCCCCCGTCGCCGCGAACAGCCCGGCCAGGGCGAAGCCGATGCCGGCCTGCGCCACCGCATAGCCCGCGGTCGCCCGCACCCAGACCACGCCTGCCTGCGCGCCCGCCACTTCCCGCGCGGCGGCGAGCGTGACGGCGGTGGCGCCGATGCCGGCGAAGCCGCCGAGCGGCGCGGCGAGGAACAGCGCCGGCCACCAGGGCGACAACGCCAGGGTGAGCGCGGCGACCTGCGCCGCCATCCACCAGGGCAGCGCCCGCCGCCCGCCGATTCGCCCCGCGATCCGCCCGCCGAGCAGCGTGCCCGCGACGGCGCCCGCGCCGAAGCCCATCCAGGCCAGCGCCCCCGCCTCGATCGGCAGTCCGCGCCCGCGCACCGCGAGATCCGCCAGGTAGACCATCGGCGCCACCATCCCCGCGCCCGACAGGCCATAGGCCAGCAGCAGCCGGCCCGCGCGCGGCACCGCCTGCGCCGCCGTCGCGGCGGGCAGGGCGGGCGGGTCGGGCCAGGCGGGGCGGGCGAGCAGCCAGACCAGCCCGACCCCGGCCGCGAGGCCGAGCCACGCGGCCGGCAGCCCGCCGCGCAGCAGCGGCGGCACCAGCAGCCCCGCCAGGATGATCCCGCCCCCAGCGCCGGCCATCACGATCCCGCCTGCGAGCCCGCGCTGCGCCGGCGCGACGCTGGCCTGCACCGCAGGGCCGGCCAGGGCCATCAGGAACCCGCCCGCGACGCCCGCCAGCCCGCGCCACAGCGTGAACCAGGCCAGCCCCGCATCGAGCGCGCAAGCGGCGAAGGCCACCAGCGCCAGGCCCATCCCGAGGTCGAGCACCCGCGGCACGCCGAGCCGCCCTGCCAGCCCGCGGCCGGCCAGCACGCCCAGCAGGTAGCCGGTGAAGTTGGCCGCCCCCAGCAGCCCCGCCCCGCCGCCATCCACCCAGCCCGCGCCGACCATCGCGGGGAACAGCGGCACATAGGCGAAGCGCGCAAGGCCGACGCCGGCGCAGATCGCGCCCGCGCCGGCCCAGGCGGGGGTCAGGCCGTCATGCGAAGGGCGGCGCGGGGTCACGCCGCCCAGTGTCACGCCTCGGCACGGGGCTGTGTAGCCCCCGCGCCGGTCAGCCCGCGCGCGGCAGCGGTCAGCCCGCGCGCGGCAACTGCAGCGCGCGCGCCATCGCTAGGTGCTGCTCGAGCATGGGCAGCTTGCTCCGCGCGAAGGCGCGCAGCGGCGTCACCTGCGGCTCGGCGTTGGCGAAGGTGCGGAACAGCACGATCGCCTCCTCGTGCGCGTCGATCTGCTGGTCGACATAGGTGCGGTTCAGCAGGTCGCCTTCCGCCGCGCGCAGCGCGTTCAGCAGCGCGACATGCCGCGCATCGAGCGCGGGCGGGTTGCGCTCCGCCGCCTCGGGGATGCTGCGCAGCTCGTTGGTGTTCATCGTGTGGTGCTCGATCATCCGCTGCGCGAATTCGCGGATCTGCGGGTGCTGGCTGCCGATCAGCAGGATGCGGCTGGATTCGATCTCGAACAGGTCGCTGCGTGCGGCCTGGTCGATGAAATTGGCGGCGCCGCTGCCGCCGAGGATGTTCAGCAGCTCCGTCTGCGCGACGGCGGCGGAGGCGGGGACGGCGAAGGCGGTGACCAGCAGGGCACGGCGAAGCATGGCGGCATCTCCCGGGGGGTGGAGGGTTCGTCCCCGGAAACGGCCGGCTTGCGCCGGGGTTTCAGCCGCGGCCGAACAAGCGGCGCGTGCCGCGGCGGAATCCCTCGCCGAAGCCGCGCGAGCGTTCCACCATCCGCGCCTCCATGGATTCCACCCGCGTCACCGCGCCCGGCCAGCGGCTCTCCACCCAGCCCATGCCGCGATGCGCCCAGAGATACTGGTGGCGCAGCACGAACAACCCGAGCGCGAGGAACAGGAAGCCCTGCAGGAAGGGCAGGACCATGCCGACAAGGCCGAGCGTCATCAGCGACCAGCCGGCGACCTTGCGGGAAAGCGAGGGGCGGAACTCCATCATGCCGCGCAGATGGCCCGCCAACCCCCGCGCTGCAACCGCCTTCAGCGATACCAGTCTTCAGCGATACCAGTCGGCCCGCGTCGGCGGCAGGCCCGAGGGGCCGCGTGCGCGGCGCGTCGCCAGCGTCTGGAAGATGCCGACCGTGCCGCGTTCGAAAGCGAGCGCGCAGCCGGCGAGGTACAGCAGCCAGATCTCCGTCCTGGCATGGCCCACTTCCCGCACGGCGGCGTCCCGCTGCGCGTGCAGCCGTTCCGTCCAGGCCCGGCAGGTGCGGCCGTAATGCTCCCGCAGGCCTTCGCAGTCATGGATCTCGAAGCCGTTGCGCTCCATCGAGTCATGCGTGCCGCCGAGGTGGTCGAGCTCGCCGCCCGGAAAGATGTATTTCACCAGCGCCTCGAACTCCGGGCGCTTGCGGCGGAACTCGCGCTCGTTGCGCTTCATCGGGCGCGCGATGGCGTGGTGCAGGTAGGCGCCGCGCGGCCGCAGCCGGTCCCGGATGCCCCTGAAGTAGCCCTCGCGGTTGTCGAGGCCCACGGCCTCGTACATGCCGACGGAGGCGATCCTGTCGAAGGGCGGCGCGTCGAGTTCCCGGAAATCCTTCAGCAGGATCGTCACCCGGTCCTCGAGCCCGAGGCGCTTCACCTTCTCGGTCGCGTAGGCGAACTGCTCCTCGGCCAGGGTCACGCCGGTGGCGTGAACGCCGTAGTTGCGCGCGGCATGGATCACCAGCCCGCCCCAGCCGCAGCCGACATCGAGCATCCGTTCCCCGGGCTGCAGGCGGAGCTTGCGGCAGACGAGGTCGAGCTTGGCGACCTGCGCCTCCTCCAGCGTCGTCCCCGCCTCCGGCCAGTAGGCGCAGGTGTAGACCATCTCGGGGTCGAGGAAGAGCGCGTAGAAGGCGTTGGACAGGTCGTAGTGGAACTTCATCAGCGCCTTGTCGTCGCGCCCCTTGCCGTATTCCGCGGCATCCTCGGGGCCCGCGAAGGCGTGGTTCCCGGCGGCGCCGGCCGGGCCGAACAGGAAGGGCAGCAGCGTGCGCGCGGCCAGCCCCTTGTCGATCTTCCGCAGCAGCCCCCGCCGCCCGCCTTCCGCCCGCGCCGCGAGGTCGAGCAGCGTGCCGCCCTCGATGCCGATGCCGCCGGAGGCGAAGCCCTCGATCAGCGTCGCCAGCCGCGGCCGCCGCACCAGCCGCGTCAGCACGCCCGGGGAGCGGATGGCCACCGCGAGGTCGTTGCGCGCGCCCGCGCCGAGCGGCACCTCCGACCCGTCCCAGAGCCGCAGCACCAGGTCGGCGTCGAGGTGCTGCGCGACGTGCTGCGCAAGGCGCCGGACGGAAGCGGCACGGCTGTCGGTCATCGGCGGGACCCCGTGGAGGAGATGCGGTGGGGCGGCTGGGCCGGCGCGTGGACCACCGGTCATGCCGCCGCGCGCCGGCGCGCGGCGCCTAGATGTGCAGCGGCCGGCCATCCACCGCGAGCGCGGCTTCCTTCACCGCCTCGTTCAGCGAGGGATGCGCGTGGCAGGTCCGCGCCACGTCCTCGGCGCTCGCGCCGAATTCCATGGCGATCGCGATCTCGGCGATCAGCGTGCCGGCATCGGGCCCGATGATGTGCGCGCCGAGCAGGCGGTCCGTCTCCTTGTCGGCGAGGATCTTCACGAAGCCGTCCATGTCGCCCATCGCGCGGGCGCGGCCATTCGCAGTGAAGGGGAACTTGCCGACCTTGTAGGCGACGCCGCGCTGCTTCAGCTGTTCCTCGGTCTCGCCGATCGCGGCGACCTCGGGCCAGGTGTACACGACGCCCGGGACCGTGTTGTAGTCGAGATGCGCGTGCTGGCCGGCCAGGATCTCGGCCACCGCCACGCCTTCCTCCTCGGCCTTGTGGGCCAGCATCGGGCCTGCGATGGCGTCGCCGATGGCGAAGATGCCGGGGATGTTCGTGGCGAAGCGGCCATCCACCTTCACGCGCCCGCGCTCATCCGTCGCGACGCCGACGGCGTCGAGGCCGAGCCCCTCGGTGAAGGCGCGCCGGCCGATGGCGACGAGCACGACATCGGCCTTGATCTCCTCCGCCGCGCCGCCGGCCGCGGGCTCCACCGTCAGCGTCACGCCATCCGCTTCGCGGCGCGCGCCGGTCACCTTGGTCTTGAGCCTGAAGCGGAAGCCCTGCTTGCCCAGCACGCGCTCGAAGGTCCTGGCGATCTCGTTGTCCATGCCGGGGACGAGGCGGTCGAGATACTCCACCACCGTCACCTCCGCGCCGAGGCGGCGCCACACGGAGCCCAACTCCAGCCCGATCACGCCGCCGCCGATGACGACGAGGTGCCCCGGCACCCGGTCCAGCTCCAGCGCGCCGGTGGAGCTGACCACCACCTTCTCGTCCACCTCGACGCCCGGCAACGGGATGCTCTCGCTGCCCGAGGCGATGACGATGTGCTTCGCGTCATAGGCCGTGCCCGCGACCTCGACCTTGCCGGGCGCGACGATCCGGCCCTCGCCCTTCAGCCAGGTGACCTTGTTCTTCCTGAACAGGAACTCGATGCCCTTGACGTTGGCGGCCACCACCTCGGCCTTGCGGGCCTGCATCTTCGCGAGGTCGAGCGAGACCTGCCCGACATTGACGCCGTGGTCGGCCAGCTTGTGCATCGCCTCCTCGAAATGCTCCGAGGATTGCAGCAGCGCCTTCGACGGGATGCAGCCGACGTTCAGGCAGGTGCCGCCGAGCGTCGCGCGCTTCTCCACGCAGGCCACCTTCATGCCGAGCTGCGCCGCGCGGATCGCGCAGACATAGCCGCCCGGGCCTGCGCCGATGACGATGACGTCGAAGCTGTCGGACATGATCTCTTTCCTGCAACGGGCCGGGGCCGGGCGGCAAACTGCCGCGCGCGGCAGCCCCGCGCAAGCCGCCGCCCCGCCGCCCTCAGGCCTTCACGAACCTCGCCGCGAAGAAGCCGTCGAGCCCGCCGCGGTCGGCCCACATGTCGGGCCGCGTGCGCAGCGTGCCGCCTTCGGTCACCGCCTCCGGCAGGCCGGGCAGCTCCTCCGGCCGGATCGGGTCGGGCGTCAGCCCCAGCTCCGCCGCGCGGGCCAGATGGGCCTCCCCCTCCTCCGGCTGGAGCGAGCAGGTGGCCAGCACCAGCCGCCCGCCGGGACGCAGCAGGGCCGCGGCATGTGCCAGCAGCCGGGCCTGCACGGCCGCCATCTGCGCCACGTCCTGCGCGCGCTTCAGGTGGGGGATGTCGGGGTGGCGGCGGACGATGCCGGTCGCGCTGCAGGGCGCATCGAGCAGCGCGGCGTCGAACCCCGCCTCGGCCGGCTGCCAGCCGCCGGCATCGGCCTCCACCGTCTCCGCCGCGAGGCCGAGCCGCGCCAGGTTCTCGGTCAGCCGCGCCAGGCGCTTCGGGTCGCGCTCCACCGCGATGACGCGCGCGCCGGAGGCGGCGAGCTGCGCGGTCTTGCCGCCCGGCGCGGCGCAAAGGTCGACGATCCTCTCCCCCGGCCGGGCATCCAGCAGCCGCGCGGGCAGGGCGGCCGCGGCGTCCTGCACCCAGAAGCGCCCCTCCGCCAGGCCCGGCAGGTCGGCGACGCGCGTGCCGGGCGGCAGGCGCGCGCTGCCGGTCGGCAGCAGCTCCGCCCCCTCGGGCGCGGTGGCGCCGGGCAGCAGGGTGAGGTCGAGCGGCGCGGGGCGGTTGTTGGCGCGGACGATGTCGCGCACCGCCGGCCCATAGGCGGCATGCCAGGCGGCCCAGAGCCAGGCGGGCGTGTCCAGCCGCTCGGCGTCGAGGCCCTCCAGCGCCGCCGGGCCCTCGGTCGCGACCCGGCGCAGCACGGCATTGACCAGCCCCGCGAAGGGGCGCGGCACCACGCCGACCGTCGCGGCCACCGCCGCATGGGCGGGGGTGCCGAGCAGCAGCAGCTCCGCCGCGCCCATCCGCAGCGCGGCCCGCACCGCGGCCGGCGGTTCGCGCCGCAGGAAGGGCTCCAGCACGGCGTCGAGGCTGCCCGACCGGCGCAGCACCGTGGCCGCGATGCGGTGCGCCGCCGAACGGTCCCGCGGCTCGAGCGTGGGGGGCAGCGCGTCGAGCGCCTCCTCCAGCGGGCGGCGGCGTTCGAGGACGGCCGCGAGGAGGGCGAGCGAGGCCTGGCGCGCCGGTGCGCCCGCCACCGGGCGCAGGCCGCCGCCCGGGCGGCTGGTCCCGCCACGGCCGCCGCGCTCGCCGCGTCTATCTGGTGCTGTGTCCGACATGGGTGCGGCTTTATGGTCCCCCGTTGCGGCGCGTGCTAGGGGCGCCGGCGATGCCCCAAGCGCACGACCTCCTCGATCGGCTTCCGGACACGCGCCGCCCTTCGCTATGGCTCGCGATTCTGTGTCTTCTGCTGTGGCTGCCGGGCTTCTTCACCATCCCGCCCGGCGACCGGGACGAAAGCCGCTTCGCCCAGGCCACGCGGCAGATGGTGGAGACGGGCGACTATGTCCGCATCCGCTTCGGCGAGGTGGAGCGGAACAAGAAGCCGGCCGGCATCCACTGGCTGCAGTCCGGCGCCGTGCATGCGCTGGAAGCCGTGGGCATCCCCGCCCGCGCCGGGATCTGGGCCTATCGCATCCCCTCCCTCGCGGGGGCGCTGCTGGCGGTGCTGGCGACCTTCCATGCCGGACGGATGCTGGTGGGGCGGCGGGCCGCCTTCCTGGGCGCGGCGATGCTGGCGGGCTGCTTCGTGCTGGCGATCGAGACCCACATCGCCAAGACCGACGCTGTGCTGCTGGCGACCGTGGTCGTGGCGATGGGGCTGATGGGCCGAGCCTACCTGGCGCCCGCCACCTTCACCGCCCGGCAGGCAGCCTGGTTCTGGCTGGTGCTGGGCGGGTCGGTGCTCATCAAGGGGCCGATCGGGCCGGCGGTGCCGTTGCTGGCGGGGCTGACGCTGGCGGCGGCCGACCGGGCCTGGCGCAACGGCGCGCCCTGGCTGCGCGCGCTGCGCCCGGCCTGGGGGGTGCCGCTGATGCTGGCGGCGGCCGCGCCCTGGTTCGTCGCAGTCAGCATCGCCACGGAAGGGCGCTTCATCACCGATGCGCTGGGCGGCGACATGCTGGGCAAGGTCGGCGGCGCGGACGAGAACCACTGGGGGCCGCCGGGCTACTACCTGGCGACCTTCGGGCTGTCGGCCTTCCCGGCCGCCTTCCTGGTGCTGCGGGCGCTGCCCGGCGCCTGGGCGGACCGGCTGCAGCCCTCCACGCGCTTCCTGCTCGCCTGGGCGGTGCCGGTCTGGCTGCTGTTCGAGGCGGTGACGACGAAGCTGCCGCACTACTCGCTGCCGGCCTTCCCGGCGCTGATGCTGCTGGCCGCGGCCTGGGCGCTGGACCCGCTGCGCCGCGCCCCGCCGCGCTGGCTGGCCGTGCTGTCCTCCGCCGGGCTGACGGCGGCGGCGCTGGGCCTGGCGGCGGCGGCGGCGGCGCTGCCGGTGCTGGCGGACCACCGGCTGTCGCCCGTCGCGCTGCTGGCGCTGCCGGCGGCGGCGCTGCTGGTCTGGGCCACCCTGCGCGAGATGCGGCGCGGGCAGCCGGCGCGGGCCGCGCTGGCGGCGGTGCTGCTGGCGGTGCCGCTGAACTGGGTGGTGCTGGAAGGCGTGCTGCCGCGCCTGACGGCGCCCTGGATCTCGCCGCGGCTGGAGGCGCTGGTGCGCCAGGCCGACCCGGCGATCACGGATGAGAGATTCGGCATCGCCGGCTACCACGAGCCTTCCCTGATGTTCGCGCTCGGGGCCGAGATCCGGCTGCTGCGGGACGGGGCGGAGGCGGCGCGCTTCCTGGCCGGCGGCCCGGGGCGGCTGGTGGCGGTGGCGGACCGGCAGGAACGGGGCTTCCGCGAGGAGGCCGCGGCCCTCGGCCTCGCGCCGCGCGACCATGGGATGGTGGAGGGCTTCAACTATTCCCGCGGGCGCCGGGTGGCGATCGCGGTCTACGGGGCCGGCGGATGACGCGGCGCCTTGCCGCGGCCCCGCGACGGCCGGGATGAACGACACACCGGCGCGCCGGGCGCCTGAAGGACGGGAACGATGATCGAATGGGTGACGGGCGTGGTCGCCGCGGGCGGCTGGCCGGGCGTGCTGGCGCTGATGTTCCTGGAAAACCTGTTCCCGCCCATCCCGTCCGAGGTGATCATGCCGCTGGCCGGCTTCGCGGCGGCGCGGGGCCAGATGTCGCTGGTGCTGGCGATCGTGGCGGGCATCGCGGGCACGCTGCTGGGCAATGCGGTGTGGTTCGAAGTGTCGCGCGCCATCGGGGCCGCGCGCATCAAGCCTCTCTTCGCGCGCTACGGCCGCTGGTTCGCGGTGGACGACAAGGACTTCGAGAAGGCGGAGGCGACGCTGCGGAAGCACGGCCCGGTGGCGCTGTTCTTCGGGCGGCTGCTGCCGGGCATCCGCACCGTCATCTCGATCCCCGCCGGGCTGATCCGCATCCCGCGCCACGTCTTCTACCTGTGGACCGCCCTCGGCAGCACCGTCTGGACCTGCTTCCTGGCGCTGGCCGGCTACTGGATGGAGGACCACTACGACCGCGTGGCGGGCTGGCTGGAGCCGCTGTCCTATGTCGTGCTCGCCGGCATCGTCGGCACCTATGCCTGGCACATCTGGAGGACGCGGGTGCGGAAGGCCTGACGCCGGCGGTTCAGCGGCGCCGCGCCCGCACGGGCACCGGCGCCAGCACCGGCACGCCGGTGCCGCGGCGCGGGTGGCGGGGGCGGTCGTCTGCGCTGGCCAGCAGCATCGTCGCGGCGCCGATCTGCACGCCGCCGAAGGTGAGGCCGGCGAAGAACCACAGCACCACCGCGGGCCACCAGTGCCCGGCGCCTTCCAGCAGCAGCCGGCGCGCATCGCCGGGGTCCGCCGCCAGCAGCGCGCCGACCAGCAGCGCCGACAGCACGAAGCCGACCGCGCCGTTCCTCAGCAGGAAGCGCACAGGCTCCGGCAGGCGGCGCCACGGCGCGACGAATGGGGGCATCCTTCTGTTCCTTCCCGGCAGCAGGCCATCCACCGGGGCCGCGCGGCGGGCGGGAACGGCCCTTCCGTCCCGATCCGGCATCGCGGCCCGACCTCGCTGCATCAACGAGGCCGGGTGCGGCTGGCTGCACGGCGGCGGCGAAAAAACCGCCGGCCCGCGGTCAGCCCCAGGGGTTGCGGCGGCCGCTCCAGGGCCCCGGCTGCGCCGCGCCGCCCGCCGACCACGGCCCGCCCCGGTGCGCCGGGGCGACCTGCCGGGGCGCCGCGATGCCCCCTGGCGGCCCCATCCGCGCGGCCAGGTCTTCCAGCGCGGCGATGCGGTTCGCGGTGGCGGGATGGGTCGAGAACAGCCCGTCCATCCGCAGCCCCGACAGCGGGTTGACGATGAACATGTGCGCGGTCGCCGGATTGGCCTCCGCCGCCTGGTTCACGCGGCCCTGCTTGTACTGCTCCAGCCGCGCGAGGGCGGAGGCGAGGCCGAGCGGATCGCCCGCGATCTCCGCGCCCGCGCGGTCGGCCTCGTATTCTCGGCCGCGGCTGATGGCGAACTGCACGATCATCGCGGCGACCGGCGCCAGCACCACCAGCAGGATCGCGCCGATCGGGCCGAAGGGGCTCTGCCGCCCGCTGGAATCGCGCCCGCCGAACAGGAAGCCGAACTGCGCCAGCATGCCGATGGCGCCCGCGATCGTCGCCGTCATGGTCATGATCAGCGTGTCGCGGTTGCGGATATGCGCCAGCTCATGCGCGATGACGCCCGCCACCTCCCGCTCCTCCATCATGTCGAGCAGGCCGGTGTTGACCGCAACCGCCGCGCGGTCCGGGCTGCGGCCGGTGGCGAAGGCGTTGGGCTGGTCCTCATGGATGACGTAGAGCGCGGGGGTGGGGATGCCGGCGCGCGCGGCCAGCGCCGCCGTCAACTCATAGAGGCGCGGCGCGTCGGCCGGCCCGATCGGCTGGGCGTTGTGCATGCCGAGCACGACGCGGTCGCTGTTCCACCAGGCGAACAGGTTGGTGCCGCAGGCCAGCAGGAAGGCCAGCACCATGCCCTGCCGCCCGCCGATGACGAAGCCGACGCCGACGAACAGCGCCGTCAGCCCGGCCAGCAACACCGCCGTGCGCAGATACCCGCCCATGCCGCTTCTTCGCCCCTTCCCGCGCCGGACCCTGCGACAACCGCCCGGGACGCCCTACATGTGGCGCATGACCGACGCGAACAACCCGGGCGGTTCCGCCCTTCCCGGCGGCCTGCTGGCGCAGCAGCTGCCGATCCCCCCCGCCAACCCGCCCGGCGCCCCGCCCGGCATCCCGGTGCCGGAGCCCGACCCGGCGCCGATCCAGCCGCCGCCCGACAACGACATGCCCCTGCCCGGCGACCCCCCGCCGCCCCCCGTCGGCGACCCGCCCGCCGAGGCGCCGATGCGCCTGAAGGAACTCGGCGGCCCCGCCGGGCCCGAGCCGACGCGCTATGGCGACTGGGAGAGGAAGGGGCGCGTCAGCGACTTCTGAAGGGGGTAGGCGCCGCGGCGGCGCACAAGGCGGGCGGAGGGTCGGCGCGTGGCCGCCGAAGCTGATGAGGCCGGGCGCTCAGGCGAGGCGCCTGGCCATGTGGACCCGGCGCAGCCCTCTCTCCCCCGCCCTGTGCGTCTCCCGGTAGCCCATGCGGGAATAGAGCCCGATGTTCCCGGTCATGGCCTCGTTCGTGTAGAGCCTGATCGAGGTGTAGCCCGCGTCGCCCGCAGTTCGCCCCGCGAATTCCAGCATCCTGCGGCCCAGGCCCGATCCCTGTGCGGCCGGGGCGACGGCCACGTTGTCCAGCAGCATCGCATCGTCCTGCGGGATGAGCACGAGGACGCCCTGCACGACGCCGTCGCGCTCCACCACATGCACGCGGCCTTCGTCGATCAGGGCGCCTTGGTCGTCGAGCATCGGCCCCGGTTCCCGCCCGATGCGGGGCACGTCGGGGGCGTAGGCGGCCCGGACGATCTCCTCGACCGCCTGCAGGTCGCGTCGGGTCGCTGGCCGGGGGGCGTGCTGCATGGCGCCATGCTGCCGCAACCGGCGGGTGGAGTGAATGTCGGCCAGGGGTGGCCGACGTCGGGATGCCCGTGGCGGCGCCCCTACTGCGCCGGCTCGCCCTGCACCGGCTTGCCGCCGATGGCGCGCAGCAGCGTCGTGATGTCGCGCGCGGCACCCTCCACCGCCTCGGTGTCGGTGCCCTTGGCCACCAGCGCGACCCCGCCGCCGCCCATGCGGTAGTAGGGGTAGCTGCCGATGTCGAGGTCGGGCCAGCGCGCCTGGATCGCGGCCAGCCCTTCCGCGATGCGGCCCTCCATCACGCCGTCGGCGTGGACGGTGCGGGACGCCACCGGCGGGCCGCCATGGAGCGAGGGCGCCAGCGCCTCGAACATCGCCTGCATGATGCGCGGCACGCCCGCCATCACATGCACGTTGCCGATGGTGAAGCCCGGCGCGATGGAGATGGCGTTGTCGATCAGCGCCGCGCCGCGCGGCATGGTGGCCATGCGCTGGCGCGCGGCGTTGAACTCGCCGGGCTTGTAGTGCCGCTCGAGCCGCGCCCAGGCCTCGGGCTGCGGCTCCCACGGCACGCCGAAGGCGGCGGCGACGCATTCGCTGGTGATGTCGTCATGCGTCGGGCCGATGCCGCCCGTGGTGAAGACGTGGTCGAAGCGCGCGCGCACCTCGTTCAGCGTCGCGACGATGGTCTCCCGCAGGTCGGGGATGACGCGCGCCTCCCGCAGGGGGATGCCGATCTCGCCCAGGCGGGTCGCCAGGAAGCGGATGTTGGCGTCCTGCGTCCGGCCCGAGAGCACCTCGTTGCCGATGACCAGCAGGCAGGCGATGGGGGAGCGTTCGGTCATGCGGGGTCGTCCACGACGGGGAAGGGGGCGGAGCGTGCCCGGGACATGCGGGAGCCGCTACAGGAAATCCCGCAGCAGCGCGACCAGCGGCCGGTCGGCCGGCGGCATCGGGTAGTCCGCCAGCTTCTGCGGTCGCACCCAGGCCAGCGCCTGGCCTTCCACCGGCGTCACCGGCCCACCCCAGCGCCGGCAGAGATAGAGCGGCATCAGCAGGTGGAACGCCTCGTAGGGGTGGGAGGCGAAGGCGAAGGGGGCGAGGCAGCTTTCCGCCACGTCGATCGCCAGCTCCTCCTTCAGCTCGCGGATCAGCGCGGCTTCCGGCGTCTCGCCGGGGTTCACCTTGCCGCCCGGGAATTCCCACAGCCCCGCCAGGGGCTTGCCTTCCGGCCGGCGGGCCAGCAGCACGCGGCCGTCGGGGTCGATCAGCGCGCAGGCGGCGACCAGCAGCATCCGCCGGCCCGGCGGCCCTTCCGCGGCGGCCGGCGCGGCGGGGGCGGCATCGGCCACCAGGTCGGCGCGCGTCATCTCCGCGAGCCGCACCGGCATGGCCCGCCCGCGCGACAGGAAGTCGCGCTCGCCCTCGCCGATGTCGCGGAAGCCGATGCGCCGCAGCACGGCCTGGCTGCGCGCATTCTCCACCAGCGCGGAGGCGACGAGCTTCGTCACGTCGAGATTCGCCAGCGCCCAGCGCGCCAGCCGCCCCGCCGCCTCGGGCGCGACGCCATGCCCCCAGAAGCGCCGCCCGACCCAGTAGCCGAGTTCGGCCTGCTTCGTCGCGGGGTCGAGCGTGAGGCCGACGCAGCCGACCAGCACCTCGCGCTCATCCGGCGTGCCGGCCTGTTCCAGCCCGGTGATGGCCAGGTGCCAGGCCCGCCCCTCAGCCAGCTCGACGCGGGTGGAGGCGATCCATTCGTCGGCGAGTTCGCGGGGGTAGGGAAAGGGGACACGAGCCAGCGTCTTCGCCACCTCCCAGTCATTCACCAGCCGGTGCAGTTCCGCCGCATCCTCGGCCCGCAGGGGCCGCAGCGTCAGGCGTTCGGTGCGGAGCGGCTGGAAGGGCGGCGGGGCGAGGGGATCGACCTCCACCCCTTCCCCCGCGCGGTCAGCGGCGGGCATGGGTGCGGCACCTGCTGTCCCGGCCGGCGCCGTCCCGCGCCATGCCCGCATGATGAGACGAAAGGGCCAAGCTCCGCTGCTCCGTTCGTGCCGCGCCGCCCCGCCCGCGATCGGCCCCCGTCCTGCGAACCGGGGGGCGGGCAGGGCGGCGGGCGCGGATCGCCGGGCCGGGGAAGGCCGGGCCGGTGTCGCCCCCGGTCACGGGGCGGGGACGGTCTAGGCGATTCGGTCCGTGCCGGTAATCCCCGGCTGGCGAAGTGCTGACCCGCGGCGGGCGAGACGGACCGGGGCCGCGCCCCGCGCCGCCATGCCGCGCGCCGGGCAGGCGCCCCGGCCGGGATCAGGACCGGTAGCTGCCGTTGATGTCGATGTAGCCATGCGTGAGGTCGCAGGTCCAGGCGGTGGCCTTGCCGCGGCCGAGGCCGAGATCGACCTCCACATGCACCTCCCGCCCCTTCATGTGGGCGACCACCGGGCCTTCGTCGTAGCCGTCCACCACGCCGCCTTCCCGCGCCATCCAGGTGCCGCCGACGGCGACCGAGAGCAGGTCGCGGTCCGCCGGTTCCCCCGCCTTGCCGACGGCCATGACGATGCGGCCCCAGTTCGCGTCCTCCCCCGCGATCGCGGTCTTCACCAGGGGGGAGTTGGCGATCGACATGGCGACGCGGTGCGCCGACCTGGCGGAGACGGCGCCGGTGACGTCGATGCGGATGAGCTTCTGCGCCCCTTCCCCGTCGCGCGCGACCATCAGGGCCAGGTCCATCAGCACCTCGTGCACCGCGCGGGTGAAGTCCCGCAGCATCGGGCCGCCTTCGGCCGGCACGCGGGGGTGCTTCGCGCTGCCGGTCGCGAACAGCAGCACGGTGTCGCTGGTCGAGGTGTCGGAATCGACGGTGACGCAGTTGAAGGACCGGTCGGTGCCCTTGGCCAGGATCTTCTGCAGCGCGCCCGCCGGGATCTTCGCGTCGGTCGCCAGGAAGCACAGCATCGTCGCCATGTCGGGCGCGATCATGCCGCTGCCCTTGGCGATGCCGCTGACCGTCACCGTCGTGTCGCCGATGCGCGCGGTGCGGGTGGCGCCCTTGGGGAAGGTGTCGGTCGTCATGATGGCGCGGGCCGCGCCTTCCCAGCCGTCATCCGCCAGCGCGCCGAACAGGCCGGGCAGGGCGGCGGTCAGCTTCTCGGTCGGCAGGCGTTCGCCGATGACGCCGGTGGAGGCGAGGAAGACCTCGCCGGGCTTGCAGCCCGCAAGCTCCGCCATGGCCTTCGCGGTCTGCGCGCAGGTCTCGCGCCCCGCCTTGCCGGTGAAGACGTTGGAATTGCCGGCGGTGACCACCAGCGCGCGGGCGCGGCCGCCCTTCAGCGCGCCCCGGCACCAGTCCACCGGCGCGCCGGGGCACTTGTTCCTGGTGAACACCCCCGCCACCGTGGTGCCGGCCGGGAAGACCATCATCGTCACGTCCTCCCGCGCCTTGTAGCGGATGCCCGCCTGCGCGGAGCCGAGCCGCACGCCCGCCACCGGCGGCAGCGCCGGCAGCGGCAGCGCGAGCGGGGAGACGGGAAGGTCCTTGCCAGCCATGGGGATCCGGTCCGGTTGTCAGCGATGGGGGCCGCGGCGATGCGCGGATGGGCGGGGCGGGGTCAGCGGCGCGGCCCCGCCGGCGCGGCCGCCGGCGGGGCCGCGCCGTCGAGCAGCGAGGGCGGGCGCGGGGCGCTGCCGTCGAGGTTGAAGCGTTCCACGCGCGCGCCGGCGCGGATGCGTTCCACCGTCGCGTTCACCCCCTCCTCGAAGGCGGTCTGGCGCAGGCCCTCGCGCGCTTCCTCGAAGGAGGGCGGGGCGACGGCGCGGCGCTCCTCCACGCGGATGACGTGCCAGCCGAACTGGGTGCGGACCGGGTTCTGGCTGATCTCGCCCGGGCGCATCGCGAAGGCGGCCTCGGCGAATTCGGGGATCATGTCGCCGCGCTTGAAGAAGCCGAGGTCGCCCCCCTCGCGCGAGCCGGGGCCGGTGGAGCGGCGGCGCGCCACCTCGGCGAAGTCGGCGCCGGGGCGCCGCGCCTCGGCCAGCGCGGCGCGGGCCTCCTGTTCGCTCGGCACCAGGATGTGGCGGGCGCGGATCTCCTCCTCCGCCGGGCGGGTGGCGGCCTCGCGCTGGAAGCGGGCGCGCAGCGCCTCCTCGGTCAGCATCGGCGCGATCTCGCGCGTGATGAGGGCCTGCTGCAGCGCCTCCTCCTCCGCGCGGCGGATGCGGGCGGCCACCTCGGCGTCGCGGTCGAGGCCCTGGGCGCGGGCGGCGGCGACGATCGCCTTCTGGGTGATCATCTGGTCGAGCAGCAGGGGGAACAGCATCTGCGGCGGCATCCCGCGCAGTTCCTCCGGCAGGCGCGCCGCCTCGGCCTGGAGGTCGGCGAGGCGGATCTCGATCCCCTCCACCCGCGCGACCACGGGGTTCCCGGCCGCCGGCGTGGCAGGGGCGGTCTCGGCGGGCGGCGCGGAGGCGGGGGCCTGGGCGAGCGCGAGGCCGGCCGGCAGCAGCAGGGCGGCAAGCAGCAGGGCCGGACGGCGCATGGGGGCATCCTTCGACGAAGGCGCGGAACATGGCCGAAGGGGACGGGGGCGACAAGGCACCGGGCCCCGGCCGGCAGGCTCGCGTTGACGGGGCGGGGCGGCCCGCCTATCTACCGCCTGCCGCGCCGCCGCCGGCACGGGCCTCCTCCTGGCCGGCCGCGCCCCCGTTCCCCGGGCCCGCGCCACCCGTCCTCCGGGCGGGCCTCCGGCGCCGCGTCGGCCGGAGAAGACCACAGCAGATGTTCCAACGCCTCGTCCGCGCCTTCCTCGGCACCTCGAACGACCGCGCTCTCAAGCGATACCGCGCGCGCGTGCCCGCGATCAACGCGCTGGAGCCGGCGCTGGCCGCGCTGTCGGACGATGCGCTGCGCGCCCGCACCGATGAGTTCCGCAGCCAGGTGGCGGCGGGCAAGAGCCTCGACGACATCCTGCCCGACGCCTTCGCCACCGTGCGCGAGGCGGCGCGCCGCGTGCTCGGCATGCGGCATTTCGATGTGCAGATGATCGGCGGCATGGTCCTGCACGACGGCCGCATCGCCGAGATGAAGACCGGCGAGGGCAAGACGCTGGTCGCCACCCTGCCGGTCTACCTGAACGCGCTGTCGGGCAGGGGCGTGCATGTCGTCACCGTGAACGACTACCTGGCGAAGCGCGACGCGGAATGGATGGGGCGGATCTACCGCTTCCTCGGCCTGACCACCGGCGTGATCGTCCACGGCCTGACGGACGAGGAACGCCGCGCCGCCTATGCCGCCGACGTCACCTACGGCACCAACAACGAGTTCGGCTTCGACTACCTGCGCGACAACATGAAGTACCGCCTGGACGAGATGGTCCAGCGCGACTTCAACTTCGCGATCGTCGACGAGGTCGACAGCATCCTGGTGGACGAGGCGCGCACGCCGCTCATCATCTCCGGCCCGACCGACGACACGTCGGAGCTGTACAACCGCGTCAACGCGGTGATGGCGGAGCTGGTGAAGGACAAGGCGCTCTACGAGAAGGACGAGAAGTTCAAGACCGTCCACCTGGTGGAAGCCGGCACCGAGCGGCTGGAGGAGATGCTGCGCGAGGCCGGGCTGCTCGAGGAGGGCGGCCTCTACGACATCCAGAACGTCACCCTGGTCCACCACGCGCAGCAGTCGCTGCGCGCGCATGTGCTGTTCACGCGGGACGTGGACTACATCGTCAAGAAGGTCACCGAATACGGCGTGACCCAGGACAAGGTCATCATCATCGACGAGTTCACCGGCCGCATGATGGAAGGCCGCCGCTATTCCGACGGCCTGCACCAGGCGCTGGAGGCGAAGGAAGGCGTGCCGGTCCAGCCGGAGAACCAGACGCTCGCCTCCATCACCTTCCAGAACTACTTCCGCCTTTACCCCAAGCTGGCCGGCATGACCGGCACGGCCGCGACCGAGGCCGACGAGTTCGCCGAGATCTACAAGCTGGAAGTGGTCGAGATCCCGACCAACGTGCCGGTCGCGCGCATCGATTCCGACGACGAGGTCTACAAGACCGCGCGCGAGAAATACGACGCGGTGATCGCGCTGATCGACGAGGCGCGGCAGAAGGGCCAGCCCGTGCTGGTCGGCACCACCAGCATCGAGAAGTCGGAACTGATCGCCGGCCTGCTGAAGGCGCGGAAGATCCCCCACCAGGTGCTGAACGCCCGCTACCACGAGCAGGAGGCCGGCATCATCGCCCAGGCCGGCCGCCCCGGCGCGGTGACCATTGCCACCAACATGGCCGGGCGCGGCACGGACATCCAGCTCGGCGGCAACGCCGACATGATCGCGCGCGCCGAGATCGGCAACGCCGACAGCCCCGAATACGACGCGGCCCTTGCCCGCCACCGGGCCGAGGTCGAGACGGTGCGCCCGAAGGTGAAGGAGGCCGGCGGCCTGCTGGTCATCGGCACCGAGCGGCACGAGAGCCGGCGCATCGACAACCAGCTGCGCGGCCGGTCCGGCCGCCAGGGCGACCCGGGCGCGAGCCGCTTCTTCCTGTCCCTCGAGGACGACCTGATGCGCATCTTCGGGTCCGACCGCATGGGCGGGATGCTGGAGAAGCTCGGCCTGAAGGAAGGGGAGGCGATCGTCCACCCCTGGATCAACAAGGCGCTGGAGAAGGCGCAGAAGAAGGTCGAGGCGCGGAACTTCGACACGCGCAAGAACCTGCTGAAATACGACGACGTCATGAACAACCAGCGCCGCGAGGTCTATGCGCAGCGCAAGGCGTTCATGACCGCCGACGACGTCGCCGAGACGGTGGCCGAGATGCGGCGCGAGACCATCGGCGGCATGATCGACAAGGCGATCCCCGAGAACGCCTACCCCGAGCAGTGGGACCTGGCCGGGCTGCAGGAGAAGGTGCTGACCACCCTCGGCCTCGACCTGCCCGTCGCCGACTGGGCGCGGGAGGAGGGGATCGACGAGACGCAGGTGCGCGAGCGGCTGGAGAAGGCGGCGGAGGAGGCCTATGCGGCGCGCGTCGCCAATATCGGCCCCGACCTGATGCGCATGGTGGAGAAGAGCCTGCTGCTGCAGATCTTCGACGCGCAGTGGAAGGAACACCTCCTTGCCCTCGACCACCTGCGCCAGGGCATCGGGCTGCGCGCCTATGGCCAGCGCGACCCGCTGAACGAGTACAAGAGCGAGGCCTTCAACCTGTTCAACGCCATGCTCGCCGAATTGCGGGAGCGGGTGACGAGCGTGCTGATGCGCATCGATGTCCGCCCCGACGCCCCGCCGCCGATGCCGGAGCCGGTGCGCGTGACCGACATGCGGCACGACGCGCCGGCTTCCGAGCTGGAATACGCCGATGCCGGCCCGCCGCCCGAATACGGCTCCGCCACCCAGGCGGCACGCCAGCCGCTGGTGGCGTCCGAGGTCGATCCCAACGACATGACCACCTGGGACCGCACCCCCCGCAACGCACCCTGCCCCTGCGGGTCGGGGAAGAAGTACAAGCACTGCCACGGGCGGGGGTAGGTCGCGCGGCCTGGCAGGGGCGGGCGGCACCGCCGCCAGCCTCATGTGATACTCCATAGCGGCCGCAGCCTGCCGTGATCGTCGTCTTTCGCCCCCCGATCCAGGCGGGGGAAGGGGGTGATGAGGTCGGGCATTGCGCGGGCGGCCCATCGCTGCGCGACCCATCCGCCCCCTGCCGTTCCGGCCGGGTCATGGACAAGGGACGCGCCGGTTTCGTAATGTTTCCTCGCTGCGCCGGCTGCCGCCCCGGCACGTCCGCGCAGGGGGAACCCCGATGCCGCCGCTGCGCCCGATCGCCATCACCATGCTGGCTGCACTGGTCCTCTGGCCAGCCGGTTCAGCGGCCCAGGGTCCCAGCTTCACTGCGCCCGCGCATCCAACGCGGTAGAGCGCACGATCTGCGCCGATCCCAGGCTGTCGCGCCTCGATGCGGAACTGGCCGCCGCTTTCGCCGCCGCGCTCGGCCAGGCGGCGGACGCCGGAGCGGTGCGGGCCGCGCAGCGGGACTGGCTGCGCCAGCGCAACGCCTGCACGACGGTCGACTGCGTCGCCAATGCCTTCGCCCAGCGCATCGCGCAGCTGCGGGACGGCGGCCGCGGCGCGCGGCCCTGGTTCGGCGTCAACATCCGCGACGTCCCCGCCGACGCCACCCGCCCGCCCGGCCTTCCGCCCGAGGTCGGCGGCGCGCTGGTGACGGCCGCGGCGCCAGGCGGCCCCGCCGCCGCGGCCGGCATCCAGCCCGGCGACGTGGTGCTGCGAATCGCCGAGCAGGAGGTGCGGGAGGCAGTCGCGCTTCCCCGCATCGTCAGCGGGCTGCAGCCCGGCAGCACCGTACCCGTGGTGGTGTGGCGCGGCGCCCGGGCGCAGACGCTCCATGTGGCGGTGGGCGAGGCACCGGCGCAGCAGCAGGCCGCGCCGGCCCAGGCGGCGCCTCCCGCGCCCGGTCTCGACCACCAGCGCGCCGCCTCGGCGGCCGAGGCGCAGCGGCGCGAGGCGGAACGCCGCGAAGCCGATTCCCGCGCCGCCGAGGCCCGGCGCCTGGCCGAGATCGAGAGGCTGCGCCGCGACGCGGAGTTCCGCGCCGCGTCCGAACGGCAGCGCCTGGACCAGCTTGTGGGCGGCGGCTGGCTGGTGGGCGAGGTGGTCTGCACCCAGCCCGTGAATCGCGAGGAGGAACGCCGGATGCGGCTGCGCGCCGAGCTGTCGCTTGGCGGCGGCGCGGGCGAGCGCGACCGGACCGCGACGCTGCGCCTGGCCGAACGGCTGGTGAATTCCGAAGACCTAGCCCGTTTCGCGGCGGTCGAGCTGCGCGGCACCGTCGCCGGCGGCGGCGACGCGCGCGACGTCGTACTGTGGCCGACGGGCTGGGCGATGGACCGCGATCCCCGGATCGACATGGCCATCGGCAGCTCCCCGCAGGCGGTCGCGCCGCGCGGCACGCTTCATCTGTCCGGCCTGCCGGAGTTCCGCGGGACGCTGTTCGCGGGCGCGCTGCCCAACGGCTTCACCTGCGCCGCCACGACGCTGCGGCAGGAAGCGGGCATCACGCGGTGGGAGAGCCAGCACGGGCAGGTGGAGCGCGGCATCGCCACCCTCCTCCAGGCCCTGCCGGACCTGCGCGGCGGGGGCGACGACGACCTGGTTCTCTACGCCCGGCGCATGGGTGGCGCGCATGCGCGGATGCGGCTGGACGGGACGGTGGCCTTCCCCGGCGGGGCGTCCAATCTCTGCCTGCTCGCGCCCTTCGCACCGGACGCGCCGTTCCGGGATTGGGTGCAGCAGCAGGCCGGGGCCGTGACCTCGACCCGGCCCTCCCTGTCCTGCGCCGACGATGCGTTCGACCTCCTCGGCCTGCGGCGGCACGCGCTCTGGGCGCTGTCGCCCGGCAACCTCGCCTGGCTGGCGCAATGGGCTGGTGGTCTGGAACGCGTCGCGGTGCTGACGCAGGCCGACCACGCGCAGTCCGTCGCCCGTGAACGCGCCGCGCAGGCGCAGCACGAGGCCGAGCTCCGCGACGCCGAGGCCCGACGCCTGGCGGCGGAGCGCGAGGCGGCGGGTCGCCTCGCCGCGCGACGGGCGGAGGCAGCGCGGCGGATCGTCGCGGCGGGGGAGGAGCCGACGCTCTTCGTCATCCACACCGGCCGTCCCACCCGCGACGCCTGCGTGCTGGGCGCGACGGAAACGCAGGCGGCGACGCGCGGCGCCATCGCCACCGGACTCGCGCGCGACGAGGCGGCGCGCGGGGCGGAGGCGATGGCGGCGCAGATCCAGTCCGCCCGCCGCCTGCCCGATGCGGAGGCGATCTTCGCCGAGGTACAGTCTGGGCGCTGCGCCTTCCTGCTCGGCACTGCACGGGAGCTGGCGCCCCTTGTCACCGCGCTGCCGCGCCTCGGGCGGGACAGCCTGCAGGTGCTGGGCCTGGCCGTGGAGGCGGAGGCTGCGGCGCGGATCGCGGAGGCTGAGGCGGAACGCGACCGCGCCCGGCGCGAGGCCGAGGCCCGCGCCGCGCGTGAGCGGCAGGAAGCGGAGGCGGCGGCGGAAGCGCGGCGGCGCAGGGCGCTGGTCGAGGCTGCCGGCACCTATGAACTGCGGCCGACCGACGGCACCGGGCGCCCCGTGGCCCCGGCGCTCTACAGGGTGCATGACGGCAGGCTCTACATCCCGATCGAGGCTGCGGGCGGAGGATCGCCGGCGGACCGGGCCCGCGCTGTCCGGCTGTCCGGTAGCCCGCGCGCATGGCTGACCCAGGGTTCCATCCAGCTCGCACCGGGTGTGACCCGCCTCGAAGACGGCACCACCGTGACCACTGACGCCATCGCCATCGATGGCTACGACATCTGCACGCGAAGCGTTGCGGACACCTTCGCACGGCCCGTCAACAACAGCGTCTGGGTCAACACCACCGTGGTCTGCTTCAGCCCCCACCGACGCGAGATGTTCCTGGAGGCGGAGCTGCTGATCTGGCTGGACCAGGACGGGCTGCGCCTGTTCCGTGATCAGTGCGAGCCGGGCGCCGCGCGCCGCCAGGGCTACTGCATTGCCCGCGGGCTGAGCGGCCTCGACCGCGGCGCGCGGCCGGCGCAGTGGCGCGGGCCGCGCGTCCCGGACGGGTCCTGACGCCTGCGCCGCTACATCATGTTCGCCGTCACCCCGCCATCCACGAAGATGAGCTGGCCCGAGACAAAGTCGCTCGCCCCCGAGGCGAGGAACACCGCCGTCCCCGCGATCTCCTCCGGCTGCGCGTAGCGGCCGGCGGGGCAGCGGCGCTTCACGGTGGCCAGCCATTCCGGGTTGTCCAGCAGCGCCTTGTTCATGTCGGTGTCGAACCAGCCGGGCCCGATCGCGTTGCACTGCACGTTGTGCGGGCCGAGTTCGACCGCCAGCGCGCGGATGAACATCTTCAGCCCGCCCTTCGCCGCGGAATAAGGCGTGATCGTCCCGCGCCCCAGCTCCGACGCCAGCGACCCGATGGCGATGACCTTGCCGCGCCGGCGTTCCTTCATCCCCGGCACCACCAGCTTCGACAGGCGGAACAGCGCGGTCAGGTGGGTGTCGAGCACGCTCGCCCAGCCCTCCTCGGTCAGCGTCTCGACCGGGCCGCGATACTGGTTGCCGGCATTGTGCAGCAGGATGTCGATGGGGCCGAGCGCGGGGACCACGCGTTCCATCGCGGCGAGGTCGCGGACATCGAAGGCGGCGGTGCGGCAGGCCAGCCCCTCGGCCCGCAGCGCATCCGCCTGCGCCTCCAGCGTCGCCTGGTCGCGCCCGTTCAGGATCACTTCCGCCCCCGCCCGCGCAAGCCCGCGCGCCATCGCGGCCCCGAGCCCGCGCGAGGCGCCGGTGACGAGCGCGACGCGCCCGGTCAGGTCGAACAGGGCGGCGTGCTGGGGTGACGGCATGGGGCGGCTCCTCCCTTGGGTGCGTCGGGAGCGTAGCGGCTGCGGCGCGCGCGCGAAGCCCTCAGCGGGGCGCCTGGTCCAGCATGGAGCCGTGGACCCACCCCCAGGGTTCGCCCTCGCCCACCTGGTACCAGCCGCCCGGTGCCTGGCCGAACACCGTCAGGCTCGACCCTCGCGGCACCACGCGCAGCACCTCCCCCCCGCCGGATGGCGAGGAGCGGATGTTGACCGGCGTGCGCTGGCTGGTGGTGGCGCTGCCCTGGGCGGGCCCGGCCGCGGCCATCGGCGGGGCGGAGCCGGCCGGCAGCGGCGCCGCCCCGGATGCGGCCGCGGCGGGGCCGGGCCGCGGGGCGGACGGCTCCTCGCCCGCCAGCGGCAGGCCGGTGGGGACCGGCGGCAGCGGCCGCTGCGTCGCGCGCGCATTCGGCGGGCCGCCGCCGTCGAAGCAGCGATCCACCATCTCGACATAGACCCGCGTCGCCTCGGTGGTGGAGGCGGCGAGGTGCAGGTCGGTGCGCGCCGGCCGGTCGCCCTCGAAGGCGACCACGGCGACATAGGGAATGAAGGGGTCCTCGCCGCGGCCGGTCGGGTTGATCTGACCGCAGACCGCGAGCGTGTCGGCCAGCGCCTGGCGGTGCACCTGGCGGGCGCGCAGCGTCATCGGGCCTTCGGCGCGCAGCCGCGCCCGCAGCCGCTCCTCCGCCGCGCGGAGCGCCGCCGCCTCGCGCCCCGCGGCGGGCGCCGCGGCACCTTCGCGGGCAGGCGGGGCTTCCTCCTTGCAGGCGGCCAGGAGCAGCAGGGATGCAGCCAGCCATGCCCGATGCGCCATCGCCCGGCTCCCTTCGCAACCTAGAGCCTGTTACGAACTGAGGCGAGGGTTGTGGGTTTGCGGGCATGGCCCGCAAATCCTGTCCTTCTGACGTCTCTGACGAGGAATGGGCGCTGGTTGCGCCCTACCCGACGCTGTTGCCGGAGACAGCGGGGCAGCGCGAGCACCCGATGCGCGAGGTGTTCAATGCGCTCCGCTGGATCGTGCGCGCCGGGGCGCCCTGGCGGCTGCTGCCGAACGACCTCCCACCCTGGCACGCGGTCTACGACCAGACCCGGCGCTGGCTGGCCGCGGGCTGCTTCGAGCGCCTGGCGCACGACCTCCGCGCCCTGCTGCGCGCGGCAGGCGGGCGTGAGCCCGCCCCCTCGGCCGCCATCCTCGACAGCCGCACGCTCCGCTCTACGTCCGAGAGCGGGCACCGCGCGGGCTACGACGGGGCCAAGCGCAAGCGGGGCAGCAAGGTCCACGCGGCAGTGGACACCCTCATGCCCCATCGCGTCGCACTGGCCCATGGTCCGTAACAGGCTCTTAGATGAGGCAGAGCGCCTGCAATTCCCGGCGCAGCGCGGGCGGCAGCGCCTCGAGCCCGGTCGCCGCCGCGCCGCCGCGCGGCACGTCGGGCGGGGCGGCCGCGGGGTCCAGGTAGCGCCAGCCCTGGAAGGGCTTCTGCGGCCGCGGCTCCACCAGCACAAGCTCGGGGTCGAGCACGAGCCCGGCACAGGTCGTGCCGTCATCCCAGCTGTCCTCCCGCACGTCCAGCAGCCGCTGGCGCACGCGGACGAAGCCGCCGATCACCCAGTAGAGCGACCCCCCCTCCAGCAGCTCCGCGCCGCGCTTCGGCATCATGCGCGTCTGGTGGCGCAGCGGCGGGTCGGTCCTGACGCGGCGGGCCTGCCATTCGGCAAGCTCCGCCACTTCCTTCACGCCGACGCAGAGCTTGATGAGGTGGAGCATGGGGCGCCGAGCCATGTGGCATCCGGCGGAGTCCGCGCAAGCCCCGTTCGCGCCGCGCCACGAAGCGTGACCGCGGCCTGGCGACGCTGCGAGGTGCTGAGAAGGATTGGCGGACCCGATACGATTCGAACGTACGACCTTTGCCTTCGGAGGGCAACGCTCTATCCAGCTGAGCTACGGGTCCGTCGCCTCCTCCTTAGCCAAATCCCACGGCCAGCGAAAGCCCCATGCTCGCGACGTTTCCACCGGTGGGCGGGGCGGGCTAACCTTGCGGGCCCGCAGCCCGGACAGGCCCGATGACCGACGCTCCCCCGATCCCCGGCAGCAACGAAGCGGAAGCGATGCTGCGCGGGCTCTATGCGGAGATGGCGCCGCAGCACCTGTTTCCCCTGTGGGAAGTGCTGCACGCGCTGGTGACGCCGACCCCCTCCTCCACCGTGCGGCCGCATCTGTGGCACTATGATGCGGCGCGCGCCCACCTGCTGCGGGCGGGAGACCTCATCACGGCGGAGAAGGCCGAGCGCCGGGTGCTGATCCTGGAGAATCCGGGCCTGCCCGGCTCCTCCTCCGTCACCACCAGCCTCTATGCGGGCCTCCAGCTCATCCTCCCTGGCGAGGTCGCGCCCTGCCACCGGCACACGCAATGCGCGCTGCGTTTCGTGATGGAGGGCGACGGCGCCTTCACCGCGCTCGACGGGGAGAAGGCGGTGATGCGCCCCTTCGACCTGGTGCTGACGCCGAACTGGCAATGGCACGACCACGGCAATGCCAGCGCGGCGCCGATGATCTGGCTCGACGGGCTGGACATCCCGACAGTGCGCCACTTCGCAGCGTCCTTCGCCGAACGCCTGCCCGACGGCGCCATGGCCCACCCCGAGACGGCGCCCGCGGGCGACACCGCGCTGCGCTACGGGCGCAACCTGCGTCCCTTCCGCGGCAGCGGCGCGGACCGGCGGCCGGCGGCGCTGCCGCTGTTCCACTACCCCTATGCCGAATGGCGCGAGAGCCTGGCCGCCCTGGCGCGGCAGGGCAACCCGGACCCGCATCTGGGCCATGCGCTCGAATTCGTGAACCCGGCCGATGGCGGGTCGGTGATGCCGACCATCGCTGCCCATGTGCGGCTGCTGCCCGCCGGCTTCGCCACCCGCCCGCGCCGGGCGACGGACGCCGCCGTCCTCGTCGTGGTGGAGGGGCGCGGCACCGCGCGGGTCGATGGGCAGGCCTTCGACCTTGCGCATCGCGACCTGCTGGTCGTGCCGTCCTGGGCGGCCCTGACGATCGCGGCGGAGAGCGATCTCGTCCTGTTCGGCTATTCGGACGCCGCGGCGCAGCGCCGGCTCGGCCTGTTCCGCGAGGCGCTGGGATAGCCGTCGCCACCCATGCAACGGTCGGCGCAACCGCTTCCCGCCGGCCCGCGTTCCCCGCTGTCACAGCCCGAGGGGGAATGCAGAGATGACCAGCAAGCCCGGCACGATGTCGCCCGACAGCAAGACCGACGAGGCGGTGAAGGAAACCTTCCCCGCCAGCGATCCGGTCGCCACCACCGGCACCCGGGGCAACCGCGCCGTCGCGCCCGGGGAGATGATGCAGGACGCCCCGCCCATCCCCGATGCGGTGACCCTGCGCCGCCACTTCCCGGATGCCGAGGCGGCGAAGCTCGCCCTGGAATCGCTGGTACGCGACGGCCCTGTCGATCCCCGCCATGCCGAGATCGCCAGTGGCAGCCCTTCCGAGCTGCGCCTGAAGGTTGCCGCCAATGACGAAGGGCGCATCCGGAAGTTGCTGGACACAGCCTGACACCCGGCTGCCGGGAAGCCGGATCGCGAATTTCGTTGCGGTTTATGGGCTTTCTGTCCTAGGGTCCGCCTCCCAGCGTGGAGGAGGCCCGCCATGGCACCTGTCGGCACCGGATCCGCCCCCCCGCCCCGACAGGCCGCGCCGGCCTTCCTCCTGCCCCTGCTGCTGCCCGCTTCCGCCTTCGCCCAGGACGGGCAGCTGTCGAAGGATGCGGGCGGACAGCTGCTGGCCGGCGCGGTGGTGGTCGGTGTCATGCTGGTCTTCCTCGTCGGCGCCTGGTTCCTGCTGCGCCGCCTGGCGGCGGAGATGCCGGCGAAACTCGACGCGGAAGGCGGCAGCGGCGCCACCCTCGCGGGGCGGCTTCTCGACCTGCCGCTCGGCGTGCCGGAGGGCTCGATCCGCGCGCTGCTCTCGGTCTTCATCATCGTCTTCGGCTTCCTCATGCTGGCCTTCGCGGGCCCGCTCGGCCTCCGCGCGGGGGAGGCGCTGACCGGCTTCATCGGCGCCGTCATCTCCTTCTACTTCGCCTCCCGCTCCAACGAGCGTTCGGCCCAGACCGCGGAAGCCGCGAAGCAGGCGGCGGACCAGGCGACCGCGGCGGTGTCGCGGGCGAGCGACGCGGTGAACAGCGCCGCCGCCGCCGCCACCCAGGCCGGCGCCGCGGCGACCAGCGCGGCGGCCTCGGCCGCGGCCGGCGGCGCCGTGGCCGGCGTCACGCCCGAACAGCAGGCGCGGCTCGCCCTGCTGCGCGACGCGCAGGGGCGGCTGCAATCGCTTCGTTCCCTCATCGCGGTGGCGGGCAGCCTCGGCGTCGGGACCGGCGCCGTGGCCGGCGCCGACCGCGCGCTGGAACGCGTGGACGGGCTGCTCGCGCGCATCGCCCCCGTGCTCGGCGGGCAGGCCAATGCCGAAACAATGGGGCGGCTGGCCGAAGAGGCCGGCACCGCGATCCGCGACCTCGGCGCGCTCGGCCCGGTGGGGACGGCGGTGGCGGATGCGATGGCCACCATCGGTCGCGTCGCGGCCGGCAGCGCGCCCATCGCCGGCGCGCTCGGCGGGCTGTTCGGCGGCGGCGCGGTGGCGGGGCCCGCGGGGCTGGTCGCCGCGGTCGTGGTGGGCGGCCTGCAACTGGTGAAGGAGAAGGAGAGGTTCGACCGCTGGAAGGCGGCGATGCTCGATACGCCGCTCGACCTCGGCCTGCTGCCGCCGGTGATGGAATCCGGCCTCGCCGCCGCCGCGCTGCTGCGCGCGCCGCTGCTGGCCGGGCGGCTTGCGCCGGGCGGCACGGTGGAGCCCGCGCTCGCACTCGGCGTATGGGACGTCGCGGGGGCGCCGGCCGGGCAGGTGCCCGCCCCCGCGCGCGACGTCGCGGCCCGCATCCTGGCCGGCGCGGAGGGCGAGGGCGCGGCCGCGCTGCGCGCCGCCTTCGCGGGGAATGCGGAGGCGCTGGCCGACGCCATCGAGGACCTGCGCGCCGCGATGACCGGCGCGGCCGCGCTGCACGGCCTCGGCCTGCCCGGCATCACCGTGGCCGGCGTGCAGGTCTCCACCCCGGCGCTGGCCGGGGCCGTGCGCGCCGCGCGGCAGGACAGCCGCGTCGCGGCCGAGCTGGAGCGGATGGTCTACCTCGTCGAGGCGCTGGGCAAGGCGGACCCGGCGATGCTGGCGGAGATCACGGCGCGGATCGCCGCGTCGGATTTCCTGCAGGCCGCGGAAGCGGAAGCGGCGGGGAAGGCGCGGGAGGCGGACCAGGCCTCCACGCCCGGCGAGGGGGGCTGAGCGATGCGGCGCGCGCTGCTGCTGCTTCCCTTGCTGATGGCCTTGCTGATGGCCGCCTGCGACACCCCCGCGCGTGAGGCGGTCCGGCTGGCCGGCGAGGTCCGGCGCATGCCGCCCGGCACCAGCACCGCCATGGCCGATCTCCCCTTCGCCTGCGAGGCGCGGGACCGCAGCTGCGTCACGCTCTGGCTGCATCGCGGCGCCGCCTGCGCCGAACTCGCCGAAGCCCCCGTCACGCCGGAGGCGATGCGGCCGGAGCGGCGGGACTGCGCGGTGGCCGCCCTGCGCCGCGCCGGGGCGCTGATGCCCGCCGACGCCACCGCGGACGAGCGGCAGGAAGCCGCGATCCGCCTGGCCGATGCGCTGGAACGCCGGCGCGACCGCGCGAGCGGCGAGGCCCGCCGCGCCGACAACGAGGCCATCCTCGCCGCCGTCGCGCCGCTGCGCGCGCCCCCGGCGGGCGCGGCGCCCTATGCCGACCACTACGCCGCCGGCGTCGCGCTGAACCGCGTGCAGGCCGGCGACCTGCCGGAGGAGGCGCGCTGCGCGGCACTGGCCGAGGCGCGCGCCGGGGCGGCGCGGGCGACGGAAGTGGCCGGCCTGCCGCCCCTCGGCGACCGCATCGCGCAGCGCCGCGCGGCGGTCGCCGCCCAGCTCTCCCTCAGCCCGAGGTGCGCGTGATGTCCGATGTCCTGGCCCCCGCCGCCCCGGCGCTGACGCGCAGCTGGTGGTTCACCCAGCCGATGATGCGCGGGGAGGAGGTCTGGCTCGCCCAGCGCCTGCTGAACGAACGCGCGGGCGCCGGCCTGAAGCCGGACGGGCTGTTCGGCGCCGCGACGCGCGACGCGGTGAAGGCCTTCCAGCGGCGCCGCGGCCTGGTGGAGGACGGCGTGCTCGGCCCCGTCACCTGGGCGGCGCTGTCGGGGGAGGCGCGGCCGGCTGCGGCGCTGCGCACCGGCATCGAGTCCGTGCTGGACGCCGCCGCCCTCGCCGCGCTGACGCGCCCGCACAGCCGCTATCCCGACGGTATCCCCTGGCGGCTGACGCGCGACGGGATCGAGCTGGGCGGCGCGCCGCTTGCCGCGACGGAGGCGGAGGCGGCGGTCGCGCGCCGCGTCCTCGCGCAGTATGCCGATGCCATCGTCACCGCCTCCGCCCGCTTCCCCGTGCCAGCGGAGCTGGTGGTGGCGACGATCTGCACCGAAAGCTCCGGCAACCCGCGCGCCAGGCGCTTCGAGCCGGGCTGCGACCTGGACGACCCCAGCCGCACGCCGCGGCGCGTCAGCGTCGGCCTGATGCAGACCCTGCTCTCCACCGCGCGAGAGGCGCTGTGCGACGAGGGCGTGACACTGGCGGCGCTGGAGAATCCCAGCACCTCGATCCGCGCCGGCATGGCCTATATGTGGAAGCAGGCCGGCAACACGCGCTTCGACCCGCCGCTGGTGGCCTGCGCCTACAATGCCGGGTCGGTCCGCTACGAGGGCTCGGCCGCGAACCACTGGCGGATGTGCCAGTATCCCATCGGCACGTCGAAGCATGCCGACCGCTTCTGCCGCTTCTTCGGCGCCGCGATGGCGGCGGTGCGCGCCACCGGCGCCGGGACGGCCGTGCCGGCCCCGGGTACCAGTTTCGTCGGCCTGCTGGGCTGAAGCGCCTGGTGGATGGGGCCTGAGGGTGCGACGATGGCCGGGTGGTCATGCGCGTGGGACGGCGCGCGCATGACGTCGTTCGTGCAGGATGCGCCCCATGTCCGGATTCACCCTGCGACCCGCGACGCGGGCCGACTTGCCGCGAATCCATGAGGTGCGGCACGGGACGGCGGAGAATCGCCTGACCGATCCGTCGCTGGTCACGGATGCGGAAATCGCCTGGTATCTCGACTCCGCGATCTTCCTCGTTTCCGAGGACGACGGGGGGGTGCAGGGATTCACCTGCGCCGATCACCTGACCGGCTATGTCTGGGCCTTGTTCGTCATCGATGGCGCGCAGGGGCGGGGGCACGGCACCGCCCTGCTGGCCGCCGCGATGGACCTGCTGAGGAAGCAGGGGCATCGGCAGGCGTTCCTGTCGACGGATGGCGCTACGAAGGCGGCGGCCTTCTATCGCGCGAAGGGCTGGCACCCGACCGGGATCAACATGAAGGGCGAGACGGTCTTCAGGTACTGGCTGTAGGCCCGCACCCCGCCCGCATCACCCCGCCACGGGCACGCCCTTGCTCGTCGAATACTCGAAATGCAGCGCCTCGCCCGGGAAGACGCGGGGGTGGATGGCGTGGGCGGCCATCGCGGCTTCGCTGAAGCCCTGCAGGATCAGCTTCAGCTTGCCCGGATAGGTCGCGATGTCGCCGATCGCGTGGATGCCGGGGATGTTCGTCTCGCAGGTCGCGGGCGCCACCTGCACATGGCTGCGCTCCAGCCCCAGCCCCCATTCGGCGATCGGGCCGAGTTCCATCGACAGGCCGTAGAAGGGCAGCAGGTTGTCGGCAGGCACCACCCGCGTCTCCCCCTTCAGGGTGGAGAGGACGACGCCGGTGAGCTGTCCGCCCGCGCCCTCCAGCCCGTGCAGCTGGTAGGGGATCGCCATCTCCACCTCGCCGCGTTCGGCCGCGGCCTTCAGCTGGGCCGCGCTTTCGGGCGCGCAGCGGAACTTGTCGCGCCGGTGCACAACCGTGACCTTCGCCGCGATCTGCTTGAGGCTCAGCGCCCAGTCCACCGCGCTGTCGCCGCCGCCGGCGATGACCACGCGCCGGCCGCGGAAATCCTCCCTCCGCGCGACGAGGTAGCGCACCGCGCCGGTCGCCTCGTAGGCGGCAAGCCCTTCCAGCGGCGGGCGGTTCGGGCCGAAGGCGCCGGCGCCGGCCGCCAGGATCACCGCCTTGCAGCGGATGGTGTCGCCCTCGCTCGTGCCGAGCTCGAAGCCGCCGCGGGCCTGCGCCAGGTGTTCCACGCGGCGGCCGAGCATCATCAGCGGCGTGAAGGGCGCGGCCTGCTTCTCCAGCGCGGCGACGAGGTCGGCGCCCGCGATCTCGGGATGGGCGGGGATGTCGAAGATCGGCTTCTCCGGATACAGCGCGCTGCACTGCCCGCCGATCTCGGACAGCGCATCGACCACCACCGTCTTCATCCGCAGCATGCCGCATTCGAAGACGGCGAAGAGCCCCACGGGCCCTGCGCCGATGATCGCCACATCGGTCTCGACCACAGCCGCCATCGCGCATCCGCCCCCGGGGAAAAAGCCGCCTCCCTTAGACGATGGCCGGCGCGGGATCAAACTGCGAACGTGCGGCTTGTGCCGGCGGCGGCCGCGGGGGCAGATTGCGCCGCCCCGCCCGACCGGACCCGCGACCGAAGCCCCGATGGACAACCCCGTCACCCTCCTCCTGCCCGATGCCGGGGCGACCGCCGCGCTGGCCGCGCGGGTGGCGGCGCGCGCGCGGGCGGGCGATGCGGTGCTGCTGGAAGGCCCGCTCGGCGCCGGGAAAAGCTTCTTCGCCCGCGCCTTCCTGCGCGCCGCCGCCGGCGACCCGGCGCTGGAAGTGCCATCCCCCACCTTCACCCTCGTGCAGGGCTACGACCTGCCTTCCGGCCCGGCGCACCATTTCGACCTCTGGCGGCTCGACGGCCCCGCGGCGCTGGCCGAACTCGGCTGGGAGGAGGCGCGGGAGGGGATCGTGCTGGTGGAATGGCCCGACCGGCTCGGCCATCTGCGCCCGGCCGATGCGCTGACCGTCGCCCTCGCCCCCGGCGGGGCGGAGGAAGCGCGGCGGGCGACGCTGTCCGGCTGGCCCGCGCGGCTTGCGGCGGTGCTGGCATGAGGGCGTCCGCGACCGACTTCCTGGCGGCGCAGGGCTGGGCCGCCGCGCGGGTGGAGCCGCTGCCGGCCGATGCCTCCTTCCGGCGCTACGCCCGGCTGCATGGCGGGCCGCGCCCGGCGCTGCTGATGGACGCACCCCCCCCGCAGGAGGATGTGCGCCCCTTCCTGCATGTCGCCGCGCACCTGTCCAGCATCGGGCTTTCCGCGCCCGAGGTGTTCGCCGCGGATGCGGCGGCGGGCTTCGTCCTGCTCGAGGATCTCGGCGCCCGCACCGTCGCGCAGGCGCTCGATGTCGGGGAGGACCCGCTTCCCCACTACCTCGCCGCCGCCCATGTGCTGGCCGCCCTGCACGAGGCGCCGCCGCCCGGCGGCCTGCCCCGATGGGACGCGGCGCGCATGGCGGAGACGGCGGGCGCGACCTTCCTGGACTGGTGGTGGCCCGAGGCCTTCGGCGCGCCGCCCGCCGCCGCCGTCGCCCGGTCCTTCCGCGCGGCGATGGACGCCATGCTCGCCCCCTTCGCCGCGCAGGGCTTCGTCCATCGCGACTTCTTCCCGGCCAACCTGATGCCGCTGCCCGGCCGCGCGCCGCCGCGCGGGGTCGGCATCCTGGACTTCCAGGACGCGGCGCTCGGCCATCCCGCCTACGACCTCGTCTCGCTGGTCGAGGATGCGCGGCGCGACGTGGCCCCCGCGGTCCGGGACGCCGCCGTCGCGCATTACCTCGCGCATCGCCCGGGGCTGGACGCGGCGGCCTTCCGCGCCGCGATGGCGGCGATGGCGGCGCAGCGCCACCTGCGCGTCGCCGCGCTGTGGACGCGGCTGGCGCGGCGCGACGGGAAGCCGGGCTACCTGCGCCACGGCCCGCGCTGCTGGGCGCTGCTCGACGCCGCGCTCGGCCATCCCGCCGCGGCGCCGCTGCGCGCCTTCCTCGATGCGCATGTGCCGCCCGCCATGCGATGCAACCCCGCCAGCCTCCGGGAGACGGCATGATCGTGCTGACCCATGCCATGGTGCTCGCCGCCGGTCTCGGCACGCGGATGCGGCCGCTGACGGACGACCGGCCGAAGCCGCTGCTGGACCTCGCCGGCAGCAGCCTGCTGCACCACGCGCTGGACCGGCTGCGCGACGCCGGGATCGGCGACGTCGTGGTCAACGCGCACTGGCATCCCGACCAGGTCGCCGCCGCCGTCGCCGCGCATGACCTCCCCGCCACCGTGCTGCGGGAGGAGGTGCTGCTGGAGACGGGCGGCGGCGTCGCCGCCGCGCTGCCGCATCTCGGCGACGGGCCCTTCGCCGTGGTCAACGGCGATGCCTTCTGGCTCGACGGCCCGACGGGGGCGCTGCGGCGCATGGCCGCCGCCTTCGACCCGGACCGGATGGACGCGCTGCTGCTGCTGGTGCGGACCAGCCAGGTGGATGGCGAGGTCGGGCGCGGGGACTTCCTGCTGGACCCGCTCGGCCGCGCGCGGCGCCCGAAGGAAAGAGAGATCGCGCCCTACCTGTTCGGCGGCGTGCAGATCCTCTCCCCCGCGCTGTTCGCCGATGCGCCGGCGGGGCCCTTCAGCCTCAACCGCGTCTATGACCGCGCGATCGAGGCGGGGCGGCTCTACGGCCTGGTGCATGACGGCGCCTGGTTCCACCTCTCCACCCCGCGCGACCTCGACCGGGCGGAGACGATGCTGCGCGCGGGCATGCTGACGGTGCTGTTCTGAGCGCCATGCGCCTCTACGACATCCCCGCGCATCTCCCCTTCCTCGACTGCCTCGCGGCGGGCGTGCTGGAGGGGATGCGCGACCGGCCGCCGGAGGCGCTGGCGCGCGCCACCATCCTGCTGCCGACGCGCCGTTCCGCCCGCGCCCTGCGCGACGCCTTCCTGCGCGAGGCCGGCCACGCCGCGCTGCTGCTGCCGCGGATGCGCGCGCTGGCGGGGCTGTCGACCGAGGATGCGGACGAGCTTGCGCTGCCCTCCCTGCTCGACCTGCCGCCGGCGGTGCCCGCACTCACCCGCCAGGCGGTGCTGACCGGCTATGTCATGCGCCAGCCGCGCCGCTTCGGCGGCCCCGCCACGCCGGAACAGGCCTGGCAGCTGGCCGGCGAACTCGGCCGCCTGTTCGACGAGGTGGCGCTGGAGGAGACCGACCCCGCCCTTCTCGCCAGCGGCGACCCGCTGACCTTCGCCGAGGCCTGGCTTGCGCGGCTGGAGACGCTGGTGCCGGAGGAGCAGGCGACGCACTGGCAGATCACCGTCGCCTTCCTGCGCGGCGTCGCGCAGCAATGGGTGGGCTGGCTGACGGAGCAGGGGCTTCTCGACATCGGGCTGCGCCGCGTGCTGGCGCTGCGCGCCCAGGCGCGCGCCTGGCAGGACGACCCGCCGGCGGACCCGGTGATCGCGGCGGGCATCGGCGTCGGCGGCACCATCCCCGCGGCGGTGGAGCTGCTGAAGGTGGTCGCCGCGCTGCCGCAGGGCTGCGTCGTGCTGCACGGGCTCGACCGCCGCGCGCTGGGGCGCGTCTGGGCGGCGGTGAAGGACGCGCCGACGCATCCCCTGTCGTCCCAGGCGCGGCTGCTGGAGGCGATGGAGGCGGACAACACCCGCATCCTCCGCTGGCCGGGCTGCGCCGCCGTGGCCACCCATCCGGTGCCCGAGGCCCGCGCCGCCCTGCTGGAGATGGCGCTGCGCCCGCCCGAGGGCATGGAGCCCTGGAGCCGGCCGGAGCCCGAGACCTGGCGCGCCGGCCTGCCCGGCCTGCAGCTCCTCGCCGCGCCCGACGGGCAGGCGGAAGCCGCCGCCGTCGCGCTGCTGCTGCGCGAGGCGCTGGAGCGGCCGGGCGCGCGCGCCGCGCTCGTCACGCCCGACCGCGACCTGGCGCGGCGCGTCTCGGCCGAGCTGACGCGGCACGGCATCCTCGCCGACGACAGCGCGGGCGAGGGGCTCGGCACCACGCCCGCCGGCGCCTTCCTGCGCCTGGTCGCGCGCATGGTGGCGGAGGATTTCGCGCCGGTGCCGACGCTCGCCGCGCTGAAGCATCCGCTCTGCGCCGCGGGGATGGAGCGCGACGCCTGGCTCGCCGCCATCCGGCTGCTGGAACGCCGCGCGCTGCGCGGGCCGCGGCCCATGGGCGGGCTCGGCGGCCTGCGCCGCGCCGCCATCGCCGGCCTGCGGGAGGAGGCGCTGGCGCGCGTGCTCCTCGCCCTCGATGCGCTGGACGCCGCGCTCGGCGACTTCGCCGCGCTGTCGGGCGCCCGCCCGCCGGCCGACCTGCTGGATGCGCACATGGCGGCGGCCGAGGCGCTGGCCGCGACGCCGGCCCGCCCCGGCGGGCTCCGGCTCTATGCCGGGGAGGAGGGGGAGGTGCTGGCCAACCACCTGGCCGACCTGGCGCCGGCCATGGCGCGGCTGCCGCCGCTCGACGCCCGCGCCTGGCCCGCGATGTTCGACGCGGCGCTGGAAGGGGTCGCCGCGCGCACGCGCCGCACCGCGCGCGGGCGCGACCTGGCGGCGCATCCGCGGGTCGAGATCCTCGGCCTGCTGGAAGCGCGGCTGCTGTCCTTCGACCGCGTCGTGCTCGGCGCGCTGGACGAGACGGTGTGGCCGCTCGCCACCGATCCCGGCCCGTGGATGAGCCGGCCGATGCGCGCCCAGTTCGGCCTGCCGGAGCCGGAGGCGCGGATCGGGCGCGTCTGCATGGACTTCCTGCTCTCGGCCTGCGCGGCGCCGGACGCCATCCTCTCCCGCGCCGCGCGGCGGGGCGGCGCGCCGACCGTGCCGGCGCGCTGGCTCACCCGGATCGAGACCTTCCTGTCCGGCCAGGCGCTGGCCCTGCCGCGCAGCGAGGCCGCGCGCTGGGCCGCGGCGCTGGACCAGCCCGCCGCCCCGCCGCAGCCGGTCCAGCGCCCGGCGCCCGTGCCGCCGCGGCACATGCGCCCCGACGCGATCAGCGTGACGGAGGTGCCGGAACTGCTGGCCGACCCCTACGCCTTCTACGCGAAGCGCATCCTGCGGCTGCGCGCGCTCGACCCGCTCGATGCCGATGTCGGCGCGCTCGACTACGGGCAGATCGTGCATGGCGCGCTGGCCGCCTTCGTCAACCGCATCGGCGCGGCGCCCGGCGGCTGGCCGGGCGGGGAGGAGGCGGGGGCGATCTGGGCCGAGGCGGCGGAAGCCGCGCTCGCCGCGCAGGGGCCGCGCCCGGCGCTGGCGGCCTTCTGGCGCCCGCGGCTCGCCCGCATCGGCGCCTTCGTCATCGCCGAGGAGGCGAAGCTGCGGGAAGGCGGGCACATCGCCGCCTCCTTCACCGAACGCAAGGGCGAATGGGTGCTGAAGCGCCCGCGCGGCGAGGTGGTGCTGAAGGCGCGCGCCGACCGCATCGACCGCCTCGGCGATGGCAGCCTGATGGTGCTGGACTACAAGACCGGCAGCGTGCCGAACGAGGCGGCGCTGCTGGACGGCACCGCGCCGCAGCTGCCGCTCGAAGCCGCCATGGCGCTGCGCGGCGCCTTCGAGGGCGTGCCCGTGGCGCCGGTGCGCGCGCTGACCTATTGGCGCCTGACCGGCGGGCAGGAGCCGGGCGAGGTGAAGCCGATGATGGCCGAGGCCGAGGACGTGGAGCGCGTGGCGGAGGACTCGCTCGACCGGCTCGGCCGGCTGGTGGACCGATTCCTGCTGGGCGACGCCGCCTTCCCCGCCCGCCCGCATCCCGCCCGCGCGCCGAAGGGCGGCGACTTCGACCACCTCGCCCGCATCGCCGAATGGGCGCATGCCGAGGACGACGCGGAATGAACCTGCCGCTTTCCCCCCGCCAGGAAGCGGAATTCGAGCAGGGGCGCGCCTCGGACCCCGCCATCTCCGCCTGGGTGGGCGCCTCGGCGGGGTCGGGCAAGACGAAGGTGCTGACCGACCGCGTGCTGCGGCTGCTGCTTGCGCCCGGCACGCGGGCCAACGCCATCCTCTGCCTCACCTTCACCAAGGCCGCCGCGGCGGAGATGGCGACGCGGCTGGCGCGGGAGCTCGGCCGCTGGGCGGTGGAGCCGGAGGCGAAGCTGGCCGAACGGCTCTCCGCCCTGCTCGGCCGCGCGCCGGAACGGGAGGACATCGCGGCGGCGCGCGGGCTGTTCGCGCGCGTGCTGGAACTGCCGGGCGGGATGCGGATCAGCACCATCCACGCCTTCTGCCAGTCCCTGCTGCGCGCCTTCCCGCTGGAAGCCGGCCTCGCGCCGCAATTCGGCGTGGTGGAGGACAGCGACGCCGCCGCCCTGCTGGCCGATGCGCGGGAGGAGGTGCTGGCCGGCCCGCTCACCCCGCGCGACGCGCTGGAATCGCTGGCCAGCCTGGTGCCACCCGACGCCTTCGCGAAGCTCGTCGCCGCGCTCACGCAGGACCGCGAGAAGCTCGGCGCCGCGCTGCGCGCGACGGCGAGCCTGGACGGGCTCTGCGGCGCCATCGCGCGGCATCTCGGCCTGCCCGACGGCGCGCATGAGGGCGCGCTGGTGGCCGAGGCGGCGGAAGCGGTGGTGCACGAGGCGGAGATCGCCGCCCGCCTCCTGGAAGCCAGCCGCAACGCCAACGACAAGGCGCGCGGCACCGCCATCCTCCGCTGGCTGGAACTGCACCCCGCGCTGCGCGCCGCGCGGTGGGAGCAGTGGGCCGACATCTTCCTGACGAAGGAAGGCACGCCCCGCGCGCGGCTCGGCACCAAGGACATCGGCCCGCGCCAGTCCGAATGCCTGGGCATCCTCCTGCGGGAGGCGGAGCGCGTCGCCGCGGTGGAGGGCAGCCGCCGGGCCACGCGGCTGCTGGCCGCGACGCGCGCGCTGCTCGGCCTCGGCGCGCCGGTGCTGGCGGGCTACCAGGCGCGCAAGCAGGCACGCGGGCTGATGGACTACGACGACCTGATCCTCGCCGCGCAGCGCGTGCTGGAGGATCCGGGCAGCGCCTGGGTGCTCTACAAGCTCGATGGCGGGCTCGACCACGTCCTGCTGGACGAGGCGCAGGACAGCAACAAGGCGCAATGGGGCATCGCCGCCGCGCTGACGGAGGAATTCTTCGCGGGACAGGGCGTCGAGCGCCGGCGCGAGGGCGCGGCGCCGCGCACGGTCTTCGCGGTGGGCGACATCAAGCAGTCCATCTACGGCTTCCAGGGCGCGGACGCCGCGGGCTTCGGGCGCTGGAAGCGGCATTTCGCCACCGGCTGCGCGGCGCTGGGGGCGGAATTGCGGGACGTGCAGCTGAAGGTGTCCTTCCGCTCCACCGCGCCGGTCCTCGCCCTGGTCGATTCCGTCTTCGCCGCGGGCGCGGCGCGCGCGGGCGTGGTGGACGGCACGGACGAATTGCTGCACCGCCCGGACCGCGTGGGCCATGCCGGCTGCGTCGAGATCTGGCCGATGCTGGAAGGCATCCCCGCCGAGCCGCCGCCCGCCTGGGAGGTGCCGGAGACACCGGAGCGCGCCGCCGGCGCCGATGCCCAGCTGGCGGAAGCGATCGCCGCGCGCATCGCCCACTGGCTCGACAGCGGGGAGATGCTGCCCTCGCGCGGGAGGCCGATGCGCGCGGGCGACATCCTGATCCTGGTCCGCAAGCGCACCGGCGGGCTGGTGCCGCGGCTGGTGCGCGCGCTGAAGGAACGCAAGGTCGCGGTCGGCGGCGCCGACCGCATCCGGCTCGCCGAGCAGATCGCGGTGCAGGACCTCCTCGCGCTCGCCGACGTGCTGCTGCTGCCCGAGGACGACCTGCAACTGGCCGCGGTGCTGAAATCCCCGCTCGTCGGGCTGGGGGAGGAGGCGCTGCTGGCGCTGGCGCATGACCGCCCCGGCAGCCTGTGGTCGCGCCTGGCGCAGGAACGCGGGCGCGACACGCCGGAAGGCCGCGCGGCGGACTGGATCGCGGCGCTGATGGGCCGCGCCGACCTGGTGACGCCGCATGCGCTGCTGGCCGAGGTGCTGGGCGAGCATGGCGGGCGGGCGAAGCTGCTGGCGCGGCTCGGCCCCGATGCGGCGGACCCGCTGGACGAGATGCTGAACGCCGCGCTCGATCACGAGAGGCGCAACCCGCCGAGCCTGCAGGCCTTCGTGCAGTGGCTGCGGCGCGGCGGCGCGGAGGTGAAGCGCGAGCAGGAAGGCGCATCCGACTCCGTCCGCATCATGACGGTGCACGGCGCCAAGGGATTGCAGGCGCCGGTGGTGATCCTGCCCGACACCGTCGGCACCGGGCGCGACGACCGGTCCGTCCGCTGGCACGAACGCGACGGCGCGCCGCCGCTGCCCTTCTGGGCCCCCAACAAGGACCACCACGCGCCCGCCTTCTCCGAGTTGCTGGAGGAGGAGAAGCGCCGGCGCGCGGAGGAGGAGCACCGCCTGCTCTACGTGGCGCTGACCCGCGCCGAGGACCGGCTGCTGGTCTGCGGCTGGCAGCGCAAGCGCCCGACGAAGCGCGACTGGCCCGAGGGCTGCTGGTACGACCTGGTGCATGAGGGGTTCGGCCGGCTCGGCGCCGCGCGGCATGATTTCGACCATGTCGGCTTCGGCGCCCCGCCCGATTGCGCCTTCGCCACCGCGTCCCTGCTGCGGCACGAATGCCGGCAGGACGCCCCGCCCCGCCCCGACGGCCGCGATGCCCCGCCGCCGGCCGCGGCCGACGTGCCGGGCTGGGCGCACCGCCCCGCGCCCGCCGAGGCGGCGGAGGACGGGCTCACCCCCTCCGCCATCCCCGCCGAGGACGAGACGCCGGCCGCCGCCCCGCATGGCGGCGCCGACCCCGGCGGGCGGCGCTTCCGCCGCGGGCGGATCGTCCATGCCCTGTTGCAGCACCTGCCTGACCGCGCGCCGGACGGGCGGGAGGCGGCGGCGCGCGCCTTCCTCGCCCGCCCCGGCCACGGCCTGACGGAAGCCGAGCAGGCGGAGACGCTGGCCGAGGTGCTGGCCCTGCTGGCCGAGCCCGCCATCGCCGCCGCCTTCGGCCCGGGCAGCCTGGCGGAAGCGCCCATCGCCGGGCGCATCGGCAGCCGCCTGGTCAGCGGGCAGGTGGACCGCCTGGTGGTGACGCCCGGCCGCGTGACCGTGCTGGACTACAAGACCAACCGCCCCCCGCCGCAGAGCCTCGACGGCGTGCCGGCGATCTACCTGCGGCAGATGGCGGCCTACCGCGCCGTGCTGCGGCTGGCCTTCCCGGGGCGGGAGGTGGATTGCGCGCTGGTCTGGACCTATGGGGCACGACTGATGCCGCTGCCGCCGGAGCTGCTCGACCTCCATGCGCCGGCTGCATGACAGGCGGCGCCGCCCCCCGGAACTTGCTTGCTTGACCCGGCCCGGACCCGCCACGATCTTGCCATCCATCGCCGGGGCCCCCGCCCCGGCCGGATGGAGTCCCCCCGAAGATGAGCGAACTGACCAAGGCCGTCACCGATGACAGCTTCAAGCAGGACGTGCTGGAGGCGCCCGGCCCGGTGCTCGTGGATTTCTGGGCGGAGTGGTGCGGCCCCTGCCGGATGGTGGCGCCGATCCTCGACGAGATCGCCAAGGAGTACCAGGGCAGGCTGACCGTCGCGAAGGTGAACATCGACGACAACCCGATGACGCCGAACGACTACGCGGTGCGCGGCATCCCGACGATGATCCTGTTCAAGGACGGCAAGCCGGTGGACACCAAGGTCGGCGCCCTGCCGCGCAGCGCCATGAAGGACTGGGTGGCGTCCAAGGTCGGGTAAGCCCGGCGTGACCGGCGCGGCGCTGGAAGGCCGCGCCGCGCCCACCATCTGCGGCCCATGCGCCGCATCCTGACCGCCCTCCTCGCCCTGGCCCTCCCCACCCTCGCCGCCGCGCAGGAGGGCGAGGTGGTGCGGAGCGAGGCGGCGAGTTTCCGCCTGACCACCTTCGCCACCGGGCTCGAACGTCCCTGGGGCGCGGCGCTGCTGCCGGATGGGCGGCTGCTGGTCACCGAAAGGCCCGGCCGCCTGCGGGTGGTGGGCCGGGACGGCGCCGTCTCCGCCCCCCTCGGCGGCGTGCCGGAGGTGGAGGCGCGCGGCCAGGGCGGGCTGCTCGATGTCGCCCTCGCGCCCGATTTCGACCGCAGCCGGGAGGTCTATCTGTGCCAGGCCATGCTGGTGCAGGGCGGCGCGCTGACGCGGCTGGTGCGGGCGCGGCTCTCGCCCGACGCGGCGGCGCTGGAAGGCACGACGCCGCTGCTGGACGCGACGCCGCCGCAGGCCTCGGGCCGCAACCACTATGGCTGCCGCATCGCCTTCGGGCGGGACGGCGCGCTCTACCTCTCGACCGGCGACCGCTACGAGGTGAAGGAACGCGCGCAGCGCCTGGACGACCTGGCGGGCAAGGTGCTGCGCCTGTCGCGCGACGGGCGGGCGCTGGCGGACAACCCCTTCGTGGGCCGCGGGGGCGCGCGGCCCGAGATCTTCAGCTACGGCCACCGCAACCCGCAGGGCCTCGCGCTCAACCCCTGGACCGGCACCCTGTGGGAGGCCGAGTTCGGCGCCCGCGGCGGGGACGAGGTGAACCTGCTGCACCCCGGGCGCAACTATGGCTGGCCGGTGGTCAGCCATGGCGTGGACTACGACCGCAGCCCGATCGGCACCGGGCGGGCCACCGCGCCGGGGATCGAGGACCCGATCCACCACTGGACGCCCTCGGTCAGCCCCTCCGGCATCGCCTTCTATGACGGGGAGGCCTTCCCGGGCTGGCGGGGCAGCCTGTTTCTCGCGGCCCTGAACCCGCCCGGCCTGGTGCGGCTGACGACGGAGGGCGACCGCGTGACGGGCGAGGAACGGCTGCTGTTCGACCGCCGCATCCGCATGCGCGACGTGATCGTCGCCGCCGACGGCGCGCTGCTGGTGCTGACCGACGAGTCCCGCGGCCGCATCCTGCGCCTCGCGCCGCCCTGAGCGCCGCCGCCCTCCTCCGGGCCGGGGGAGGGCGGCGGCGCCGGGCCGTCAGCCGACGGCCAGCAGCTCCACCTCGAAGATCAGCATCGCGTTGGGCGGGATGACGCTGCCCGCGCCGCGCGCGCCATAGCCCAGCTCCGGCGGGATGGTCAGGCGGCGCTTGCCGCCCACCTTCATCCCGAGCACGCCCTTGTCCCAGCCCTGGATCACCTGGCCGGCGCCGAGGCGGAAGCGGAAGGGCTCGCCGCGGTCGAGCGAGCTGTCGAACTTCTTCCCCTTCTTGTCCGGCGCGTTCGGGTCGAACAGCCAGCCGGTGTAGTGGACCGTGACCGGGCCCGGGACGGCTTCCGCGCCCTCGCCCACCGTGATGTCCGTCATGCCTGCATCTCCCGCATGCTGTCCCGCCGCGCATCAAGCATGGCCGGCGGCGCGCCGCCACCCCGCGGGGGCGGCGCTCAGCGCATCCAGGGGCTGCGCTGCTGCGCGGGCGGGGGAAGCTGGAGGTAGAGGTCCGGCAGCGGCATGGCGGGCGGCGCGCCGGCGCCGGGCAGCGCCTCGCCGCAGGCGGGGCGCATCACGCCGCAATCCCAGCGATAGCCATCCTGCACGCCGGTCAGGCTGCCGCCGCGCTCGAACCGGCAGAGGCAGAGCTTGCCGGACATGCAGGCCACCGCCCCGGCCCAGCCGGCGCCGCAGACGGGCATCTGCTGCGCCGCCGCGGGGCGCGCGCCCGCCAGCAGGAGCAGCATCAGGAAGGGCAGGGCGCGCCGCATGGCGCCAGGATGGCGGGAGGGATGTGAACCCGGCGTTACCCCGCGCCCATCGCCTCCAGCACCAGCCCCTCGGTCAGGATCTGGGGCAGCACCGCGGGCTCCGCCGCGCCGGGAGCCCAGTAGAGATACAGCGGCACGCCTTCCCGCCCATGCTCGCGCAGCAGCGCGCCGATGGCGGCATCGCCCCGCGTCCAGTCGGCCTTGAGATAGGCGACGCCGCGTGCCGCGAAGGCATCCCGCACCGCCCCGCCGCGCAGCGCGACGCGTTCGTTGACCTGGCAGGTGATGCACCAGGCGGCGGTGGCGTTGACGAAGACCGGCCGCCCCTCGGCCCGCAGCGCCTCGACCCGGGCGGCCGACCAGGGCTCGGCCCCCGGATCGGCCGCCGCGGCCGCGGCCGGCGCGGCGGCAAGGCGCGGCAGCAGCGCGAGCGTGGCGGCCATCGCCGCCGCCACCGCCAGCCGGCCGGCCCATGCGCCCCGCCCCGTCCCGGCCCGCTGCGCGAGGCCGAGCGCCCAGAGCCCGGCCGAGAGGATCACCCCGCCGGCCAGCACCCACAGCACGCCGTCCGCGCCCGCCTGCTGCGCCAGCACCCAGACCAGCCAGGCGGCGGCCGCCAGCATCGGGAAGGCGAGGCCCTGGCGCAGCCATTCCATCCACGGCCCCGGCCGCGGCAGCGCGCGCGCCAGCCCGGGGGCGAAGCCGAGCAGCGCATAGGGCGCCGCGAGCCCGAGCCCGAGGGCGAGGAACACGCCCATCGTCATCGCCGGCGGCATCGCCATCGCGGCGCCCAGCGCGGCGGCCATGAAGGGCGCCGTGCAGGGCGTGGCCAGCAGCACCGCCAGCGCCCCGGTGGCGAAGGCGCCGGCATGGCCGCCGCGCGCCGCCACCGACTGCCCCGCGCCGACCGGCCGGCCGATGGCGAAGACGCCGGCGAGGTTCAGCGCGACGGCCAGCATCACCCAGGCCATGACGGCCACGAAGGCGGGTTCGGTGAACTGGAAGCCCCAGCCCGCCGTGCCGCCGGCCTGCCGCAGCCCGATCAGCGCGCCGCCGATGACGGCGAAGCTGGCCAGCACGCCGGCGGTGTAGCTGGCCGCATGCAGCCGGACGGCGCGCCGCGCCTCGCCCGACAGCCGGGCCAGCGCCATCGCCTTCATCGCCAGCACCGGGAAGACGCAGGGCATCAGGTTCAGCAGCAGCCCGCCCGCCAGGGCCAGGGCCACCGCCCGCCAGAAGGGAAGGGGGGCGGCGCGTTCCGCCGGGCCCGCCACGGCGGCCGAGACGTCGAAGGCCGCGCGCTGCCCGCCGCCGTCGCGCAGCACCACCGTGCCGTCCAGCGCCGCCGGCGCGGCGCCCGGCGCCAGCGCCAGGGCGAGCGTCAACGACCCCTCGCGCAGGGTCATCGGCTGCGGCGCCGTGTTGTCCAGCAGGCCGGGCGCGGCGGGGAAGAAGAAGGCGTCCCGCACGGTCGCGGCGCCGATCCCGGGGCCGGAGACGGTCAGGCTGGCCCGGCCGCCGCCCGCCCCGGCGCGGGCGGTCCAGGGCGCCGGCCGCGGCAGCCGCGCCTCCGTCGCCTCGAACAGCGACGTGGTGATGGGGGAGGGGATGGCGCGATCGGCGACCGGCAGGGTGAGGGCGAAGCGCCCCTCCTCCGGGATGCAGACCTGTTCGCAGACAAGCCAGGTCGCCTCCGCCTCGATGCGGAAGGTGTCGCCGGGCGACAGGCCGGGCGGCACCTGCACCGGGACCGGCAGCAGCACCTCGCCCTTGTAGCCGAAATTGACCAGCGGGCCGTAGGGGATGCGGTCCGGCGCGGGCCAGGCGATGGCGCCGGAGGTGGCGCCGGCGGGCAGCGCCAGCGTCACCTCGGGCGGCGCGCCGGCATCCCCGGCGTTCCGCCAGTAGGTGTGCCACCCGGGCGCGAGCCGCAGCCGCAGGCCGAGGCGGAAGGCCTCGCCCGGCGCCACCGCCGCCACATCGGCCGCCAGCGACGCGGTGGCGCGGGGCGACGACTGCGGCGGGCTTTCCACCCCGAGGGCGGCGGCGGGCAGCAGGCCGAGCAGCAGGGCCAGGAGGCGGAGCATGGCCATCATCTAGCACGGAATGCGCGGGCCGCATCGCGCGCCCGCGCCCGCGCCATCACGTCGCGCGGGGGCCGCGCGCTATTCGGCCGCCTGCAGCCGCGCGGGCAGGCGGAAGGTCACGTCCTCGACGATGCCGGGCAGGGCGGCGACGTCGCTCGCGCCCAGCGCCTTCAGCGTCTCCACCACCTCCGCCACGATGCGTTCGGGGGCGGAGGCGCCGGCGGTCACGCCGACATTGCGCGCGCCCGCCACCATGGCGGCGGTCAGGCCCCCCGCATCGGCGATGAGGAAGGCGCGCGCGCCGCATTCCTCGGCGATCTCGCGCAGGCGGTTCGAGTTGCTGCTGTTCGCCGCGCCCACCACCAGCACCACGTCGCATTCGCGCGCCAGTTCGCGCACCGCCGTCTGGCGGTTCTGCGTGGCGTAGCAGATGTCCCGCGTGCCGGGGCCGACGGCATCGGCGAAGCGGGCGCGGATCGCCGCGATCACCTCGCGCGTGTCGTCGACCGACAGCGTGGTCTGGGTGATGTAGGCGACCCGGCGGTCCGGCGCGACCGGCAGGGCCGCGACATCCGCCGCGGTCGCCACCAGATGCAACTCCCCGTCGATCTGGCCGAGCGTGCCTTCCACCTCCGGATGGCCCGCATGGCCGATCAGGATGACGGCGCGGCCGTCCTTCGCGTAGCGCCGGCCCTCGACATGGACCTTGGTGACCAGCGGGCAGGTGGCGTCCAGCACGTCGAGCCCGCGGAGCGTCGCGTCCATCTCCACCGCGCGGGCGACGCCATGGGCGGAGAAGACGGTCACCGCGCCGCCCGGCACCTCGTCCAGTTCGTTGACGAAGACGGCGCCCTTGGCGCGCAGGTCCTCGACCACATGGCGGTTGTGGACGATCTCGTGGCGGACATAGACGGGCGCGCCGTGCCGGGCGAGGGCACGTTCCACGATCTCGATCGCGCGCACGACGCCGGCGCAGAAGCCGCGCGGCTCGGCCAGCAGGATGCGCATGCCTTGTCCCTGGATGTTCCGACCGTGGCGTCAGATGGGGGCACGGCGCGGAAGGTGAAGGGTTTGTCAGACGGAGTGTCGAGCCGGCCCGCCCGGGTGTCAAGCGGACTTGACGCCCCTGCGCCGCCGCCCTTCGTCCCGCATGCGGCTTGGTGCAGCGGGGAACCGGACGCGGCGCCCACTCCCGCCCGGTGGCGGGGCAGGATACAAGCCGTGCGACCCTTCCGCCGCAACCGCCGGGATGTCCCGATGCCCGACCCGACGCGCCTCCTCGAGCCCGTCTCCAGCATGCTCGACAGCCTCGGCATCGCCTTCGCGGCCTTCGACGCGCATGACTGCACGCTGCTCTGGAACGGCACCTTCCTGCGCCTGTTCCCCGAGCATGACGGCCATGTCCATGTCGGCGAACACTACAGCCGCAACCTGCGCCGCTTCTATGCCTGCCGGCTCGACCCCGCGGAGATGGAGCACATCGACCGCCACGTCGCCGACGGCGTGGCGCGCCACCAGCGCCAGGCCTGGCCCTTCGAGTTCCAGCACCGCGGGCAGTGGATGCGCGTCGCCTCCCTGCCGGTGGAGGGCGTGGGGCGGCTGCGGATCTGGACGCCGACCGCAGCCCCGCGTGACCCCGGGGCTGTGGCGCGGCGCCTGGCCGATGGCGGCCGCGACGCGCTGGTGACGTCGATCGACCACATCGTCGACGGGCTGATGATGCGCGACGCCGCGGGGCGCATCACCATGGTCAACCGCCGCTTCGCCGCGCTCTACCGCCTGTCCGGCGAGGCGGAGGCGATCGGGCGGACCTTCGCCGAGGTGCTGCGCGACGCCTGGGCCGGGCTGCCGCAGGGCCATGCCGCGCTGCCCGCCCTGGCCGACAGCCTGCATTTCGCCGGCGCCCCGTTCGAGCTGTCGCTGCCCGGCGATGCCCGCGTGCGCGTCAGCGAGCATCGCGGCGCCGATGGCGGCACGGTCAGCATCCATGTCGACATCTCCGACCTGCACCGGCTGCAGCGCGCCACGTCGGAGGCGCAGGAGCGGGCCGAGGCGCTGGCCGCGTCGCTGCGCGAGCAGATCGAGGAACGCGAACGCGCCGAGGCGGCGCTGCGCCAGGCGCAGCGGATCGAGGTGGTGGGCCAGCTCACCGCGGGGGTCGCGCACGACTTCAACAACCTGTTCAGCGTCATGCTGACCAACCTCGAATTGCTGGAGCGGATGGGAGAGGGCCCGGCGCGGCGCGGCAGGCTGTCCTCGCTGCGGCATGCGGTGGAGCGCGGGGCGGCGCTGACCGACCGGCTGCTGGCCTTCGCGCGCCGCCAGCCGCTGCTGCCGCGGGCGGTGGCGCTGGGCGAGGTGGCGCGGGGGATGCTGCCGCTGATCGACGCCGCCTGCCCCGACGGCATCGAGCCGCGGCTCGACATCCCGCCCGACCTGCCGGCGGCGCTGGTGGACCCGACGCAGCTCGAACTCGCGATCCTCAACCTGGCGATCAACGCGCGGGACGCGATGCCGGATGGCGGGGAGCTGCGCGTCACCGCCCGGGTCGAGACGCTGGACGAGAGCGCGGACCCGGAAGCGCCGGCGGCCGGCACCTATGTCTCGCTCGGCGTCGCCGACACCGGGACCGGCATGTCGGAGGAAGTGCGCGCGCGGGCGATCGAGCCCTTCTTCACCACCAAGCCGCCCGGCCGGGGCTCGGGCCTCGGGCTCAGCCAGGTCTACGGGCTGGCGCGGCAGTCCGGCGGCACGCTGCGGATCGACACCGCGCCGGGCCGCGGCAGCACGGTGCGGATCCTGCTGCCGCTGGCGGAGGCGGCCCCGGCCGCGCCCGCCCCCTCCGCGCCGCCCAGGGCCGCGGCGGCGCAGGTGCGGGTGCTGCTGGTGGACGACGATCCGGACGTGCTCGACGGCATGGCCGACGCGCTGCGGATGATGGAATTCCAGGTCACCGCCGTCCCGGGCGGGGCGGAGGCGGTGCGGGCGCTGGAAGCGGGGCTCGACATCGACGTCCTGGTGACCGATGTGCGGATGCCGCGCATGACCGGGCCGGACCTGGCGCGCTGGGCCTGGCAGCGCCTGCCGGGGCTGCCGGTGCTGTTCGTCAGCGGCTATGCCGCGCCGGAGGCGCTGGCCGGCTTGCGGCAGCGGTTCCGGCTGCTGCGCAAGCCCTGCGCCAGCGCGGAGGTGGAGGCGGCGATCCACCAGCTGCTCTGCCGCGAGATCGCCTGAGGCGCGGCCGGCCGGCCTGCGGGCCGGCCGGGACGCAGGCCTGGGTCAGGCCGCGTCCTCGCGCCGGTCGCGGGCCTTCACATAGGCCAGCGCCGCATGTTCCCCGCAATAGGGCTTGCCGGTCATCGCATCGCCCGAGCAGAAGCGGAAGCCGGAGGTGCCGGGCTCCCCGATCGGCCAGCAGCAGGACCGCGCGGCGCCGAGGCGCGGGAAGGGCCGCACCACCGCCGGCGTCGCCGCGATGGGGGAGGCGGGCGCGGCGGGGCCTGCGGCGGCCACGGCGGGCAGGGTCAGGCGCGGCGCCACGGCGGCAGGGCGCAGCGGCTTCTGCGCGGCGGGCTTCGCATCGGCCGGCGCGTCGCGCCGGATCGGGCTGGGCCGGGCCGGCAGGTTCAGGCGGTGGGCCTTGCCCACCACCGCGTTCTTCGACACGCCCATGCGGCGGCCGATCTCGGCCGTCGAATGCCCTTCAGCCCACAGCGCGCGCAGCCTTTCGATGGCTTCCGGCGTCCAGTCCATGCGCAGTCTCCCCGGTGCCCCAACACTAGATACGGTAGGCCAACGCGGGTGCCGCGCACAAGTTGTGGTTGCCTGAACGGAATCGAAAAGCTGTGGATAGAGTGCCGCGGCGGGCGCGACGTTCAGAAAAACAGGCCCTTCCTTAACATGCCGTGAACGCCCTTCTCGCCGTTCACCGTCTGGGTCACCCGGAAGTCCACGGCGAGGGAACAGAGCTGGTACGCATCCGCCGCGCTGACATTCATCCGCGCGGCGATGAAGGCGATCATCTCCCGCAGGGCCTGCTTCATCGCGAGGTCGAGATCCTCGTTCATGCCCATCGAGATGTAGTGGGTCGCGGTCTCCGCCCGCGGCTGGCGCAGCATCGGGTCCCGCGCGCCGCCGCCCTTCTCGACGCTCAGTCGGAAATGCCCGGTCAGGCACATCTCGAGCGCGTTGATGCAGACCTCGCCGTCGCCCTGCACGCCGTGGCCGTCGCCGGCGGAGAACATGGCGCCTTCCACATGCACGGGCAGCCACAGCGTCGCGCCCGCGCCGATCTCCTTGTTGTCGAGGTTGCCGCCATGCGCCCGCGGTTCCTTGGTGGAGATGCGGCCCCATTCGGCCGGCGGCGCCACGCCCATCACGCCGAAGAAGGGGCTGAGCGGGATGGTGACCCCCGGGCCCACCGGCACGGTGCAGGTCATCGCGTCGCGGTCCACCGGGATGTGCAGCATCCGCGCGAAGGGGAAGTCCTCGGGCAGCGTGCCGACCAGCGGGCGGAAGCCGCAGAAGCCCCAGTCGGCGCCGAGGTCGATCCGCTCGATCTCGACGCGCAGCGCATCCCCCGGCTCGGCGCCCGCCACCGCGACGGGGCCGGTGAGGAGATGCGGGCCGAGGCGCGGCGGGCCCGCGGCGTGCAGCGCGGCCAGCGCGGGCGGCACCTTCAGCCCCGTCTCCGGCCCTGGCAGCACCTCCGGCGCGCCGGAGACGCATTCCAGCACCACCAGGTCGCCGCTGCCCACCGTCAGGACCGGCGGGAAGGACGCGTCGAAGGCGCCCCAGCGGATGGTCTCGGGCGTCGCGGCGACGCGGTGGGTGGCGGGCATGGCACGGTCCTCGCGGGAAGGGTCGCCGCACACAAGCCCGCGCCCGGCGCAGGGTCAATCCGGCCCCATGCCGCCGGGCGGGTCAGCCGCCGCGCAGGCTGGCGCGCAGGCGGCGCTGGTCGTCGGGGCAGATGCGGCCGAGCCGCCGGTATTCCTCCGCGCTGTCGATCGCGGCGTGGCCTGCCTCCCGCGCGGCGCGCAGGCGTTCCAGCACCGGCTCCACCGTCCGCGCCAGATCGTCTTGCAGGGCGATGGCGGCTTGCCCGGCATCGGCGGCCCGCACCTCGGCGCGCCCGGTCCAGGCGCGGGCGGTGGCGCGCAGCTCCTCCGACGCGTCGCGCAGCGTGCGGCGGTTCACCTCGGCGTGGCGGCGCTCATGAGCCAGCACCTCCCGCGCGAGGCAGCCGTCCCGCGGCAGTTCCCGCGCGAGGCGGATGGTGTGCTCGGCATGGACGAGGCTGAGCCGCACCTCGGAGGGCAGGCCGCAGACCGGGCCGCCGGCGGGGCCCTGGCTGCGGACCGTGATCTCGCTTCGCCACTCCACCCGCGACAGGGTGAGGCCGAGGTGGTGGAGCTGGCCCGGCCCTTCCGGCCCGCCGCCGCCGGCCTGCACCCGCAGCTGCGCGGCGGGAAGGGGCGGCAGCAGCCGCGGCTCCGGGTCCTGCAGCGTGACGCGCAGCGCCGGCGCCCCGCGCGGCGGGCAGGCCGGGCCGGTGACCGGCTGCGGCGGGGGCAGGGCCGGCGCCTCCTGCGCCGCGGCGACGGCGGGCGGCAGCAGCAGCAGGCCGAGGAGCGCGGCCCTCAGAGCCATCCCTTCCGCTTGAAATAGAGGATCGGCAGCAGCGCGGAGACGACCATCAGCACCAGCGCCATCGGATAGCCCCACACCGCCTTCAGCTCCGGCATGAACTCGAAGTTCATGCCGTAGATGCTGGCGATCAGGGTCGGCGGCATCAGCGCCACCGAGGCGACGGTGAAGGTCTTGATGATGGCGTTCTGCTCCACGTTCAGGATGCCCAGCACGGCATCGAGCAGGAAGTTCGCCTTGTTGTTGAGAAAGCCCGCGTGATCGACGAGGGAGCGCACGTCCCGCACCAGGGTCTTGATCAGCACCTGGTTCTCCTTCCGCACCGCCGTCGCCTTCTCCGCCCCCACGAAGGTCAGGATGCGCGTCAGGCCGAGCAGGGTCTCCGAGGCGCGGGTCGTCACCTCCCCCACCTGGCCGAGCGTGATCAGCGCCTCGCGCAGGTCGCGGTCGCGGACGGTGGCCTTCACCTTCGCCCGCGCGCTGCGGAAGGCGGCGGCGGAGGCACGGTCCATGTCGCTGCCGACGCGTTCCAGTATGTCCGCCAGGCGGTCCACGATCTGCTCGAACAGGTGCAGCATCACCCCGTCCGGCGTCGCCACCAGCCCCGGGCTGCGCTGGCAGCGCACGGCGAAGACGCTGAAGGCCTTCGGCGTCTGGTACCGCACGGTGATCAGCGCGGCGTTGCCAAGCACGAAGGTGATGGGGGTGGAGCCGTATTCGCCCCCCTCCACGCCGTAGAGGAAGTTGGCGGTGAGGAACAGCACGTCGTCCTCGCGGTAGAGCCGCGAGGAGCTTTCGATCTCCTCCATTTCCTCGCGCGTCGGAACCTCGAGCCGCAGCGCCGACTGCACGGCGCGCTCCTCCTCCGCTGTCGGGTTCAGCAGGTCGATCCAGACGGCGCGGCGCAGTTCCTCCGCGGGCAGCAGGCCATCGCGGACGGAGACGCGGCCTTCGGCGGGGACGTAGGAGGTGAGCATGGCGCGGTCTCCCGCCGGCGGTGGGGCCGGGTGTAGCCCCGTCCGCGCCGGGCTGTCACCCCACCGGCTGCGGCAGCCCGAAGCCCCGCGCGACGGCGGGGAAGTCCGCCGCCTGCGGGTGGCGCCCGCAGGGGATGGTGCCGTCCGCGGCCCGCACCAGCTGGCAGGTGGCGAGCCCGGCGGCCGCCGCCGCGTCCAGCTCCTCCGCGACGTCGGACAGGAACAGGACCGCGCCCGGCGCGGCGCCCAGTTCGCCGGCGATGCGCCCATAGGATGCGGCGTCCCGCTTGCCGCCCATCCGGGTGTCGAAGAAGCCGCCGAACAGCCCCAGCAGGTCGCCCGCCACGGAATGCCCGAACAGCAGCCGCTGCGCCGCGACCGAGCCCGAGGAATAGACCGCGAGCCCGATCCCCCCCGCATGCCAGGCGCGCAGGCAGCCCGGCACGTCGGGCCAGAGATGGCCGCGGATGCGCCCATCCTCGAACCCCGCGCGCCAGATCAGGCCCTGGAGCGACTTCAGCGGCGTCGCCTTCGCATCCTCCGCCATCCAGCGCCGCAGCGTCGCGCGCGGGTCGGGGCCCGGCACCTCGGCCAGGATGGCGGCGACCTCCGGCTCCGCGCCATGCGCGTCGAGGAAGCCGTCCAGCGCCGCCTCTGCGAAGGGGAACAGCGTCTCCTTCACGAAGGCGATGGCGCTGGTCGTGCCCTCGATGTCGGTGAGGACGACGCGGATCGCCCCCGCCGTCACGCCGTGGCGGCCGGGAAACGCGCCGCCATGTCGGTGCCGGTGTAGTGCGGCGTCCAGCCGGAGGTGTCGGTGAAGACGCGCACCACCGCGAAGGACGGGCTCTCCCCCGCGTCGAACCAGTGCCGCGAATTCGCCGGCACGCTGATCAGGTCGCCCGGGCCGCAATGCGCGTCGAACACCTTGCCGTCCAGGTGCAGCACGAAGTTGCCCGTGCCGGCGTGGAAGAAGCGCACCTCGTCTTCCGTATGCGTGTGCTCGGAGAGGAACTTGGCGCGCATCGCGTCCTTCATCGGGTGGTCCGGCGTCAGCTTGATGACGTCGGCCGTGCCCGCGCCGGTCGAGGCGAGGAAGGCGTCGAGATGCGGGCGGTAGGCGGCGAGGATGGCATCCGCATCGGCGTCGTCCGGCAGGTCGGCCCGCGGCCAGCGTTCGAAGCGGACGCCGACGGCCCCCAGCTCGGCGGCCATCCGCTCCGGGTCCTCGGTCACCATCAGCTGCGCGTTGGACGCGGCGTCCCAGACGGTCAGGCGGCTCATCGCATCCTCCTGTGTTCGAGCTCGCAGGCGAGCATGAATTCCAGCGCCTCCATGCGCGCCAGCGCGGCGTCCATGTCGCGGGCCCAGACATAGGAACCATGGCCGCGGATCAAGTAGCCCGGCGGTATGGGTGACATGCGGTCCCAGGCGGCGTCGAGCCCGCGCTGCATCCGCGCGATGTCCTGGTCGTTCGGCACCACCGGCAGCGCCACCGCGGCGTCATGCGTCGGCCCGCCGGGGAAGGCCTTCAGCAGCTCGTACCCCGCCAGCACCAGGCTTTCCCCCGCCAGGCGCGACAGGGCGGTGCCGGGCACCGAATGGCCGTGCAGCACGGCGCCGGCATCGGGGAAGCGGCGGTAGATGCCGCAATGCAGCAGCGTCTCGGCCGAGCTGCGCCGCCCCGGCTCCTCCGCCACGCCGTCGAGGTCCACCACCATGACGTCGCCGGCCGCCAGGAACCCCTTGTGCCGGCCCGAGACGGTGACGGCGAGGCGCCGCGCATCCAGCCGGACGGAGATGTTGCCCGCCGTGGCCGGCACCCAGCCGAGCCTGTCGAGCCGCCGCCCCGCCGCGACGATCGCCTCCGCGGCCGCGGGCGGGACGCTCATGCCGGGCGCTCCGCCGGATGCGCCCGGCGCTGCCGCAGCAGCAGCAGGAGGCCGAGGGAGAGGCCCGCCAGGTCCGTCCAGCCCTCGGGAATCATCAGCATCAGCCCCGCGGCCCCGGCCGCGAGGCGCAGCGGCAGCGGGAGCGGGCCGTTCAGCATCCACCCCTCGGTGGAACAGGCCAGCAGCCAGACGCCGAGCGAGGCGGTGACGAAGACCTGCAGGACCAGCGCGAGGTCGCCCTGCGCCAGCAGCGCCGGCGACAGCCAGAACATGAAGGGCACGATGAAGGTGGCCAGCCCGAGCTTCACGGCGATGACGCTGGTGCGCCACATGTCGGCGCCGGCCATCGACGCCGCGGCGAAGGACGCCAGCGCCACGGGGGGCGTGATGGCCGACAGGATCGCGAAGTAGAAGATGAACATGTGCGCCACCAGCGGGTCCACGCCGATGCGGATCAGCCCCGGCGCGACCACCGCCGCCGCGATCGCATAGGCCGCCGTGGTCGGCACCCCCATGCCGAGGATGATCGCCACCACCATGGTGAACACCATCGCGAGGAAGGTGGAGGTCCCGGCGATGTCGAGCAGCATGGTCGCGAAGCGCCCGCCGATGCCGGTCAGCCCGATCACGCCCGCCACGATGCCCGCCGCCGCGCAGACCGCGATGAGCTGCATCACCTCCTTCGCGGAGCCGGACAGCGCGGCCTCGATCGCGCGCAGCGTCTCCATCGCCGCGCCGCCGAGGGCCGCGGGCAGCGACTGGCCCCGCACCGCCATCCGGTGCGCCAGCGCCGTCAGCACCATGATGGCGATGGTCGCGGCGATGCCGATGGCGGCCGCGCGGAAGGGCGAATAGCCCATCAGCAGGATGCCGATCAGCAGCACCAGCGGCGCCGCCATGTAGGCGCGCCGCGCGATGTCCGCCCAGCGCGGCAGCTCGTCCCGCCGCAGGCCGCGGATGCCGGCCTTGCGCGCGTTCAGGTCGCAGTGGATGTAGTTGGCCAGGTAGAACAGCAGCGCCGGGATCAGCCCGGCCAGCGCGATCTCGGTATAGGGGCGGCCCAGCACCTCGGCCATGATGAAGGCGCCCGCGCCCATCACCGGCGGCGTGATCTGCCCGCCGGTCGAGCTCGTCGCCTCGACCGCCGCCGCCGTCTCCCGGTCGTAGCCGACGCGGCGCATCATCGGGATGGTGAAGGCGCCCGACGCGACGACATTGGCCACCGCGCTGCCCGAGATGGTGCCGAACAGGATGCCGGAGACGACGGTGACCTTCGCCGGCCCGCCGCGCGCGCGGCCGACGAGGGCGAGGGCAAAGTCGTTGAAGTAGTCCCCCGCCTTCGAGGCCTGGAGGAAGGCGGCGAAGGTGACGAACAGGATGATGAAGGTCGCCGAGACCTGCACGATGGTGCCGAGCACGCCGTTGTTGCCGAACAGCTCGACCACGGCGGCGTCCCATTCCACGCCGCGGTGGAACAGGATGCCGGGCATCCAGGGGCCGACGAAGCAGTAGGCGATGAAGACCACCGCGATCAGCGGCATCACCAGCCCCGCCGTGCGGCGCGCGAATTCCAGCACCAGCAGGATGCCGACCGTGCCCGCCGCCAGGTCCTGCCAGTTCGGGCCCATGAAGCTCCGCATCTCGATCCCGTCGGCATCGAGGATGTAGTGGGCGGGCACCAGCAGGCAGGGGATCATCAGCGCCCAGTCGTGCCAGGGCACGCGCCGCCCGGGGTCGCCGCTGGCGCGCGGCGCGAAGAGCGCGAAGCCGAGCGCGGCGCCGAGGAAGACGTGCACCGCGCGGGAGACGGTGGGATCGACCGGCGCGACCAGCAGGATCCACATGTGCCACAGCACGAAGGCCGCCGCCGCCGCCCGCCAGGCGGTGCCCTGCCACCCCGCGAGGTCGCGGCGGGCGGAGGCGAATTCCATGTCGTCCACCTGCGCCACCGGGTCGGGCAGGGCGCCGGCAGGCGTGCCCGATGCGGCGCCGGTGCCATTCGGCGCGTTGGTCATGACATCCCCCCCAAAGCGCGACGCGCCGGCCCCGTCTGGCGGGGTCGGCGCGGCAGGTCCCCGCGCGGCCGACCGTAGGGCCGACCGGCGCGAGGTTCAATCTGGGGCCGGACCCGGGGCCGGGGACCGCAAGCCGAAGGTCAGGCGGCCGGGCGGCTCGGGTTGGCGGCCGTGCCCTGGGCGGGCTGGGCGGTGGTGGGGGCGGCGATGGAGCCGGCGGGCTGCGCCGGGGTCTGCGCCGCGGCATCGGCCGCCATCGAGGCGTCCTTGCCGTCATCCTCCTTCATGTTCTGCTTGAAGGACTTGATGCCCTTGGCCAGGTCGCCCATCAGGCCGCTGATCTTGCCGCTGCCGAAGAGCAGCAGGATGACCAGCAGCACGACCAGCCAGTGCCAGATGCTGAACGAACCCATCGTGACGCCTCGATCCCAGTTACGGCCCGCCTGGCAGGGCGGGCCGGGTTGCTTCGGGGCCGGACACTAAGCTGGCAAGGCCGCCGGCGCAAACCGGGACATGGCGCCGGCCGGGGGCAGACACAACCGGGGGGGCGGCGGAATCCGGCGTGCCCGGCCGGATTCCGCGCAATCCGGGTGGCGCGGGTGGATGTCCGAAAAATTTCAGCGCGTCCATCATACCGGGGGGTTGAAATTTTGTAAGGTATTGGCCAATTCGCACCCGCTGATCCGGGCCCCTCTGGCGGACCGGGTGCCGGGAGGGCCTGCACGCCCCGCCCCGGCCCCGTCGCGATGTCGGATCGCCAGAGAACCACCGGGCCCGGCCGCGCGAAAGCGTGGCGGGGTCCCTACGTGCAACCGCCCGGAGCGACGCGCATGGATTTCCTTCTGCTTGAATGGATCGGCAAGCCGGTCTGGATGTGGCTCGGCTTCCTCACCATCGTCTTCGCCCTCCTCGCCTTCGACCTCGGCGTCCTCCACAAGGAGGACAAGGAGATGGGCATCTCGGAGAGCCTGTGGCTGTCCGCCTTCTACATCGGCTTCGCCATCCTCTATGGCGGGGCGATCTGGTGGGCCTACGAGGCGGGGCTGATCACCACCGCCGACGACACCCATGCCGGCATCACCTACTTCACCGGCTTCTTCATCGAGAAGGCGCTGTCGATCGACAACGTCTTCGTCATCAGCCTGATCTTCACCTTCTTCGCGATCCCCCGGAAATACCAGTACCGGGCGCTGGTCTGGGGCATCGTCGCGGTGATCGTGCTGCGCGGCCTGATGATCGGCATCGGCGCGGCGCTGGTGCAGGAATACAGCTGGGTCCTCTACATCTTCGGCGCCTTCCTGATCGCCACCGGCATCAAGATGCTGGTGGTGCCGGAGAGCGACCCGGACATGTCGAAGAACCCGGTGGTGCGCTTCTTCAAGAAGCACATGCGCGTCACCGACGAGCTGCACGACCAGAAGTTCTTCGTCCGCAAGCCGGACCCCACCACCGGCAGGCTGGTGGTCTGGGCGACGCCGCTGTTCCTGGCGCTGGTGGTCATCAACATCGCCGACCTGATCTTCGCGGTGGACAGCGTGCCGGCGATCTTCGCGATCACCACCGACACCTTCATCGTCTACACCGCGAACATCATGGCCATCCTCGGCCTGCGCGCGCTGTACTTCGCGCTCGCCGCCATGGTGCACCGCTTCCACTACCTGAAATATGCGCTGGCGCTGGTGCTGGTGTTCATCGGCGGCAAGATCTTCTGGAACCAGATCTTCGGGAAGGTGGACCCGGCCATCTCGCTCGGCGTCACGCTGGCGATGATCGCGGGCGGCATCTTCTACTCGCTCTGGAAGACCCGCGACGACCCGCAGGAGAAGGAGAAGGTGGCCTGACCCCGCGCGCGGCCGGCTGACCGGTGGGCTGAAAGGGGGGGCGGTTCCGGACGGGACCGCCCCCTTTCCGTGCCCGGGCGGCGCGGTGCCTACGGGTTCGTGATCGCCCCCGGCGCGAGTTTGCTTGCATTCGGGGCCGCGAAGGCGCATTTTGCCCCCCGTCAGCCTCGTTTGGTTCGGCCCGCTCTCCCAGCTCGTGATTGCGTCCATCGGCAACGATGGGCTCGGATCGAGCGCCGAGCCCGCAGCCCGTCCGCTCCGAAGATTGATCCGCCCTGCAATCGCGCGGGGTGGCACACTCGTTTCCGAAGGGGAACCCTCCCATGTCCCAGGGCACCGTGAAGTGGTTCAACGCCACCAAGGGCTACGGCTTCATCCAGCCGTCTGACGGCACTGCCGACGTGTTCGTCCACATCACCGACGTGCAGCGCTCCGGCCTGACCGAACTGCGCGAGGGCGCGCAGATCGAGTTCGACGTCCAGCGCGGCAACAACGGCAAGCTCTCGGCCTGCAACCTCAAGGTTGGCTGAGAGGCGGCGCCTTCGGGCACCGCAACTGGAAGGGGCGGCCCCGCAGGGGACCGCCCCTTTTTTCTGGGCTTCCCCTCAGCTCTCCGGCCGGATGCCGAGCCGGCGGATCAGCCCGCCCCAGCGCTCGATCTCGGCGCGTTGCAGGGCGGCGAACTCGGCCGGCGTGGAGCCCACCGGCTCGAACCCCGCCGCTTCCAGCACCCGCCGCTGGTCAGGGCTGGCCAGCGCGACGCGGCATTCCTGCGCGATCCGCGCCGCGCGCTCCACCGGCATCCCCGCCGCGCCGAACAGGCCGATCCAGGCCACCGCCGGCTCCATGGAGGAGCCCGCCTCCGCCAGCGTCGGCACATCGGGCAGTTGCGGCATCCGCGCCGGGCCGGTGACCGCCAGCGCCCGCAGCGTCCCCTCCCTCACCTGGCCCGCCACGCCGGCGAGCGGCGCGAAATACAGCTGCAGCCGCCCCGCCACCAGGTCCAGCACCGCCGGCGCCACCCCGCGATAGGAAACGTGCTCCGCCCGGAACCCCTCCCGCGCGGCCAGGTCCTCGGTGATCAGGTGCGACAGCGTGCCGGGGCCGGTGGAGCCGAAGTTCAGCGCCCCCGGATGCGCCCGCGCATGGTCCACCAGCTCCCGCAGCGTGCGCGCCGGGACCGAGGGATGGACCGCCAGCACGAAGGGCAGCCGCGCCAGCAGCGACACCGGGGTGAGGTCCACCGCCGGGTCGAAGGTCAGGCTGGGGTTCAGCACCTTCGCCGTGCTGCCCGGCCCGCCGATGGTGACGCCGAGTGTGTGGCCATCGGTCGAGCGCGCCACCGCCTCGGTGCCGATGTTGCCGCCGCCGCCGGCACGGTTGTCCGCCACGAAGGGCTGGCCGAAGACCTGGGAGAGGTGCGGGATGACGGCGCGCGCCGCCATGTCGGGCGTGGAGCCGCCGGGGAAGCTCACGATGACCCGCACCGGGCGGTCCGGCCAGGCGGGCTGCGCGGCGGCGGGCAGGGCGCCGAGGGTGGCGCTGGCGGCGATCAGGCCGCGGCGGGTCAGGCGCATCGAAGGGTGTCCTCCCAGGGTCGTCCTGGCCGCAACATGCCGCGTCCGCGGCACGGGGCAAGCCGCCCCCCTTCTACCGCGCGGCAAGCCGCCTCTCCTTACCGCGCGGCAAGCCGCCCCTCCTTACCGCGCGGCAAGCCGCCCCTCTTTACCGCGCGGCAAGCCGCCCCTCTTTACCGCGCGGCAAGCCGCCCCTCTTTACCGCGCGGCAAGCCGCGACGCCGGATGCACGAAGCCCAGCGCCGGATAGGCGGTGGCGCCGAGATCCCCGATGCGGGGGTAGAAGACTCGCACGAGCGACCAGTCGCCCCGCGCCGAGACATCGACCACGCGCTGGTCGGTGGCGATCCGCCCGCGCGCGGCGCCGGAGGCCCAGTTGGCATGGTCCACCAGCACCTCCCGCCCGCCGACCACGCGGGAGACGACGGCGACATGGCCCGACGGGTTGCGCGGCGTGCGCGCCAGCACCAGCACGCTGCCCGGCCGCGGCGTGGACCCGCGCTCGTAGCGGCCGGCCGCCGCGTCCCACCACTGCCAGGCATCGCCGGCCAGCAGGATGCCCGACCGGGCGCGGGCATAGGGGACGCAGGACAGGGGCTCGCCCAGTTCGGGCCGCAGCGGCGCGACGGTGGCGACCTGCCGGCCGGACCCGCAGGCGGCCAGCAGCAGGCACAGCAGGAAGGGCGCGGCGCGCATTCCGCGCTTCTACCAGAAGGCGAGCCCGCCGCTCCAGCCTCAGGCCGCGTCGCGGGCCGCCGGCACCGCGCGCATCCGCCCGCCGGGCAGGCCCCCCGGCACGGCGGCCGCGAGGTCCGCGGCAGCGAGGAGCCTTGCCCAGCCGAGCCCCGTCTCCACCCCCATCCGCCGGAACAGCCAGGCGACATCCTCGGTCGCGACATTGCCCGTCGCCCCCGGCGCGAAGGGGCAGCCGCCGAGCCCGCCCGCCGCGCTGTCGATCACCCGGCACCCAGCCCCCCAGGCGGCCGCCACATTGGCCACGCCCATCCCGTAGGTGTCATGTCCGTGATAGGCCATCCGGCAGGACCCGTCCGGCGCCGGCCAGGACCGCACGGCGTGGCCGACCACGCGCGCCACCTGGTCCGGCGCGGCATTGCCCGTGGTGTCGCAGATGCCGATCTCCATCCAGGGGTCGATCGCCACCGCGCGCTCGACCCAGTCCAGCGCCTCCGCCTCCGGCACCACGCCCTCGAAGGGACAATGGAAGCAGCAGGAGAGGTTGAAGCGCACCCGCCGCCCCGCCGCGATCGCCTCCCGCGCAAGGGCGGCGAGTTCGGCGAAGCTCTCCGCGCGGGCGCGGTTCACGTTGGCCCTGTTGTGGGCCTCCGTCACCGACATGAAGAAGCCGAGTCGCTGCGCGCCCGACCCCATGGCGAGGTCGAAGCCGCGGCGGTTCGGCACCAGCACCGTGCATTCCAGCCCGTCGAGCGCGAGCGCCGCCCGCAGCACCTCCGCCGTGTCGGCCATCTGCGGCACCGCCTTCGGGCTGACGAAGGACCCGACCTCCATCCGCCGCAGGCCCGCGGCGTGCAGGGCGCGGACCAGCGCCACCTTCGCCTCCGTCGGCACGAAGGGACCGATGGATTGCAGCCCGTCGCGGGGCGCGACCTCGCTGATCGTGGCGCGGCTCATGCCTTCCCTCCCAGCAATCCGTTGAAGACGTGGTCGTCATGGGCGCCGACCGCCGGCGCGGTCCAGCGCACCATCTCGGGCGGGCTGACGCCATCGAAGCGGAAGGGGGCGGCGGGGTGCAGCAGCTTCGTCCCCAGCAGCGGGTCCTCCACCTCCATCACCGTCTGGCGGGCGCGGAAATGCGGGTCCTCCGCGCAGTCGCGCATGTCGTAGAGCCGCGAGACCGGGACCTCCGCCGCCTCCATCGCCGCCTCGGCCTCGGCCGCGGGCAGCGTCCGCGTCCAGGCGGCGATCGCGGCGTCGATCTCGGCCGCGTTGGCGCAGCGGCCGATATTGTCCCGCAGGCGCGGGTCCTCGGCCAGGTCGGGCCGGCCGATCGCCGCCATCAGGCGCTTGTAGATCAGGTCCGAATTCCCGCCGATGCAGAGCCACTTGCCGTCGGCGCAAGGATAGGTGTTGGTCGGCGCGGCCGTCGGCAGCGCCGCGCCGTGCGGCTGGCGGATGCGGCCGAACAGCCCGTATTCCGGCAGCATCCCCTCCATCAGCGAGAAGACGGAGGAGACGAGGTCCACGTCGATGATCCGCCCGCGTGCCGCCGGGTCCGCCTTGATGGCCCAGCAGGCCGAGACGGTGGCGAGGGCCGCGTAGATCCCCGCGATGTCGTCGCTGATCGACACGCCGCAGCGCGGCGGCGGGTGGTCGGTGACGCCGGGGGTGGCCGTCAGGTGCCGCAGGCCGCCCATCGCCTCCCCGATCGCGCCGAAGGCGGGCTTGTCGCGGTACGGCCCGTCCTGCCCGAAGCCGGAGACGCGGGCGATGACGAGCTTCGGGTTCAGCGCGTGCAGCGCCTCCGGCCCCAGCCCGATGCGCTCCAGGTAGCCGGGGCGGTAGTTCTCCACCAGCGCATCGGCGCGGGCCAGCAGCGCCCTGACGCGCGCCTTCCCCTCGGCCGATTTCAGGTCGGCGGTGACGCAGAGCTTGTTGCGGCCGTGGATGCTGAACCACACGGCATGGCCGTTCACCTGGCTGCCCCAGCCGCGATGCGGGTCGCCCTCGGGCGGCTCCACCTTGATGACCTCGGCGCCGAGATCGGCCAGCAGCCGCGTGGCGAAGGGCCCCGCGATGTAGTGGCCGAGTTCCACGACCTTCAGCCCCGTGAGCGGGAGCCCCGCAAGTGGCAGCGTCGCCATTCCGTCCTCCAGGCAGCAGCCGGACGATTATCCCTGCGGAAGAAGCAGGGAAAGACTCGCGACGGAAAGGATCGCGAAAGCACTCCGCGCGATAAGACAGGTGCGGGTGCCGCGCTTTGCACCCCGTCTCTCCCTCCCGGGTGCCGGTCTCTTCCCCCCCGATCTATCCGGCACCCAAGACTTGGGCCTCCCTTCGGGGAGGCCCTTCTTTTTCCGTCCCTTGCCGGGGGCGTCACGGCCGGGTCTGGCCGGTGCCGATCACCTGGTAGCGGTATGTGCAGAGCTGCTCCAGCCCGACCGGGCCGCGGGCATGCATCCGCCCGGTGGCGATACCGATCTCGGCGCCGAAGCCGAATTCGCCCCCGTCGCAGAACTGCGTGGACGCGTTCCACATCCCGACCGCGGAGCCGAGCCGGTCGAGGAAGTGCCGCGCCGCGGCCTCGTCCCCGGTGACGATCGCCTCCGTATGCTCGCTGCCGTGGCGGCGGATGTGGTCCAGCGCGTCGTCCACGCCGTCCACCACCTTCACCGACAGCACGGCGTCCAGCCATTCGGTGTCGAAGTCGCCCTCCGCCGCCGGCTCCAGCTCCGGCAGGATGGCGCGGGCGCGCGGGTCGGCGCGGAAGCGGCAGCCCAGCGCGCGCAGGTCGGCGACGATGGCGGGCAGCAGCGCGGGCGCGATGGCGGCGTCGATCAGCAGCGTCTCGGTCGCGCCGCAGATGCCGGTGCGGCGCATCTTGGCGTTGGCGACGAGGCTGCGCGCCATCGCAGGGTCGGCCGCGGCGTGGACATAGGTGTGGCAGAGCCCCTCGGCATGGGCGAGGACCGGCACGCGCGCTTCCTGCTGCACGCGTTCCACCAGGCCCTTGCCGCCGCGCGGCACGATCAGGTCGATCCGCCCCGCCGCGCGCAGCATGGCGGCGACATAGCCGCGGTCGGCGGTGGTGGCGACCTGCACGCAGGCCTCCGGCAGCCCCGCCGCGCGCAGCCCCTCCGCCAGGCAGGCATGGATGGCGCCGGCCGAGCGGAGCGATTCCCGCCCGCCGCGCAGGATCACCGCGCTGCCCGCCTTGAGGCAGAGCGCGCCGGCATCGGCCGTCACGTTCGGGCGGCTTTCGTAGATCATGCCGACCACGCCGATCGGCTGGGCGACGCGGCGGATCACCAGGCCGTTCGGGCGCGTCCATTCGGCCAGCACGCGGCCGACCGGATCGGGCAGGGCGGCGACCTCCTCCAGCCCGCGCGCCATCGCCTCGATCCGGGCGGGGGTCAGGGTCAGGCGGTCCAGATAGGCGGCGGACAACCCCCCGGCCGCCGCCACATCCTCGGCATTGGCGGCCAGCAGGGCGTCCCGCCGGGCGCGCAGCGCATCGGCGGCGGCGGCCAGCGCCCGGTCCTTCAACGGTCGCGGCGCGACGGCCAGCGCGTGCGACGCCTCCCGCGCGGCATGCGCGGCGGCGTCCAGCAGGCGGGCGGATTCGTCGGCGACGACGGTCATCGGGTTGTCCTCCTGGGCGTCTCCCTAGCGCAGCGGCGGTGCCGAGGCCATCGCGGCGGCACCCTCGACAGCGGGGCGCATCCGGGCGAAAGGCCGGGCATGGGGCGGGTCGCCAATGCATTGCTGCAACGCTGGCACCGGCTGAGGCTGCGGCTCAGCCAGGGCGGCGCCATGTCGCCCGAGCTGCGCCACGCCGCCTGGAACACCAAGCTGATGGGCGCGGCCTATTCGCGCCAGCTCTACGCCGCCGGCCTCGCCGGGCCCGGCCTGCCGGCGCCCGAGCGGCCGGTGCGGGTCGGCCTGTCCGGCGGCGTCGCCCGGCAGGACGCGATCGAGGCGCCCTGGCTGCGCCACTGGTGCGCGCGGCTCGGCATGGTGCCGCTCTACCACCGCAAGGTGTGGGAGGAATGCTTCGCCGCCCAGGCGCTGTGGGAGGCGGGGATGCTCGCCCCCGGCCGGCGCGGCATCGGCTTCGCGGTGGGGCGCGAATACCTGCCCGCCTTCGCGGCCGCGCAGGGGATGGAGGTGCTGGCCACCGACCTGCGCCCCGACGACGCCCGCGCCCGCATGTGGCACGACAGCGGCCAGCATGCGGGGGAGGCGGACCACCTGTTCCTGCCCCACCTGATCGACCGCGTCAGCTTCGATGCGCGCGTCCGCTTCCGCGACGTGGACATGGCCCGAATCCCGCCCGACCTGCTGGCGGGCGGCTTCGACTGCCTCTGGTCCGTCTGCGCCTTCGAGCATCTGGGCAGCCTCGACGCCGGGCTGGACTTCGTGACCCGCGCCATGGCCTGCCTGAAGCCCGGCGGCATCGCGGTGCACACCACCGAGTTCAACATGGAGCCCGACGGTCCCACCCTCTCGCGCGGGACCACCGTGCTCTACCAGCGCCGCCACATCGAGGCGCTGGGCGAGCGCCTCGCGAAGCTGGGCCACCACCTGCTGCCGGTGGACTACGAGGGCGGCGCCGGCGTGCTGGACCGCTTCGTGGACCTGCCGCCCTTCGCCGAGCCCGACGGGCGCCTGGCGGTGGAGGACGCGCCGCATCTGCGGCTGTCCTTCAAGGGGCATGTTGCGACCTCGATCGGGCTGATCATCCAGGCGGGGGGATAGCGCCGGTCCCGCAAGGGACAGGTTGGCGGGGAAGGTGCGGGTCACGGAAACGGGACGGCAACCTTCGCGGTGCAGCATGCGTCCTGAAGGTGCACCGCGCCGTATCGGCCAGGATGGCGCAACCCATGTCCGGGTGGCTTCCATGACCTTGATCCTGCGATCCCTGAAGGGCCTGCGCCGCTGGCTGCGCTACCAGCCGGAACGGCGCTACATGCGCGGCGGCGCGGCCCGGCGCGGCGCGGCGCAGGACCCGCCCGCCCGGGGTTGATCCGGCTGCCACCGGTCCGGCCAGGCCAGCAGGGCACCGATGCGAACGAACCGGATCGGTTCGCGTTGTGGTTGAAACGACAGCACATTAACTATCCCTTGATGCGGGGCCGCGCCGTGCGTGCCCCTCCCTGGGATGAACCATGTCCGGCCTTTTCGCCCCGCGCTTCTCCGCCCTCGGCACCATCACCGACGCGGACGGCAACATCCTCCCCTTCCTCGAAGTGACGGCCCCGCCGGGGGCGACGTCGCTCTGGGTGCGCTGGAGCGACGGCGCGGTCACGCTCGACACCTCATCCGGCTTCCCCGGGCAGCCCATGCCCATCACGGGCTACCATGAATTCACCGCCCCTTTCCTTGATGCCGGCGGCGACATGGTCGGCGACGGGCTGAACGACAGCTACCGCATCGTGGTGGAGGCGGGCTTCGCCAGCGGGCCCGCGCAGCGCGTGGTGCTCCATGCCTTCGACGACCGCGCCTCCGCCATCGGCATCCGGCGCCTCGGCGCGGAGCTGTCGGACGCGGTGAATGCCGGGTCGGGCGCCGACACGCTGGCCGGCCGCGGCGGCGACGACATCCTGTCCGGCAATGGCGGGCATGACCGCCTCGACGGTGGCGCGGGCGCGGACCAACTGACCGGCGGCGCGGGCAACGACATCCTCGCGGGCGGTGATGGGGACGACGTCCTCGAGGGCGGCGACTTCGGCGTGACGGAAAACGGCTTCGACGTGCTCGACGGCGGCGCCGGCAATGACCGGCTGAGCCTCGGCGGCGGCGGCGGCCGCGGCTTCGGTGGCCTCGGCGACGACCACCTCTCGGTCTCCACCATCTATTTCGGCGGCGCCGTCCCGAACCGCGGCGCGGTGCTGTTCGACGGCGGCGACGGCCGCGACACGCTGCTCGGCGCCGGCGGCGCGGACCGGCTGTTCGGCCAGGCCGGGGATGACAGGGCGGAGGGCGGCGCCGCGAATGACCTGATCGACGGCGGCGACGGCAACGACACGCTGCTCGGCGAGGGGACCTTCGGCTTCGGCCCGACGCTGACCGGCGCCGACACGCTGTCCGGCGGCGCCGGCAACGATTCGATCAGCGGCGATGCCGGCGCGGACCGGCTGCACGGCGACGACGGCAACGACATGCTGGTCGGCGACGGCGCCATGCTCAGCCCCTCGCTCGCCGGGGCCGACACGATGTTCGGCGGCGGGGGGCGGGACACGCTCCTCGCAGGCGACGGCAACGACCTGCTGGCGGGCGAGGCGGATGGCGACCTGCTGCTGGGCGGCGCCGGGGCGGACAGCCTTTCGGGCGGCGATGGCGACGACCTGCTGTCCGGCGACGGCCTGTTCTTCACGCCCGGACTCTCCGCGAATGGCGGCCTCCCGATCGTCACCGAGGCCGCGGACAGCCTGGGCGGCGCCGACACGCTGGATGGCGGGCTCGGCAGGGACACGCTGGGCGGCGGCGCGGGCGCGGATCGCCTGCTCGGCGGCCTCGACAACGATTCGCTCCGCGGTGGCGGCGGCAACGACCTGCTGCTCGGCGGCGATGGCGCCGACAGCGTCGAGGGCGACGAGGGTGCCGATGCGCTGGACGGCGCGGAGGGCGACGACCGGCTGCTGGGCGGCGCGGGCGCCGACAGCCTGGCGGGCGGCACCGGCAATGACCTTCTCGAAGGCGACGGCGCCCTGACCCTGTCGGCCGGCGGCGCCTTCCTCCCCGGCGCGGACACGCTGGATGGCGGGATCGGCAACGACACGCTGCGCGGCGGCGCCGCCGCGGACAGGCTGCTGGCCGGCGACGGCGACGACCTGCTGGAGGGCGATGGCGGGGAGGTGTTGGGCTTGCCTCCTTCCGTTCCGGGCGGCGCGGCGGACAGCCTGGGGGGCGCCGACACGCTGCTGGCCGGGCTCGGCGCGGACACACTGCTGGGCGGCGCGGGCAACGACCTGCTGGCGGGCGAGGCCGGGTCCGACCTGCTGCTGGGCGGCTCCGGGGCGGACAGCCTCTCGGGTGGCGATGGCGACGACCTGCTGGCCGGCGACGGCACCTTCCTCGGGGTCGCCGGCCCGCCGGGCACCCCGCCCAGCCTCCTCGAAGTGGCGGACAGCCTTGGCGGCGCGGACACGCTCGATGCCGGGCTCGGCGCGGACACGCTTCGCGGCGGCGGCGGGGACGACCGGCTCGGTGGCGGCGCGGGGAGCGACCAGGTGCTGGGCGGCGCCGGGGCGGACAGCCTCTCGGGCGGCGATGGCGACGACCTGATGGCCGGCGACGGGTCCTTCGTCTCGACCTTCGGGATGCCGGGCGGCAGCCCGACCGTCATCGATGCCGCGGACAGCCTCGGCGGCGCCGACACGGTCGATGGCGGGGCGGGGGCGGACACACTGACCGGCGGCGCGGGGGGCGACCGGCTGCTGGGCGGCACCGGCGCCGACCAGCTGTTCGGCGGCGCGGGAGGCGACCTCCTCTCCGGCGGCGACGGCGACGACCTGCTGGCCGGCGACGGCCAGGGCCTCAACCCCTTCTTCGCCGGCATGCCCGCGGTCATGGACGCGATCGGGGGCGGCGCGGACACGCTGGATGGCGGCCTCGGCGCGGACACGCTGCTGGGCGGCGAGGCGAATGACCGGCTGGCCGGCGCCGCGGGCAACGACATCGCCCATGGCGGGCTCGGGGCGGATGCGCTCTCGGGCGGCGACGGCGACGACCTGCTGGCGGGCAACGCCGTGAACCTCAGCCCGTTCGGCTTCGGCGACACGCTGGACGGGCCGGACACGCTGCGCGGCGGGACCGGCGCGGACACGCTGCTCGGCGATGGCGGCGCCGACCTGCTGGCGGGCGAGGAGGGCGATGACAGCCTCGCCGGCGGCGCTGGGGCGGACCGCATGAGCGGCGACGACGGCAACGACACGCTGTTCGGCGGCGTCGATGCCGGGCTGTCCTTCCTGTTCGGCGCCACCGACGACGGCGATGACCGCCTCGACGGTGGCGCGGGGAACGACAGCCTCTCGGGCGGCGGCGGCGCCGACCTCATCCTGGCCGGCGCGGGCATGGACACCGTGGCGGGCGGCACCGGCGCCGACAACATCGTCGCCACGGCCGATGGCGAGGCGGACCTGTTCCTGTTCCGGGACTACGACCAGGGCGTGGACCGCATCAGCGGCTTCGAGGCGGGGATCGACAAGGCCTGGCTGAGCTTCCAGGGGCTTTTCCTCAGCCCGCTTGCCGTCCGCATCGGCGCCTCGCCGGTGGCCGACAACCTCGGCTCGCCGCCGGCCTGGGTGCTCTACGACACCGGGACGGGCGAACTCAGCCTCGACCTCGACGGCAACGGCGCCGGCGCGCCGGTGCTGATCGCAGTCTTCGCGGGCCGCCCGGCGCTGTCGGCGGGGGATTTCATCCTGGGCTGAGCGCAGGACGCGGGCCGGGGGCAGCCCCGGCCCGCGGATGCCGCGCGGCGGGCGTCACCCCGGCGCGGCAGGCCCGGGCGCGAGGTGGCGGACGGGAAGCCCGACCGCCTCCGCCACCAGCGTCCGGTGGCAGCGCGCGGGGTCGGCTTCCAGGCACAGCAGGCAGACCGGCTGCCGCCGCGCCAGGTCGCGCAGGGCGGCCAGCGCGGCCTGCGCTTCCACCCCTTGCAGGTGGGCGCCGAAGATGCGGCGCATCTCGTCCGCCCGGCCTTCCCGCACCGCCTGCCGCCCGGCCGCCGGGGTGCCGAGGGCGGGGAGGTGGAGGTAGCCGATCCCCGCCCCCTCCAGCGCCGCCGACAGCGCGCGCTTGGCGAAGCCGGGCCGGCGGCTGTTGGCCAGGGCCCGCACATCCACCAGCACCGCGACGCCGGCCGCGGAGAGCGCGCCGAGGAGGCGCGGCGGCGTCGCCTCCTCGTAGCCGATGGTGAAGACGGGCGTCCCGCTCACCTCGGGATCGCGGCATGCGCCGCGAGGCAGGCGATGTCGAGGATCTGGGTGATCCCCGATTCCATCCCGACGATCTGCACCGGCGCCGACAGCCCCATCAGCAGCGGGCCGATGGTCTGGGCGCTGGTCAGGCGGGGCACCGCCTTGGTCAGGATGTGGGCGGCGTGCAGGCCCGGCATCACCAGCACATTGGCGGGGCCGGTCAGGCGGCAGAAGGGATAGACCTGCGCGCGCAGCGCCGGGTCCAGCGCCACGTCGGCCGCCATCTCGCCGTCGTACTGGAAGTCCACGCCGCGCGCATCCAGCAGGCGCACCGCCTCGCGCACGGACCCCGGGATGCCGCCCTTCGGGTCGCCGAAGGTGGAGAAGGACAGGAAGGCCACCCGCGGCTCGTGCCCCAGGCGCCGCGCGGCGGCGGCGGCGCGCACCGCGATCTCGGCCAGCGTCGCGGCATCGGGACGTTCATGGATGGCGGTGTCGGCCACCAGCACCGTGCCCGACCGCCGCGCCAGCAGCAGCGTCAGCCCGAACAGCACGCTGTCCGGCGCCGGGTCGATCACCGTCCGCACGCCTTCCAGCGTCGAGGAGTAGCTGCGGGTCGAGCCCGTCACCATCGCATCCGCATCGCCCATCGCCACCATGCAGGCGGCGAAGACGTTGCGGTCCTGGTTCACCATCCGCTGGCAGTCGCGCAGCAGGAAGCCTTCCCGCTGGCGCTTGGCGTAGAGCCATTCGGCATAGACGCGGTTGCGGTCGGACAGGCGGGCGTTGTGGATCTCGATCCCGTCCGGCAGCGGGATGCCGAGCGCCGCGACCGTCGCGTTGATCCGGTCCTCCCGCCCCACCAGCACCGGCGTGCCGTAGCCGGCGTTGCGGAAGGCGATGGCGGCGCGGATCACCTTCTCCTCCTCGCCCTCGGCGAAGACCACCTTGCGCGGGTTGGCCTGCACGCGTTCGGCGATCGCCTCCATCGCGCCCGCGGTCGCGTCCAGCCGGTGGGCCAGGTCGCGCGCGTAGCGGTGCAGGTCGGTGATCGGCCGGCGCGCCACGCCGCTGTCCATCGCAGCCTTCGCCACGGCGGGCGACACGCGGCTGATCAGGCGGGGATCGAAGGCGTTCGGGATGATGTACTCGGGCCCGAAGCGCAGCGAGGAACCGGCGCCCGCGCCCGCCACCTCCTCCGGCACGTCCTCCCGCGCGAGCATGGCCAGCGCCTCGGCCGCCGCGACCTTCATCGCGTCGTTGATCGTGCTGGCGCGGACGTCGAGCGCGCCGCGGAAGATGAAGGGGAAGCCGAGGACATTGTTGACCTGGTTCGGGTAGTCCGACCGCCCGGTGGCGATGATGCAGTCGGGCCGGACGGCCCGCGCCTCGTCCGGCGTGATCTCGGGGTCGGGGTTGGCCATGGCGAAGATGATCGGGTGGGCGGCCATGCTGCGGACCATCTCCGGCGTCACCGCGCCCTTGACGGACAGGCCCATGAAGCAGTCCGCGCCTTCCATCGCCTGGGCCAGCGTGCGCGCCGGCGTGTCGGACGCATGGGCGGACTTCCACTGGTTCATCCCGTCGGTCCGGCCGCGGTGGATGACGCCCTTGGTGTCCGCCAGGATGACGTTCTGCGGGCGGATGCCCATGGCCTTCACCAGCTCGGCGCAGGCGATGGCCGCGGCGCCCGCGCCGTTGATCACCAGCTTCACCGTCTTCAGGTCGCGCCCGGTCAGGTGGCAGGCGTTGATCAGCCCCGCCGCGGCGACGATCGCCGTGCCGTGCTGGTCGTCGTGGAAGACCGGGATGTCCATGATCTCTCGCAGGCGCTGCTCGATCACGAAGCATTCGGGCGCCTTGATGTCCTCGAGGTTGATGCCCCCGAAGCTGGGGCCGAGGTAGCGCACGCAGTTCACGAAGGCGTCCACGTCCTCGGTCGAGACGCAGAGATCCATGGAATCGACATCGGCGAAACGCTTGAACAGCGCCGCCTTGCCCTCCATCACCGGCTTCGAGGCCAGCGCGCCGAGATTGCCGAGGCCGAGCACGGCGGTGCCGTTGCTGATGACCGCGACGAAGTTGCCCTTCGAGGTGTAGTCGTAGGCCAGGGCCGGGTCGCGGTGGATGTGCAGGCAGGGCTCCGCCACGCCCGGGCTGTAGGCCAGGCTGAGGTCGCGGGCGGTGGTCAGCGGCTTGGTCAGCCGGATCTCAAGCTTGCCCGGGCGCCCTTCCGCGTGCAGCGCGAGCGCCTCCTCCGCGGTGATGCGGGCGGTGCGTGTGTCGCCCGTCGCCTCGGCCGTCTTGCGCGCGTCGTCCATCTTTCCCGGATTCCCCAACTGCTCGCCCTCCTTATGGAACCCGGCGGCGCGTGGCGGAAGCCGGGCGCTTCGCAGGTGCGGCGGGAGAAGCTACTGATCCGGCGTGAGCGACCGCATCCCCCCCGCCGAAGGGGCAACCCCCGCACTTGCGCAATGGTTCGCCGCCAAGGCCGCGCATCCGGACGCGCTGGTCTTCTTCCGCATGGGCGACTTCTTCGAGCTGTTCTTCGCCGATGCCGAGGATGCGGCCCCCGTGCTCGACATCGCGGTGGCGCATCGCGGGGAACATCGCGGCCGGCCGGTGCCGATGGCGGGCGTGCCGGTGCATGCCTGGGAAGGCTACCTCGCCCGGCTGATCCGCGCCGGCTTCCGGGTGGCCGTCTGCGACCAGACCGAGACGCCGGAGCAGGCGAAGGCGCGCAAGGCCCCCACCATCCGGCGCGAGGTCGTGCGCGTCGTCACCCCCGCGACGGTGACCGAGGACGCGCTGCTCGACGCGGCCCGCCCCGCCTGGCTGGTCGCCCTCGCGGAAGGGGAGGGCGGGCTCGGCGCCGCCTGGCTCGACATCTCGACCGGCGCCTTCGCCACCGCGGTGCTGCCGCGGGCCGACCTGGGCGCGCTGCTCGCCCGGCTGGAGCCCGCCGAGGCGGTGGCCCCGCCCGCGCTGGCCGAGGCCCCCGAACTCGCCCGCCTCGCCGGCCGCATCGCGCCCCGCGCGCCCTCCCGCGATCCCGCGCGGCTGCTGCGGGAGGCCTTCGGCGTCGCCACGCTCGACGGCTTCGGCCGCTTCGAGGAGGCGGAGCTTGCCGCCGCCGCCCTCGCCATCGCCTATGTGCGGGAGACGCAGGCCGGCGCGCTGCCGCGGCTCGACCCGCCGCAGCCGGACGGCGCGGCGCAGGGCACGCTCGCGCTCGATGCCGCGACGCGCCGCAGCCTCGAGATCCTGCGCGACCAGCGGGGGGGAAGCGAGGCGACGCTGGTCGGCGCGGTGGACCGCACCGTCACCGCGGCCGGGGCGCGGGAACTCGCCGCCCGCCTCGCCGCACCGCTGGCCGAGGCGGAGGCGATCGCGGCGCGGCACGATGCGGTGGCCTTCCTGCTGGGCGCGGAGGCGACGCGGGCCGCGATCCGCACCGCGCTGAAGGGCGCGCCGGACATGGCGCGCGCGCTCGCGCGCCTCGCGCTCGACCGCTTCTTCCCGCGCGACCTGGCGGCGCTGCGCATCGGGGTGGAACTGGCCGGGCGGATCGGCGCGACGCTGGCCGCCGCGCCGCTGCCCCTGCCGGAGCGCATCGGCGCCATCGGGGCCGCGCTCCGCCTCGACCCTGCGCTGGGGGCGGAACTCGCCCGTGCGCTGGCGGCGGAGAAGGTGCCGGCGCGGATCGAGGATGGCGGCGTCATCGCCCCCGGCTATGACGGGGAGCTGGACGCGCTGCGCCGCCTTCGCGACGGTGGGCGGGAAGCGATCGCGGCGCTGCAGGCGGACCTGGCCCAGGCCTGGGGCGTGGCGAGCCTGAAGATCCGCCACCACCAGCAATTCGGCTTCCTGGCGGAGGTGCCGGCCGCGGCGGGCCAGAAGCTCGCCGCCGGGGCGGGCATCGCCGGGCCGATGGCGCCGATCCACCGCCAGACCATGGCGAACGCCATGCGCTTCACCTGCGCCGCGCTCGCCGATCTCGACCGCCGCGTGGCGGAGGCGGGGGAACGCGCGGGCCTGCGGGAACGCGCCTGCATCCAGCACCTGAAGCGCCTGCTGCTGGCGGCCGGCGGCCCGGTGTCCGACGCGGCGCGCGCGCTGGCCGAGCTCGACGTCCACGCCGCCGCCGCGGCGCTGGCGGCGGAAGGCGGCTGGTGCCGGCCGGAGATGCCGGACCGCGCCGAGTTCCGCATCGCCGCCGGCCGCCACCCGGTGGTGGAAGCCGCGCTGCGGCGCGCGCGCGGCCCGGCCTTCGTGCCGAACGACGCCGACCTGTCGCCCGGGCGGCGTGTCTGCCTGCTGACGGGGCCGAACATGGCGGGCAAGTCCACCTATCTCCGCCAGAACGCGCTGTTCGTCATCCTCGCGCAGGCGGGCTTCTTCGTGCCCGCCGCCTCGGCGCGGATCGGGCTGGTGGACCGGCTGTTCAGCCGCGTCGGCGGTGGCGACGACATCGCCGGCGGGCGGTCCACCTTCATGGTGGAGATGGCGGAGACGGCGGCGATCCTGAACCAGGCGACCGCGCGGTCGCTGGTGGTGCTGGACGAGGTCGGGCGCGGCACCGCCACCTGGGACGGGCTGGCCATCGCCTGGGCGGTGCTGGAGGCGCTGCACGACCGCATCCGCTGCCGCGCCGTCTTCGCCACCCATTTCCACGAGCTGACGGCGCTGGCCGGGCGCCTGCCCGAAGTGGCGCTGGCGTCGATGAAGGTGCGCGAATGGCGGGGCGACGTGGTCTTCCAGCACCTGGTGGGACCGGGCGCCGCGGAGCGCAGCTGGGGCGTGCATGTCGCCCGCCTGGCCGGCGTGCCGCGCCCGGTGCTGGCGCGCGCGGCGCAGGTGCTGGCGGCGCTGGAGGCGCGCGCCCGCGGCGGCGGGCCGGATGCGCTGGCCGAGGAGTTGCCGCTGTTCGCGCATGGCGTGCAGAAACCAGCCGCGCCACCATCACCGCTGGCGGAAGCCCTGGCCGGGATCGACCCCGACGCGCTGTCCCCGCGTGAAGCGCATGAGGCGCTGTACCGGCTGAAGGCGCTGGCGGCGGAAGTTACCGCACCGCAACACGAGAAGACTGTCCCACCCGCCGGTGACAAGTTAGTGTGACGGCAATGACAGCGAGCCTGGGCCATCTGCCCGACATCGCGGCCAGCGCCGCGCCGCCTCCGGCCGAAGCCCCGGAGGTGCTGCCCGACCTCGTGGCCGCATTGCTTCCCAACGGCCAACCCGTGCCGCGCGACGTCGCGCTCGGCCTGCTGCGCCGGCAACTCGGCCGCATCCAGGGTCGCGTGCAGCGCGCCTTCGAGGCGCATGACCTTTCCGGCCTCGCCGCCGCGCGCTGGCTGGCGGCGCTGACGGACGGGATGGTGTCGGCCATCCACGGCTATGCGGTGGCGCAGGCCGGCACGGCCGCCGCGCGGGGCGAGCCGTCCTTCGCGCTGATCGCCACCGGCGGCTACGGCCGCGGCGTGCTGGCGCCCTATTCGGACATCGACCTTCTGTTCCTGTCGGACGCGCCGCTCGGCGCGGGCGGGCGGCGGGCGGTGGAATACATGCTCTACCTGCTCTGGGATCTCGGGCTGAAGGTCGGGCATGCGACGCGCAGCGTCGCCGAATGCATCGAGGATGCGCGCGGCGACGCCACCATCCAGACCGCGCTGATCGACGCCCGCTTCCTGGCCGGCGACCGCGCCGTGTTCGAGAGGTTCGACGCCGCCTTCGCGGAATTCCGCCGCGCCAGCGGGCTGGCCGCCTTCCTCGCCGCGAAGCGGGCCGAGCGCACGACGCGCCACACCCGCTACGGCGAGAGCCCGTTCCTGGTGGAGCCGCATGTGAAGGAGGGCCGCGGCGGGCTGCGCGACCTCCAGACGCTGTACTGGCTGGCGCGCCACGCCTTCGGCGTGCAGCGCATGCCCGAACTGGTCGGGCCCGGCAGCCCCGGCGGCGGGCTGCTGACCCCGCAGGAGGCGCGCGCCATCCGCCGCGCCTGGAACTTCCTCTGGACCGTCCGCTTCCACCTCCACTACGTGACCGGCCGCGCCGAGGAGCGCCTGACCTTCGACCTCCAGCCCGTGGTCGGCGCGCGGATGGGCTACACCCGCCACGGCGTGCAGGACGGCGTCGAGCGGTTCATGAAGCACCTGTTCCTGACCGCGCGGGACGTGGTGCGCCTGACCCGCCTGCTGGAGCCGGCGATCGAGCGCGCCGCGCTCGGCCCGCCCGCGGTGGTGCCGGCGGGGGATGCCGCGCTGTCGCAGGCCGGCATGGCGCTGGCCGACGGCAAGGTGCTGTTCTCCCCCGACCGCAACGTGGCGGAGGACCCGGCCATCATGCTGCGCCTGGTGCGCGCGGCGCGCGACCGGGGGTTCGAGATCCACCCGCTGGCGCATCGCGCGCTGATCCGCAACGCGCGCTTCGCCGTGCGGCTGCGCGACGACCCGGCGGCCAATGCGCTGTTCGTCGACCTGCTGTCCGGGCGCGATCCGGCGCGCTGGATGCGCGTGCTGAACGAGGTGGGGTTCCTGTCCCGCTTCATGCCGGACTGGGCGCGCATCGTCGGGCTGATGCAGTTCGACACCTACCACGTCTTCACCGTGGAGGAGCACACGATCGAGGCGATCGGCGTGCTGGCGCAGCTGGAACGCGGCGATCTGGCGGAAGTGGCGCCGGTGGCGTCGGAACTGGTCGGGCAGGTCCAGTCGCGCCGCGCGCTCTACGTCGCGGTGATGCTGCACGACATCGCCAAGGGCCGCGGCGGCGACCATTCGGAGCTCGGCGCGCAGGTCGCGCTCGACCTCTGCCCGCGGCTCGGCCTGGCGCCGGAGGAGACGGAGACCGTCTCCTGGCTCGTGCTGAACCACCTACTCATCAGCCAGACCGCCTTCAAGCGCGACATCGACGACCCGAAGACCATCCTCGACATCGCGGAGACGGTGCAGTCGCCCGAACGCCTGCGTCTGCTGCTGGTGCTGACGGTGGCCGACATGCGCGCGGTGGGGCCTAAGGTGTGGAACGGCTGGAAGGCCACGCTGCTGCGCGAGCTCTACTGGCGCGTGGCCGAGGTGCTGGCCGGCGGGCTGTCCGTGCCGGAACGCGACACCCGCGTGGCGCGCGCCCGCGCCGCCGCCGCCTCCCTGCTGGGCGGGATGGCGAAGCCGGACCTCGACCGCTTCCTCTCGCTCGGCTACCCCGGCTACTGGCTGTCCTTCGACCCGGAGACCCATGCCCGCCATGCGATGATGATCCGCGAGGCGGAAGCCGAGGCCGCGCCGCTGACCGTCCGCACCCGGGTGATCGAGGCGCGGTCGGTGACCGAGGTGACGGTCTACTGCACCGACCATCCGGGCCTGTTCAGCCGCATCGCCGGCGCGCTGGCGGTGGCGGGCGCCTCCATCGTCGATGCGCGCATCCACACCATGACCAACGGCATGGCGCTCGACACCTTCTGGGTGCAGGACGCGGCCGGCGGCGCCTTCGATGCGCCGCACCGCCTCGCCCGCCTCGCGGTGCTGATCGAGCAGTCGCTGTCGGGCCGGCTGCGGCTGGCCGAGGAGATCGGCAAGCTCCGGCGGGAGCCCGCGCGGCTGCGCGCGGTGACCATCCCGCCGCGCGTCGTCATCGACAACCACGCGAGCAACACCCACACCGTGATCGAGGTGAACGGCCGCGACCGGCCGGGCCTGCTGCATGCGGTGACGGCCGCGATCAGCGACCAGGGCCTGCAGATCGCCTCGGCTCACATCACCACCTACGGGGTGCGGGCGGTGGACGTCTTCTACGTGAAGGACGTGTTCGGCCTGAAGGTCGAGAACGAGCGCAAGCTGGCGGCGCTGCGCGCCGCGCTGGTCGGTGCGCTCGCCGCACCGGACGCCGCGGCCGACCCCGCCATCCGCGTGGTGTGAACGACCGGCCTTCCCCGCGCGTTGGACGCGCGCCGAGGAGGGCCAGCACATGTCCGACGAGAGCGGCCGCAAGGGCGGCAGCAGCTTCACCGGGAAATACGACACCGAGACGAAGACCGCGCGCCCGACCAGCGTCGGCCCGCACCATGCCCGGCACGAGCAGGAGGACCCCGCCAACAAGGGGATCGACCCGCAATCGGGCTACGCCAACGAGATCGCCGAGGGGAACCGCGCCGCGGGCGCGGGCGAGCACCGGGCCTCGGGCCCGGTGCAGATCCAGCCCAAGGCCGAGACCACCGACGAATCCGGCGGCACGGAGGAGATGCTGAGGAAGTCCGGCCCCGCCCGCGACGCCCCGCCGCTGTCCGGCATGGCGAAGGAGTAGCCGGGCGGGCGCCGCGCGCGGTACGCTGGCGGCGGCACAGCAGGAGCCGCCGTCATGCCGCCGCCCTTCGCGCCCGTCGCGCTCGACCACCTGGTGATCCGGGTGCGGGACCTGGACGGCATGGAAGCCTTCTACCGCGACGCGCTGGGATGCGAGGTGGCGCACCGGCAGGAGGCGCTGGGCCTCGTGCATCTGCGCGTCGGCGCGTCGCTGCTCGACCTCGTCTGGATCGGCGGGAAGCTCGGCCGCGGGGGAGAGGCGCCGGACCAGGGCCGGCCGAACATGGACCATCTCTGCATCGCCGTCGCGCCCTGGGACGAGGCGGCGATCCGCGCGCACCTGGCAGCCTTCGGCGTCGTGCCGGACGCGCCGGCCGAACGGTACGGCGCGGGCGGCCGGGCGACCACGGTCTATCTGCGCGACCCCGAGGGCAACGCGGTGGAACTGCGCGCCGCAGGCTGACGCCCGGGGCGCGAAGGCCCTGTGGCTACCTTCCCCGGAAGGACAGCGACATGACCGTCACCGCATGGTCGAGGCAGGGGCGCATGTCGCGCGGGAACTCCATCCACAGCGTCGCGGCCACGCCTTCCGCCGTCAGCAGGGTGCGGCGGTAGAAGATGCGGCCGGCCATGTAGCCGCTGAGGACGAACCAGTTGTCCCGCTGCCGGCGATAGGTGATCTCGCCGCCCGCATTCTGCACCACGTCTCCTTCCGCCTCCCGCAGGAGCTGCGCGAGGGTGGTGCCCCGTTCGGCACGGGCGGCGTTGACCACCGCCGTCGCGCGGCGATCGGGCGTCCAGAAGCGGGTGCTGCCGCCGCCTTCCGGCACGCTGCCGGGGTCCGGCACGAAGACCGGCGGGTGGTCGAGCCGGAGGCCCAGCCCCTCGTCACGCCAGGTGAGCGGCGGCGCATGCGCCGCGGCGGGGCATTCCGCCGCCGCGGCGGGCGGGGCGGCGGCCAGCAGGGCGGCGGCCAGGGCATGGGCGTGGCGCATCGGCGCATCCTCCCGCGGTCCCGTGCGGAACGCGGCGGGCGCGGCGGCGTGCCGGGCCGTTCCGCTTCCGGCTATTCCGCCGGCTGGCCCGCCGCGCCCCCCGGCTCCTGGCGGCGCCGCGCGAAGGCCGTGCCCAGCCGGTCGAAGCCGAGATAGAGCACCGGCGTGACGAACAGCGTCAGCGCCTGGCTTGCCGCCAGGCCGCCGACCACCGCGAGGCCGAGCGGCTGGCGCAGCTCCGCCGCGGCGCCGAGGCCCATCGCGATCGGCACCGCGCCCGCGCCGGCGGCCAGCGTCGTCATCAGGATCGGGCGGAAGCGGACGATGCAGGCCTCCCGCACGGCCTGGAAGGCGGGCACGCCTTCGCGCTGCCGCGCCAGCGCGACATCGACGATCATGATGGCGTTCTTCTTCACCAGCCCGATCAGCAGCAGCACGCCGATCACCGCGATGACGGAGAGGTCGAGCCCGAACAGCCAGATCGTCGCCAGCGCCCCCGCGGCGGCCGAAGGCAGGCCCGACAGGATGGTCAGCGGGTGGACCAGGCTTTCGTACAACACGCCGAGCACGACATACATCACCACCAGCGCGGCGATCAGCAGCATCCCCTGGCCGGCCAGCGCCTGCTGGAAGATCTGCGCCGTGCCGGTGAAGCCGGTGACGATGGAAGGCGGCATCCCCGCCTCCCGCTCCACCGCCCCGATCGCCGCGGTGGCATCGCCGAGCGAGACGCCCGGCGCGGTGTTGAAGCCGATGCTGACCGCGGGCAGCTGCCCCTGGTGGGCCACCGTCACCGGCCCGGTCCGCCGTGTCACCGTGGCCAGCCCCGCCAGCGGCACCAGCCGGCCGGAGGAGGCGCGCAGCCACAGCCGCGACAGGTCGGCCTCGTCCTCCTGGTCGGCCGCCACCACGTCGAGGATGACGGCATAAGACGCCGCCGCGCCGTAGATCGTGCTGATCTGGCGCGAGCCGTAGGCGGAGTACAGCGCCTGGCGCACCTGGTCGACGCTGACGCCGAGCGCGGCCGCGCGGTCGCGGTCGACCTCCACCTGCAGGATCGGCTGGGCGAGCTGGAGGTCGTTGTTCACGTCCTGCAGCTGCGGCAGGGCGCGCAACCGGTCCGTCATGCGGCCGGCCCAGTCGTACAGCTCGTCCTGCCGCGTGCCCTGCATCGTGTAGACGTAGGAGGTGCGGGCGGACCGCGCGCCGAAGGAGATGTTCTGGATGGGGTTGAGGAAGACCCGCATCCCCGGCACGGCGGAAGCTTCCCGCCGGAGCTGCTGCACCACCTCGGCGATCGGCGGGCGTTCGGCGCGCGGCTTCAGCTCCACGAACATCCCGCCCTGGTTCATTGCCTGGCCGCCGCCGCCGACCCCGATGCGGTGCGTCACCTGCGCGACATGCGGGTTGGCCGCCACCAGCTCCGCGACGCGCGCGGAACGGCTCGCCATGTCCGCGAAGGAGATGTCCTGCGGCCCCTCTGTCGAGACGGAGAGCAGGCCGGTATCCTCCACCGGGAAGAAGCCCTTCGGGATCGCGAAGGCGAGCCAGCCCGCCAGCACCAGCGACGCGACGAAGGACGCCCAGACCGCCAGGCGGAAGCGCAGCGCGAGGTCGAGCAGCCGCGCATAGCCGCGCTCCACCGCCGCGAAGCCGCGTTCCAGCGCGCGCGCCACCGGCCCTTCCTTCCCCGGCGGCGGCAGGCGCGACGCCATCAGCGGCGTGAGCGTGAGCGAGACGACGCAGGAGGCGAGCACGGCGAGCGAGACGGTGGCGGCGAAGGCGTTGAAGACGCGCCCGACCACGCCGCCCATCAGCAGGATCGGCAGGAAGACGGCCACCAGCGACAGTGTGATGGAGACGACGGTGAAGGCGATCTCGCGGGAGCCGCGGATGGCCGCCGCCATCGGCGCCATCCCCTCCTCCATGTGGCGCATCGCGTTCTCGAGCACGACGATCGCGTCGTCCACCACCAGCCCGACCGCCAGCGTCAGGCCGAGCAGGGTGATGTTGTCGATGCCGTAGCCGAACACCCACATGAGAGCGAGCGTCGCCGCCAGGCTGACCGGCACCGCGACGGCGGGGATCACCGTCGCCCCGACGCGGCGCAGGAACAGGAACATCACCAGCGTCACCAGCCCGATGGCGATGACCAGGTGGTGCTGCACGTCGCTGACCGAATCGCGGATCGACACCGACCGGTCGAGCATGACGCCGAGCGTGGCGCCCGGCGGCAGCGCGGCCTGCAGCAGCGGCAGCGCGCGGCGCACGCCGTCCACCACGTCCACCGTGTTGGCGTCCGGCTGGCGCTGCACCGCCAGGATCAGCGCGCGTTCCTTCCCGTTCCAGGCGGCGACGCGGCTGTTGGCGACCCCGTCCTCGACCCGCGCGATGTCGCCGAGCCGGATCGGCGCGCCGCCGCGCCCGCCGATGACCAGCCCCGCGAACTGCTCGGCCGAGGCGAGCTGGTCGTTGGCGCGCAGCGTCAGCTGCTGGCGGGGCCCGCTCAGCAGGCCGACCGGCGTGTTGCTGTTGGCCGCCGTGATGGCGCGCTGCGCCTCGTCGAAGCCCATGCCGAGGGCCGCGGCGCGATCGGGGTCGAGGTGGATGCGGACCGCGTATTGCTGCTCGCCATAGGTCAGCACCTGCGCCACGCCGGCCACGCGCGACAGCGCGGGCGAGATCACGAGGCTCGCCGTGTCGTTCAGGCGGGACAGCGGCACCTCTCCCCCCTGGAGGGTCAGCAGCAGCACGGGCGCATCGGCGGGGTTCACCTTCCGGAAGGAAGGCGGCGTCGTCATCTCCGGCGGCATCTGCCGCTGCGCGCGGGACAGCGCCGACTGCACGTCGAGCGCGGCGGCGTCGATGTCGCGCCCCAGCACGAACTGCAGCGTGATCTGCGTCCCCTCCTGCCCGGAGGTGGAGGACATCTGCTCCAGCCCCGCGATGGTCGAAAGCTGGCGTTCGAGCGGCAGCGCGACGGAGGAGGCCATGGTGTCGGGGCTCGCGCCCGGCAGGCTGGCGCTGACCTGGATGACGGGGAAGTCCACCCGCGGCACGGCGGCCACCGGCATCTGAAGATAGGCGAGGATGCCCGCGATGACGGCGGCGACCGACAGCAGCCCGGTCATCACCGGGCGGCGGATGCAGAGTTCCGGAAGGTTCATGACCGCGGGCCCGCCGGCTGCGGCTGGCGTTCCACGGTGCGGGCGCCGTCGGTCAGCAGGTTCGCGCCCTCCACCACCACGCGGTCGCCCGGCGCGACCTCGCCCGAGATCGCGGCGCGGCCGCCGCTGACGCGCTCCACCCGCACGGCGCGGCGATGCGCGACGCGGTCGGCATCCAGCACGAAGACCTGCGGCCCCTGCTGGCCCTGCTGCACGGCCTGCACCGGCACCGTCAGCGCCTCCTCCTCGCGCAGCGTCACGACGACGGACAGCCACTGGCCCGGCCAGAGCCGCTGCGTCGCGTTGGGGAAGCGCGCGGTCAGCGCGATGGTGCCGGTGGTCGGGTCCACCTGGCTGTCCATGAACACCAGCTGCCCTTCCGCGGGCGGCCCGGCATCCCCCGGCGGGGCGGCGCGCACCCGCGGCGGCACCGGGCCCGCCAGCGCGTCGCGCAGGCCCGGCACCCAGCGTTCGGGCACGGCGAAGCGCACCACCAGCGGGTCCATCGGCGTGATGGTGGCGATCGGCGTGTTCTCCGCCGCGCGGACGAAGTTGCCCTCCCGCACCGGCAGGGTGCCGAGCCGCCCGTCCGCCTCCGCCGTGATGGTCGCATAGTCCAGCAGCGTGCGGGTGTAGGAGATCAGCGCCTCGCTCGCGCGGACATTGGCGGCGGCGACCCCTGCCTCGGCCTGCGCCTGCTCGAATCTCTGCTGGGCGGCGAAGCCTTCCCCGCGCAGCGAGGCGTAGCGCTGCGCATCCGCCTGCGCGCGCTGCGCCTGCGCGCGGTCCCGCGCCAGCTGCGCCTCCTGCTGCGCCAGCGTCGCCTCGGCCAGCCTGCGGTCCAGCGTGAACAGCACGTCGCCGTGCTTCACCATCTGGCCCTCGCGCACATGCACGCGCTCGATCTGGCCGTCGACGCGGGTGCGGACATTCACCACCGCCTCGGACGCGGCGGTGCCGTTGGCCGCGATCTCGACCGGGATGCGGCTGCGCTGCGCCTCCGCGCTCTCGACCGGCACGGCGGGGCCGCGCTGGGCGAGGGCGGGCAGGGCGGCCAGCGCCAGCAGCAGCGGCAGCAGGCGGAGGAGGGGGAGGCGCATGGCCTCAAGGGTGGGGGCAGGACGGTGGGGCACCAAGCAACATCGCGCAACCGCGCGCCGGATTCCCCCGCCCCGCGTGTCGAAGGGTAACGCGCGTTACCCGAGCAGCCGGCCGATCACGCGCGCGGTGTAGTCCACCACCGGGATGATCTTCCCGTAGTTGATGCGCGTCGGGCCGATCACGCCGATGGCGCCGACGATCCTTTCCTGCCCGTTGCGGAAGGGGGCCACCACCATCGACAGGCCGGCTGTGTCGAACAGCCCGCTTTCCGCGCCGATGAAGATCTGCACGCCTTCGCCGCGCTGCGCGAGGTCGAGCAGGCGCAGCATCGTCTCCTGCGCCTCCAGCCGCTCGAACAGGGCCTGGATCTCCTGCACGCGGTGGATCTGGTCCAGGTTCTGCAGCAGCTTCGACTGGCCGCGCAGGATCAGCGCGCCGCCGACGCCGCCCGACCAGGTGGCGAGCCCGGCCTCGATCACCTGATGCGTCAGCGCATCGAGCGCGGTGCGGTTGGCCGAGATCTCCTGGCTGACCGCGACGCGCGTCTCCTCCAGCGTGCGACCGGACAGGCGGGCGTTCAGGTAGTTGCCCGCCTGCACCAGGGCGGAGGGCGGCAGGCCGGGCGGCACCTCGATCACCCGGTTCTCCACCTGGCCGTCGCCGCTGACCAGCACCACCAGCGCGCGGCCGGGGCCGAGCGCCACGAATTCGATGTGGCGGATCGGCGCCTCGCTCTTCGGGGCCACCACCAGGCCCGCGGCGCCGGCGAGGCCCGAGAGCATCTGCCCCGCCTCGCCCAGCGTGTCCTGCAGGCTGCGCCCGCCGGCCGCGCAGCGCGCCGCGATCGCGTCCCGCTCCTCCTCGGCCAGGGCGCCGAACTGCAGCAGCCCGTCCACGAACAGCCGCAGCCCACGGTCGGTCGGCAGCCGCCCGGCCGAGGTGTGGGGCGCGAAGAGGAGCCCCGCATCCTCGAGATCCGCCATCACGTTGCGGATGGTGGCGGGGGAGAGCGAATGCGGCAGGCGGCGCGACAGGGTGCGGCTGCCCACCGGCTCCCCGGTCGCGACATAGAGCTCCACCACCTCGCGCAGGATGGCGGCGCTGCGGTCGTCGAGGCCGGGCGGCAGCGCGACGCCACCGGGGGCGGCGGTGAGATGGGTGGCGCCCGTGGGGCGCGGCGGTCGGTTGAGCGGGGCCATGATCCGTCCCGGACGAGTGGTTCCCTGAATGGGTACGTTGGTGCCTCACGCCCCGCGGGTCAACCGCGGGGCTCGGGGGTGCCTCACGCCCCGCGGGTCAACCGCGGGGCTCGGGGGTGCCTCACGCTCCGCGGGTCAACCGCGGGGCTCGGGGGTGCTTCATGCCCCGCGGGTCAACCGCGGGTCGGCCGGGCGGGCGGCGTGGCAAGGTTTCGACACAGTCCCGCCATGCCGGGGTTACGGTCGGTCGTTTCCATCGCTGCCGGGAATGACGGGAGGCAGGGATGCGGCGATGCGTGTCGGGCCGGTGGCGGCGGGCGGCCGGGCGGTGACCGCGACCATGGCGGCGGCGTCGCTGCTGCTGGCCGGCGGGGCGGGGCTGCTGACCTCGCTGCTGGTGGCGCCCGTGCCGGGGCTGCCGCGAAGGCTGGCGCTGGCCGCGCTGTCCTGCGTGGCGCTGGTGCTGGGCCTCGTGCTGATGGGCGGGCTGGCGGAAGCGGCGGCGGGGCTGCCCTGATCGCGGCATTGACGCCGCAGGTCCGGGTGCGGGATGCCGGGGCGATGCGCCGCGCCGCCCTGCTTCCCCTCCTGCTGCTTGCCTCGCCCACGGTGGCCGAGGCGCCGCCGGTCGCCGAACCCTGGGCCGCCTGCACCCGCGCCATCGCGGCGGCCGAGCGCGGGGCGGGCATCCCGCCCGGCCTGCTGCTGGCGATCGCGCGGGTGGAAAGCGGCCGGCCCGCCCCCGCGGGCGGCGTCGTGCCCTGGCCCTTCGCGATCAACGCCGATGGCGAGGGCCGCTTCCCGCCGACGCGCGACGCCGCGATCGCGGAGGTGGAGGCGCTGCGCGCGCGCGGCGTGCGGTCGGCCGATGTCGGCTGCATGCAGGTCAACCTGCTGCACCACCCCGATGCCTTCCCCAGCCTCGCCGTCGCCTTCGACCCGGCGGCCAATGTCGCCTATGCCGTGCGCTTCCTGCGGGACCTGCGCGCCCGCACCGGCAACTGGGCGGAGGCGGTGGCGCAGTACCACTCGATGGATCCGGCACGGGGGCTCGGCTACCACGCGCGCGTCACGGTGGCGCGGGCGGCGGGGGGCACGCTGCTGCTGGCGCCGGCGACGCTGCGCGGGCTCTGCGCGCCCGGGCGGCGGGCCGCGGTGCTGGTGGCGCCGAACGGGCGCCCGCGGGTCGCCTGCCGCGGATAGCGGCGCCGGCCCGCGCTGGACGGCAGGGCGGGCGGGCGCTACGGGGCCGCATGATCGATTTCCCCGCCGGCTTCAAGCCGCCCTTCGTCCGCCCCTCGGGCCGTGTCGCCGACCAGCTGCGCCCGGTCACCATCACCCCCGGCGCCGCGCGCCATGCGGAGGGGTCCTGCCTGATCCGCTTCGGCGTGACGGAGGTGCTCTGCACCGCCAGCGTGGAAGGCAAGGTGCCGCCCTTCCTGCGCAATTCCGGCCAGGGCTGGGTGACGGCGGAATACGGCATGCTGCCGCGCGCCACCCATACCCGCGGCGACCGGGAGGCCGCGCGCGGCAAGCAGTCCGGGCGCACGCAGGAGATCCAGCGCCTGATCGGCCGCAGCCTGCGCGCCGTGACGGACCTGAAGGCGATGGGGGAGATGACCGTCACCCTCGACTGCGACGTGCTGACGGCCGATGGCGGCACGCGCACCGCCTCCATCACCGGGGCCTGGGTGGCGCTGCACCTGGCCTTCGCGCAGTGCATGGCGAAGAACATCCTGAAGAAGAACCCGCTGCGCGACCAGGTGGCCGCGATCTCCTGCGGGATCTGGAACGGCACGCCGGTGCTCGACCTCGACTACGAGGAGGACAGCAAGGCGGAGACCGACGGCAACTTCGTCCTGACCGGCGCGGGCGGCATGGTGGAGGTGCAGGCGACCGCCGAGGGCGCGCCCTTCAGCGACGCGGAGCTGACGCAGCTGCTGGCGCTGGCCCGCAAGGGCACGGGGGAGCTGTTCGCGAAGCAGCGCGAGGCGATCGGGCAGGGGTCGAAGGCGTGAGCCACCGCCTCCTCGACGGCCCGAAGCTCGTGCTGGCCACCCACAATGCCGGCAAGCTGCGGGAAGTGGCGGAGCTGCTGGCGCCCTGGGGGTTCGAGGTGGTCGGCGCGGGCGCGCTCGGCCTGCCGGAGCCGGCGGAGACCGAGGACAGCTTCCTCGGCAATGCGCGGATCAAGGCGCTGGCGGCGGCGCGGGCCTCCGGCCTGCCGGCGCTGGCGGACGATTCCGGCTTCTCCGTCGCGGCGCTGGACGGCGCGCCGGGGGTGCGGACCGCGGACTGGGCCGAGACGCCGGCGGGCCGCGACTATGCGATGGCGATGGGCAAGGTGGAGAAGCTGGCCCGCCACGCGCCCGACCGCCGGGCCTGGTTCTCCTGCGCGCTGGTCATCGCCTGGCCGGATGGCCACACGGAGGAGTTCCTGGGCGAGGCGCACGGGGCCTGGGTCTGGCCGCCGCGTGGGGCGCAGGGCTTCGGCTACGACCCGATCTTCGTCCCCGACGGCCACGTGCAGACCTTCGCCGAGATGGCGCCCGCGGCGAAGCATGCCATCAGCCACCGCGCCGCCGCCTTCGCGCAGCTCTCCGCCGCCTGCCTGCCGCGGAAGGGCTGAGGACGGCTGCGAAGCGCGGGATGGAGGAGGCGCTTCTTCCCGTGCCGCGCCGGCAGGCCACGAAGAAGCCCTCTCCCCGGCGGGGGGAGAGGGCTGGATGAGGGGCGCGCGCCGTTGCCGGGCGCCCCCCCGCGGCCTTGCCGGCGCCGCCGTCAGGTGATGGTGCGGCGTCCCGCGACCATGCGGTAGACGACCAGGACGATGACGGCGCCGACGACCGCGCCGATCAGGCCCGCGCCCTCTCCCGCCCGGTACCAGCCGACGGCCTGGCCGAGCCAGGTGGCGACCAGCGCGCCGACGATGCCGAGCAGGATGGTCACGATGAACCCGCCCGGGTCGCGCCCGGGCATGAGGAACTTCGCGATCGCGCCGGCGACGAAGCCGATGATGATGGTCCAGAGGAAGCCCATGGCGGCGGTGCCCCGAGTGATTGCGATGCGCTAAGGCATCGACCCCCCGCCGGGTTCCCGCGGGACCCTTCAGCTCTGCGTGGCGCGGCCGGGAATGGGTGGGGCGATCCCGCCGTCAGCGGGCCGAGCGCACCACGTCGCTGGCGATCGAGCAGTCGCGGCGCAGCGACAGCAGGCGCTGCGCCTCCCCGTGGTGGCCGAGGCGCATCTGGATGCCCGCGCCTTCCTGCAGTTCGAGGTTGTAGCCCTCGCAGCTGTTGGCGGCGGCGCGGCGGGTTTCGACCGGCACCGCATAGGCCGGCGCCGAGCCGCTGCGGTTGGCGGCGGACATCGCGCGGAAATAAGCGGCGCTGCCGGGCGTGGGCGGCGCCATCGCGGCGACCACGGCGATGCCGGAGACGGTCAGCACGACCAGCCCGGCGATGAGGATGAGGAGCTTGCTGGACATGCGGCAACCGGGTCCTGGAACAGGCGCATAGTAGCCGCAGGCCTTCCACGATCAAGGGCAGAATTCTCAAAAACGAGAAATTACGCATCTTTTCCGAATGGATGGTAGTCCAGCCCGAGCGCGGCGGCGACCGCCGGATGGGCGATCCCGCCCTGGTGCACGTTCACCCCGGCCGCCAGGTGCGGATTCTCCGCGCAGGCGCGGCGCAGCCCCTTGTCGGCGAGTTGCAGGATGAAGGGCAGGGTCGCGTTGTTCAGCGCGACGGCGCTGGTGCGCGCGACGGCGCCGGGCATGTTGGTGACGCAGTAGTGCACCACCCCGTCCACCAGGTAGGTCGGCTCGGCATGGGTCGTCGGGCGCGACGTCTCGAAGCAGCCGCCCTGGTCGATCGCCACGTCCACCACCACGCTGCCCGGGCGCATGCGGGCGATCATCTCCCGCGTCACCAGCCGCGGCGCGGCGGCGCCCGGGACCAGCACGGCGCCGATGACGAGGTCGGCGGCCAGCACCGCGTCCTCCACCGCCTCCGCCGTGGCGAAGAGCGTGTCGACGGTGCCGCCGAATTCCACGTCCAGCGCCTGCAGGGCGCGCGGCGCGCGGTCCAGCACGGTGACGCGCGCGCGCATCCCCTGCGCGATCCGCGCGGCGTTGGAGCCCACCACCCCGCCGCCGAGGATCGCGACCTTCGCCCCCGGCACGCCCGGCACGCCGGAGAGCAGGATGCCCGCGCCGCCCGTCTCCTTCTCGAGGCAGCGGGCGCCGACCTGCACGGCCATGCGCCCGGCCACCTCGCTCATCGGCGCCAGCAGGGGCAGGCCGCCATTGGCGTCCGTCACCGTCTCGTAGGCCACCGCGCTGGCGCCCGACGCCATCAGCCCCTTCGCCTGGTCCGGGTCGGGCGCGAGGTGGAGATAGGTGAACAGCACCTGCCCCGGCCGCAGCCGCGCCCATTCCGCCGGCTGCGGTTCCTTCACCTTCACGACCAGCCCGGCGGTCGCGAAGACCTCCTCCGCATCGGCGGCGACCGTCGCGCCGGCGGCGGTGTAGGCGTCGTCCGGGAAGCCGATGGCGGCGCCGGCGCCGGCCTGCACCACCACCTCGTGCCCATGCGCCACGATCTCCCGCACCGAGCCGGGCACGAGGCCGACGCGGTATTCGTGGACCTTGACCTCCTTCGGCACGCCGACGCGCATGATGCTTCCTCCGCTGCTGGCGGGAAGGATCGCGCCGGCGCCGCCGCGCGTCCATCGGGCGGGGCTTCACGATCCGCCCCCCGCCGGGCCGGGGCGGCGCGCTATTCCACCGGCAGGAAGATGAACACCACCGCCGCGACCAGGCAGGCGCCGGCGGCCAGGAAGTTCCAGCGCAGCGGTTCGCCCAGGAAGGCCACGCTGAAGGCGGCGAAGACGGCCAGCGTGATCACTTCCTGCATGACCTTCAGCTGCTGGCCGGTGAAGGTGCCGTAGCCCAGGCGGTTGGCCGGCACGGCGAGGCAGTATTCGAAGAAGGCGATGCCCCAGCTTGCCAGCACCGCCAGCCACATCGGCCAGGACGGCGCCTTGAGGTGGCCGTACCAGGCGAAGGTCATCACCACGTTGGACAGCACCAGCAGCGCCGGCGTCAGCCAGTAGGGGCTCATCGCGCGGGCTCCCCCGCCATCGCGGCCGGGGCGGGCGGCAGCCGCGCCAGCAGGAACAGCATGATGGCCATCGCCGGCAGCGCCGCGGCCGTGGTCAGCACGAAGAACCACGACCAGCCGAGCGACTGCGCCAGCCAGCCGGCCGAGGCGCCGAGCGTGCGCAGCGGCACCGCCGCGAGCGACGACAGCAGCGCATACTGCGTCGCGCTGAAACTCCGGTTCACCAGCCCCGACAGGTAGGTCAGGAAGGCGGCATCCGCGAGCCCGTCGGTGAAGTTCTCGATGCCGACCTGCGCGAACAACATCGGGATGTCGCGTCCGCCGCCGACGAGTGCCACGTACATCAGGTTCGACAGCATCTGGCCGAGCCCGGTCAGGACCAGCGCGCGGCCCACGCCGATGCGGCCGATCAGCCAGCTTCCCGCCACCGCCCCCGCCAGCGTCGCGGCCAGGCCGAACACGGTGGCCACCGCCGCCACGTCGTCGCGCGTGAAGCCTTCGGCGCGGTAGAACGGCGTCACCATCACCGCCGCCAGCGCCTCGCCCAGCTTGAACAGCGCGATGAAGGCGAGGATCGCCAGCCAGTGGCGCCGCGTCGTGAAGTCGAGGAAAGGGGTGGCGACCGAATGGCGCAGCCGCGCGCGCCAGCCCATCGGCGCCGCCGCCGGCATGTCGGGTTCCGTCCCGGCCAGCGTGGCGGCGACGCCGACCAGCACCAGCGCCGCGCCGTAGACATAGGCCAGCTGCCAGCCGACATGGCCGACGAGGAACAGCGTGCCCGCGCCGCTGGCCAGCAGCGCGGCGCGATAGCCCCAGACATAGGCGGCCAGCCCCCAGGCCTGGCGTTCCTGGTCGTCCCCCAGCATCTCGATGCGCCAGGCATCCACCACGATGTCCTGGCTGGCCGACAGGAAGGCGACGGTCACGGCCAGCGCCACGGTGGCGGTGGCGCCGCCGCGCGGGTCGGTCAGCGCCATCGCCGCGATGGTGGCCACCAGCCCAAGCTGGATCAGCAGCAGCCAGCCCCGCCGGCGGCCGAGCACCGGCGGCCGCACCGCATCCAGCGCCGGCGACCAGAGGAACTTGTTGGCATAGGCCAGCCCGATCAGCGCCGTCAGCCCGAGATCGGCCAGCGACATGCCGGATTCGACGAACCATTGCCGCAGCACCTGCCCCGCCACCAGCGGCAGCGGGACGCCGGCCGCGAAGCCGAGCGCGAGCATGATGGGCAGGCGGCGGTCGCGGAGGGGGTGGGCCAAGCGGGCGGTCCTCGGGGCGCAGGCGGGCGGCATCAGTAGCCGCAGGCCCGCCGCGGCGGAAGCGCCGCCGGGCGCCGGGGCGCCCTGTCAGGCGGCGGCCGCGGATCGCGCCCCGCCGGCCGCCTTTGTTCGCCCCTGCCTGGCTGCCGCATCGGCGCAGCATCAGCCGGTCGCATCGCCCTCGGCCGTCCTCGCCGCGCAGGCTACTCCGCTGCGGCGCGCGGCGAGGCGGGTCGTTCGCCTCCGATGCGGCGGGTCAGGGTGAGGGCGGCGTCGATCAGGACCGGCCGTGCCGCCGCCAGCGCCTCCGGCGTCCAGCGGATCACCGGCGCCGAGAGCGCGAGTGCGCCGGCCAGCTGGTCGCCAGGCCCGAAGACGGGCGCGGCCATGGCGCCGGTATGGGGATCGGTGGCCCCCATGGTGACGATCGGCAGATCGAGCGTCGTGACATAGGCCGGCAGCGGCCGCGGGGAGAAGGCGCGCAGCACCTGCGCGATGGCCGAGCTGTCGAGCGGCAGCGCGTCGCCGACCCGCACATGCATGCGCAGCAGATGCGGGCTGTCGACGCGGAAGAGGCAGAGCCGACCCTCGCCGCGGCGGACGTAGAAGGCCGCCGTCTCCCCGGTGCGGGCGACGAGTTCCTCCAGAACCGGCAGCACATGCGCGTCCATCCGGAATGACTGGGAGTAGATGGCGGCGAGCCGCAGCACCTCCGCATCCAGCCGGTAGGTGCCATCCCCCTCCCGCGCCAGGAAGCCGTGCTGCTCGAGCGAGACGGCCAGGCGCATGATGGTGCTCTTCACCAGGCCGGTGCGCTCGGCGAGTTCGGCGAGCGAGAGGCTGCGGTCGCCCTTCCGGAAGGCGGCGAGCACGGTCAGCGCGCGGTCCGCCGAAGCCACTCCCTCCAGCGCCGGTCGTCGCCTGCCCTTCTCCGCCATGCCCCTCTCCGGCTGTCTCCGCGCATCCTGGCGCCAGTCCGGCCCTGCGCGCAGCAGGCAGGGAACGCGCTCCGGCCGGGCTTCCGATCGCGGCTTGCGTTTCGAAATGGCGTTTCGCTATAAGCGCCTCCCGCAAGTGCCCGTCAAGCCGCGTCGCGCCGCATGGGGAGGGAGGGCTGGGCCATTCCTGGCTGCAGCATGTCGAAATAACGTTTCGTCCTGATCTTCCTGGCCGCTCCTCCCGCGAAAGTCCGCCATGCCCCAGCGCCCCGCCATCCTCGTCACCGCTGCCCGCCTTGCGCCGGAGGCCGTGGCGATCCTCGAGGCTGCCGGCTACGCCGTGCCCTGCACCTCCGCCTATCCTTCCGAGGCCGAGCTGCTCGCCGCCGTCGCCGAGCACCGTCCCGTCGCGCTGCTGCACCGCCAGGGCCTCATCGGCGCCGCGGTGATGGACGCCGCGGCGCCTGCCCTGAAGGTCATCGCACGCCATGGCGCCGGGGTGGACGGCATCGACCTCGCCGCCGCCGAGGCGCGCGGCCTGACGGTGACGCGCGCGGCCGGCGCCAATGCGCGCTCGGTCGCGGAGCACGCCATGGCGCTGATGCTCGCCGCGCTGAAGGACCTGCCCGCCGTTGCCGAGGCCATGCGCGAGGGGAAGTGGGAGAAGACCTCCCGCATGACCCGCGATGTGGAGGGCGTGGCGCTCGGCATCGTCGGCTATGGCGCCATCGGCTCCAGGGTCGCGCGGCTGGCGGACGCCTTCGGCATGCAGGTCGCCGCCCATGACCCGCTGCTGCCGCCGGGCACGCTGCCCGGACCGGGCGAGCGCGTCGGCTCGCTGCGCGAGCTGCTGGCGCGGTCGGAGGTGCTGTCCCTGCATTGCCCCCTGGATGCGACGACGCGCGGCATGATCGGCGCGGAGGAGCTTGCGCTGTTGCCGCGCGGCGCGATCCTGGTCCACACCGCGCGGGGCGGCATCGTCGACGAGGCGGCGCTGCTTGCCGCGCTGGATGACGGGCATGTCGCCTGGGCGGGCGTCGATGTCTTCGCGAAGGAACCGCTGGATGCGGCGAGCGCGCTGCGCCGCCACCCGCGCATCCTGCCGACGCCGCATCTCGCCGCCAACACGCCGCGCGGCGCCGTCGGCATGTCCACCGGCGCGGCGGAGAGCATCGTCGCGGTGCTCGCCGGCCGCCTGCCCGCGCTGCCGGGCGCCATCGTCGTGCCGGGCGCGCTGCGCTTGGCGGCCTGACGGACACGACAGGAGAGGACCCCCGGATGACCCATGCCCTCACGCGCCGCGGCGCCCTCGCCGCCGGCCTGGCTTCCCTCGCCGCGCCGGCCCTGGCGCAGCCCGCCTGGCCCGCCGGCCGGCCGATCGAGGTGGTCGTCGGCTTTGCGCCCGGGGGCGGGACGGATGTGATGGTGCGCGCCCTCGCGCAGTTCCTGACGGCGGAGCTGCCGGGCGCCAACTTCGTCGTCTCCAACCGCCCGGGCGCGGGCGGCGAGACGGCCTATGTGGCGCTGCAGGGCGCGCGGCCGGATGGCTACACGCTCGGCACCATCAACACGCCAGGCTACCTCGCGCTCGGCGTGCAGCGGCGCGTGCGCTACGACCGCGCGCAGATCCGCCTGATCGCGCGGCTGGTCGACGACCCGAGCGCCTTCGTCGTGCACCGCGATTCGCCCTTCCGCTCGCTGAAGGACCTGGTGGAGGCGGCGAAGCGCCGGCCGGGCACGATCAGCGTCGGCTCCTCCGGCATCGGCACCGACGACCATCTCGGCCTGACCCTGTTCGAGGCTGCGTCGGGCACGGAGTTCATCCATGTGCCCTTCGCCGGCGCAGGCCCTTCGCGCAACGCCGTCCTCGGGCGGCAGATCGACGTGGCGGGGCTCAATCTCGGTGAGATCGGGATGCTGGGGCAGGAGAACCCGATGCTGCGCGCACTCGCCGGCATGGGAGAGCGGCGCTGGGAGCTGATGCCCGAGGTGCCGACCTTCCGGGAGGAAGGCTACGACGTGCTGATGAGCAGCGAACGCGGCCTCGGCGCGCCGCGCGGCATCCCCGACGAGATCGCGCAGCGGCTGGAAGACGCGATCGCCAAGGTGATCGCGACGCCGGAATGGGCGGAGAAGGTGCGGCAGCTGGAACTTGCCATGGCCTTCCTGCGCGGCGGCGCGTGGGAGGCGCAGATGCCCGCCCAGCTGCGCCGCTACCAGCAGATCTGGGAACGCACGCCCTGGCAGTAGCCGCGCTGCGCGATGCGGGTCGGTGGTCGGCCGTGGTGGCGCAGTCGTGGCGCCTTCGGGCCAGGAAGCCGGAAGGGGACGTGCCGTCCTTCGGCCTTGGGGCGACCGTGCTGCGGCGATCGCCGGCTGCACGCCTGCGCGGCGGACGGGACGGCATAGACACACGCTCTGCTGCCGATAGGCAGGTCGCGGGTTTGCAGCAGCAGGGCACAGGAATATCGTTGCGATCCAGCGCCACAAGGACGCAGATCGTGACAGCCAGCAAGCCCAGGCCCCTCGACGATGCCGCCCTGTCGCAGGTCGCCGGGGGCGCCTTCGTGCAGACCGGCAGCGGCAATGACGCCGTGACCGGCTCGGGCTCCGACGACGTCATCTTCTCCGGCATGGGCAATGACACCATCGCCGCCGGCACCGGCAACGACCAGGCCTATGGCGAGGCGGGCAACGACGTCATCTCCGCCGGTGCCGGCAATGACCTTGCCTTCGGCGGCGAGGGCAACGACACGCTGAATGGCGGCGCCGGCCAGGACCAGCTCCAGGGCGGCGCAGGTCATGACAGCCTGGACGGGGGCGCCGGCGATGGCGCTGCCGACCTCGCCTTCGGCGGCGACGGCAACGACGCCTTCATCTGGGCGCCCGGCGACGGCAGCGACCAGTTCCAGGGCGGCACCGGCACCGACACGCTGCAACTCGACAACGTGTCGCTGAACCAGCTTCAGGCGGCGCTGAGGCTGGAGGGGAACACGAACCTGCAGATGCACGTCGCCAGCAGCCCGCAGGGCCCCGTCGTGTCCTTCATCGACGCGGCCGGCAACCCCGCCACCTTCCAGGGCACGATCACCATCGGCGGCGAGACGCTTCGCTTCTCGGAGATCGAGCGGATCCAGCTCGTCTGATCGATGCCCCCGGGTCCCGCGGGAGCAACCGCGTGGGTTCCTGCCTCTGATGGCCGGCAGGGTGCAAGCTGCTGCCGCGGCACACATGGCGGCACGACCCGCGTCGATGCGCGACAGGATCCCGAATGTCGCACAAGGCGTCTCATACCGGCCGGCGTTGAAGGTGATCCGATGGCGGCGGGCGAAGCCCGCCGAGCCGCCGGACGGCGGCCGCCGCATCTGCGGCGAAGCCGGGGGACGCGGATGCGGCCCGCCCGGCGTCTGAGGGGCGTGAATGTGTCAGCATTCACGCCAGTCAGTATCATGCTCGGCTCATGAAAGTCCTGACTGACCGGAGGAAGGCGCAGGCGGTGACGAGCCGCCCCGCCACCCCATCCGCGGTGCCGAGCGCACGCACGATCTCCCGCCGCCCGAGCCGGTCGACGAGGTCGAGCGGGACGCGCAGACGTATGCAGCAGCGGCGGTCACGAAGGAGGAAGTAGGCCGGGGCCAGATGACCCATGTGGTGCGCCTTTTGTTACAGGCACGCCCACGACCAGCCTATGTCCTTGATTTCAAAGTCAGGTGGTGGAGCTGAGGGGAATCGAACCCCTGACCTCGTCATTGCGAACGACGCGCTCTCCCAACTGAGCTACAGCCCCGTCCACCTGAGGGCGCGGGTTATGGAAGGGGTCGGGGCGGGTGTCAAGGCGGGGGGCGCGCCTTGTTCGCGGGGCCGCGCGCCACTAGCTTCGGCCCCGGGACGACAGGGACCTGCCGATGCTGCTCGATGCCGTGTTCTTCCTCGCCCAGGCGGGTCTGGACCTGTTCTGGTGGGCGGTGCTGCTTGCGGCGATCGTGCAGACGTTGATGTCGTTCAACGTGCTCGACGGCCGCAACCGGATCGTCTGGACCATCGCGGATTTCCTCTACCGCGTGACGGAACCGGCGCTGCGGCCCATCCGCAACCGCCTGCCCCATCTCGGCGGTGTCGACCTGTCGCCGCTGGTGCTGCTGCTGCTGATCACCGCGGTCGGCATCGCGCTCGGCGCGCTGCGCGGCTACATGCTGCGCTCCGGGCTGTATTTCTGACCACCTGGCGCGAGGTCTCGGGCGGGGTGGAACTCCGCGTGAAGGTGCAGCCGCGGTCGCGCCGCCCCGGCCTCGGCGGGCTGTCGCCCGACGGCGCGGCGCTGCGGGTGGCGGTGACGGAGGCGCCGGAGGACGGGCGCGCCAACCGCGCGGTCTGCGCGGCGGTGGCGGGGGCGCTGCGGGTCGCGCCTTCCTCGGTGGCGGTTGCGCAGGGCGCGGCGGCCAGGGTCAAGACGCTGCGCATCGCCGGCGACCCGGCGGCGCTCGGCGCAGCAATCGGAAAGCTTCTCGGATGACGGCGCAGGTGATCGACGGCAAGGCGGTGGCGGCGGAACTGCGGCGCGGCATCGCCGCGCGCGTGGCGGCGCTGCCCTTCCGCCCGGGGCTGCGCGTGGTGCGCGTGGGGGAGGACCCGGCCTCGGGCGTCTATGTCCGCAACAAGGACCGCGCCGCGCTGGAAGCGGGCTTCGACAGCGCGACGATCCACCTGCCCGAGGCGACGGGCGAGGCGGAGCTGCTGGAGGTGGTGGCGCGGCTGAACGCCGACCCGGTAGTGGACGGCATCCTGGTGCAGCTGCCCCTGCCGCGGCACATCGACGCGGACCGGGTGATCGCCGCCGTTTCGCCCGGGAAGGATGTGGACGGCTTCCACCCGCTGAATGCCGGTCTCCTGGCGGCGGGGCGGCCCGGGCTCGTGCCCTGCACGCCGAAGGGGGTGATGCACCTGCTGCGCGCGGCGGGCTGTTCGCTGGCGGGCGCGCGGGCGCTGGTGCTGGGCCGCAGCGGGATCGTCGGGCGGCCGATGGCGCAGCTGCTGCTGGCCGCCGACTGCACCGTCACCGTCGCGCATTCCCGCACCCGCGACCTCGCGGCCGAATGCCGCCGCGCGGAGATCCTGGTCGCCGCCGTCGGCCGCGCGGGGATGGTGCGCGGCGACTGGGTGGCGGAAGGCGCGACGGTGATCGATGTCGGCATCAACCGCCTGCCGGATGGGCGGCTCACCGGCGATGTCGACTTCGCCGGGGTGTCGCGCCATGCGGCCGCCATCACGCCGGTGCCGGGCGGCGTCGGGCCGATGACCATCGCCTGCCTGCTGGAGAACACGCTGGAGGCGGCGGTCGCGCGGCGCGGCGCGTGATGGGCCGCGGCGGGCTGCCGATCGGGGCGGCCTTCGTCGCCATCTGGGCCTCGGCCTTCACGGTGGCGGGCATCGTCGTGCGGGAATGGCCGCCGCTGTGGTCGCTGGCGATCCGCTTCGGCCTGACCGCGCCGCTGCTGCTCGGCCTCGCGCTGCTGCTGCGGAGCCGGCTGCCCGCGCCGCGCGATGCTGGGCGCGTCGCGCTGCTCGGCCTGTTCGGCATGGGCGGCTACCTGGCGATGGCCTGGCTTGCCATGGCGCGCATCCCGACCGGGCTGGTCGCGCTGATCTGCGCCACCACGCCGCTGCTGGTGGCGGCGGGGGAAAGCCTGGTCTTCCGCAGGCCGCTGCCGGGGCTCGCCTGGCTGGGGCTGGCGATCGGCTGGTCCGGCGTTGCGCTGCTCGGCTTCCTGCGGGCGCTGGACGGGCTGGCGGCGGCCGAGGCCTCGGGCTTCGCGCTGGCGGTGGGGGCCGCGGCGTCGCAGGCGGTCGGGCTGCTGGTCTATGCGCCGGCGAAGGCGCGGGTCGACATGTGGGCGGCGAGCCTGGGGCAGACGGCGGTGTCCGCGGTGCTGTGCCTCGGCCTCGCGCTGATGCTGGAAGGGGCGGCGCCGCGGGGGGCGGCGCCCTTCACGCTGGCGGCGCTGGCGTGGTCGATGGTGGTGGTCGGCATCGGCGGCTATGCGCTGTATTTCGTGATGCTGAAGCGCGTGCCGGCCTCCACCGCCTCGGCCCTGCAACTGCTGGCGCCGCCTCTGGCGGCGGTGTTCGGCTGGGCGCTGCTGGGGGAGAGGCTCTACCTGTCCGACATCGCAGGCGGCGTGCTGACGCTGGGCGGGCTGGCACTGCTGGTCCATGCGCGGTCGCGGGGCTGAGTTGCGCATGGCGCGGTTGCGGGCGCGGGGCGCGATCGGGCACCGTCGCCCGATGACCCTGCGACGACGAGCACCGGGCCCCTGACCTTCGCCCCCCCGCGCGCCGCTGCGGCGCGCCCGCCCGACCCGTGCCAGGATGCCCGCCATGTACACCCCCGCCGCCTTCCGGGACGACGACCCGGACTGGATCTTCCCCTTCGTCGAGGCGAACGACTTCGGCCTGCTGATGTCCGCCGCGCCGCTGATGGCGTCGCACCTGCCCTTCCACCTGGTCCGGCCGGAAGGCGGGGCGCCGGCGCGGCTGCTCTGCCACATGGCGCGGGCCAACCCGCAATGGCGCGCCTTCCAGGGCGGGGGGGCGGAGGCGGTGGCGGTGTTCCGCGGCAGCCATGCCTACGTCTCCTCCGCCTGGTACGGCGCGCAGCCGGCGGTGCCGACCTGGAACTACGAGGCGGTGCACGCCACCGGCCATGCCACCCTTATCGAGGACCCGGCCGCGGTCGCGGTGCAGATGCGCGCGCTCGCGGCCCGCTACGAACCCACACCCGGCTTCGAGATGGAGGCCCAGCCCGCCCCCTTCATGGAGGCGATGTTCCGCGGCCTGGTCGGCGTCTCGATCGAGGTGCGGGAATGGACGGGCAAGCGCAAGCAGAGCCAGAACCGCCCGATGGCCGACCGCGTCGCGGTGGCCGCCGCGCTGGATGCGCGCGGCGAGCAAGCGGCGGCGCGGGCGCTGAGGGAGGCCAACGGCCTGTGACCGACGACACCCCCGACATCGTCGCGACCGCGACGCGCATCGTCTACGAGAACCGCTGGATGCGCGTGCGGGAGGATGCGGTGCGCCGGCGCGACGGCTCGGCCGGCATCTACGGCGTGGTCGAGAAGGACGACTTCGTGGTGGTGGTGCCGGTGGAGGCGGATGGCTCGATCCACCTGGTGCAGCAGTTCCGCTACCCGGTCGGCGCGCGCTTCTGGGAATTCCCGCAGGGGATGTGGGGCGGCCCGGGGGCGGACCCGCGCCGCGCGGCCGAGCACGAGCTGGCCGAGGAGACCGGCCTCGCCGCCGCGTCGATGGTGGAGGCCGGGCATCTCTACGAGGGCTACGGCACGATGAACCAGGGCTTCCGCGTCTACCTCGCCACCGGGCTCACCCCCGGGCAGGCGCGGCCGGAGGCGGAGGAGCAGGACCTTGTCAGCCGCCGCTTCCCCCGCGCCGAGGTGGAGCGGATGCTGCGCGAGGGCGAGATCAAGGATTCCGTCACCCTCGCCGCCTGGGGGTTGCTGGCGCTGAAGCGGATGATCTGACGCGATCGGTCGAATGCTTCGACCGATCGCACGACTCTTTCTATGCCCGCAGACGCCGGGCAGGCCGCATCCGCAGCCCTTGGCTTCGCGGCATTTGCCGCGGCCGCCATCCGGCGGCTCGGCGGGCTTCGCCCGCCGCCATCGGATCACCAGGAAGGCCCGGCGGCATGACCCCGGACGTCGCGGCGCCGGCTATCCGGTGACGTTGGCGGGGTCCGTGTTCGACCCGCAGACCACCACCGCCACCCGCGCCCCCGCCGGCGGGGTCCAGGCGCCGCTGGTCAGCGCCGCCAGCGCGGTGGCGCCGCCGGCTTCCGCCACCAGCCGCAGCGCGCCCCACAGCCGGCGCTGCGCGTCGCGGATCGCCTCGTCGGGCACCAGCACGGCCTGGGCCACATGGTCCTTCGCCACCGCGAACATCAGCGCGCCGACCTGCCGCGCGCCGAGGCTGTCCGCCGCGACGCCGCCGACCGGGCAGGGCACGGGCCGCCCCTCCCGCAGGGCGGTGGCGAGCGTCGGGCAGCCTTCCGGCTCCACGCTGACGACCTGCGCGCCGCGGCCGGCATACCAGGCGGCGATGCCGCCGATCAGCCCGCCGCCGCCCGTCGCCACCAGCACATGCGTCGCCTCCGGCGCGTCCTGCTCCAGTTCCAGCCCGACCGTGCCCTGGCCAGCCAGGACCTCCGCCTGGTCATAGGCATGGACGATCATCGCGCCGGTCTCGGCGGCGCGCGCCTCGCTCGCCACCCGCGCCTCGTCATAGGCGGCGCCGACGCGGTGCAGCACGGCGCCGTAGCCCTCGATCCGCGCGGTCTTGGCCGCCGGGGTGGCGACCGGGCAGAACACCTCCGCGCGGTGGCCGAGCCGGCGCGCGGCATAGGCGACCGCCGCGCCGTGGTTCCCGCCCGAGGCGGTGGCGACGCCGGCCGCCGGGACAGGGGCGGAGAGCATCCGGTTGAAGGCGCCGCGCGGCTTGAAGCTGCCGGTGACCTGCAGCAGTTCGAGCTTCAGGACCAGCGGGACGGGCAGGCCGAGGTCGTCGCCCGCCATCCGCATCACCGGCGTGCGGCGGACATGGGGTGCGATGCGGGCGGCGGCAGCCTCGATCTCGGTGCGGAAGGTTTCGGGTCGGGGGGGCTGGGTCATGGCGGCGGAAGCTGGCAGCGCCGGCCATGCCCGGCAACCCGGCCACGGCGTGATCCACCCTTGCGGATCACGCCGTGGTCCGTTCCACCCCCGCCAGCCAGCAGCCCGGGCGCGCGGTGTGGATGTTGACGAAGCGGGTGCGCGGATCGGCCAGCGCGCGGCCGAGCGGCGCCGCCACCGCCACTCCCTCGCACACCTGGCCGAGGTCGTAGAGGCAGAGATCGGCCGCGTCGTAGCAGCGGACGGAAACGAGCGGGTTGCCCAGCACCGCCGGCGGGATCTCGTCCTTCGCCGCGAAGCGGGGGCAGTCGGCGGCATGCAGGAAGACCGGGCTCGGCGTCCAGTAGGTGCCCCGCGGCCGCGGCAGGTCCCAGCTGCCGAGCAGCATCGCCTCCCCAGGCGCCGCGAGGCGCAGGCAGTGGCGGCAGGGGAAGCCCGGGCCGTCGGCGGTGCGGGCGTGCAGCGCGTCGCCGCGGTCGTCGCGCCCGGTCTCGCGGAAGCGGCGGGCGGTGGCGGTCGGCATGGGAAGGCAGCGGAAGCCGGGCATCGGGATCTCCTTCTGGCCGGGGCACCCTGCCCGGCCCGGCGGCGCCGCGCCTTCCGCCCGTTGCGCCGGTGCGCTCGCGCAATCGCGCCCGGGGGCGGAACGGGCGGGCCTTCACCCCCCGCCCCCTTTCTGCCATGGTCCCGGCTTCTCGGAGGTGGAACGGGACGGGGATGGCGCTGCACGCGTCCTGCGCCGCGCTGGAAGGCGAAGGCGTGCTGATCCTGGGCCCGCCGGGCGCCGGGAAGTCCGACCTCGTCCTGCGCCTGATCGGGCGCGGCTGGCAGCTCGTCGCCGACGACCAGGTAGAGGTGGAGGCGGGGGAGGGCGCGCTGCTCGCCGCCCCGCCCGGTCCCCTGCGCGGGATGCTGGAGGTGCGCGGCCTAGGCCTGTTCCGGGACCTCCCCGTGGCCGCCCCGGCCCGGCTGCGCCTGGCGGTGGACCTGCTGCCCCCCGGTTCCGCGCCCCCCCGCCTGCCCGCGCCCGCCGGCTTCGAGGCGCTCGGCCATCGCCTGCCCCGGGTTGCGCTGTCGGGGCGGGAGGCGTCGGCGCCGGACAAGGTTGCTCTCGCTTTTGCGGCTGCGCGGGGGCGCGTCGCGATGGCCGCCGGCGCGTTCGAGGCGTGATGGACACCCAGGCCAGGCCAGGCGCGCCCGCGCGCCCCGTCGTCCTCGTCACCGGCCTTTCGGGGGCGGGCAAGGCGTCGATCCTCCGCACGCTCGAGGATCTCGGGCACGAAACGGTGGACAACCCTCCGCCGGCCATCATCGAGGACCTGGTGGGCGACGGCGCGACGCCCATCGCCATCGGCGTCGATGCCCGCTCCCGCGGGTTCGAGGCGGCGGAGCTGCTGCGGGTGCTGGAACGGCTGCGGCTGCGGCGGGACATCACCACCACGCTCGTCTTCGCGACCGCGGAGGAGGCGGTGCTGCTGCGCCGCTTCTCCGAGACGCGGCGCCGCCACCCGCTGGCGCCGGGCGGGCCGCTCGGCAGCCGCGTGCCGGACGGCATCGCGCGGGAGGCGGCGATGCTCGCGCCGCTGCGTGAGGCGGCCGATGTGCTGGTGGACACGTCCGAGATGCCGCTGCCCGACCTGCGGCGGCTGGTCGAGCGCCGCTTCCGGCCGGAGGGGGCGGAGGGGATGACGATCGGCGTCATCTCCTTCGGCTATCCGAAGGGCCTCCCGCGGGAGGCGGAGCTGGTCTTCGACATGCGCTTCCTGCGCAACCCGCACTACGACCCGCTGCTGCGCCCGATGACGGGACGGGACGCGCCGGTCGCGGCCTTCGTCGAGGCGGACCCCGACTTCGTTCCCTTCTGGGGGCGCATGACTGGCCTGCTGGACACGCTCTTGCCGCGCTACGTGGCGGAGGGGAAGAAGTATCTCACCATCGCGCTCGGCTGCACCGGTGGCCGCCACCGCTCCGTGCTTGTCGCGGAGCGCTTGGCCGCCCATCTGTCGTCACAGGGCTGGCGCGTGGACCTGATCCACCGAGAGCTCGCTTCCCCCCCGGCGCATGCCACCGCCGGGCCGGGGATGTCCGTTGCGGGGCGGGAGGCCCTGTCGCACCCATCATGATCGGTCTCGTGCTCGTCACACACGGCCGTCTTGCCGAGGAACTGCGCCTTGCCATGGAACACGTGGTGGGCCCGCAGAACGCCGTGGCGACCGTCTGCATCTTCCCCGAGGACAAGCTGGAAGCCCGGCGGGAGGACATCCGCGCCTCCATCGGCCGCGTCGACCAGGGCGACGGCGTCGTCGTGCTGACCGACATCCTCGGCGGCACGCCGTCCAACCTCGCCTCCCAGCTCTGCGATCACCGGACGGTGGAGGTGATCGCCGGCGTCAACCTGCCGCTGCTGGTGAAGCTCGCCAAGATCCGCGGGACGGAACCGCTGGCCGAGGCGGTGGCCCATGCCACCGCGGCGGGGCGCAAATACATCGCCTGCGGGGCGGAGGTGCCGGAGGCGCCGCGGCCCAATGGCAGCGGGGCCGCCACGGGCGACGTCAAGGCGCCCGCCGAGGACAAGACCGGGGGACGCGCATGAACGAATGGCCCGACGAGGGAGGGGAGGCCAAGGCCGCGCCCGCGCCGCACGCGCTGGCGACGGAACCCGGGCCCTGCGGCTGCGATGCCTCCGGGGGCCTCGCGATGAAGCGCATCCTCAGGATCACCAACAGCCGCGGGCTGCATGCCCGCGCGGCGGCGAAGCTCGTCACCGTGGCGGAACGCTTCTCCGCCTGCATCAACGTCTCGCGCCATGGCCAGACCGTGCCGGCCTGCTCCATCATGGGGCTGATGATGCTGGGCGCGGGGCAGGGCAGCGAGATCGCGGTGGAAGCCGAAGGCTGGGACGCCAAGGAAGCCCTGGAGGCGATCGCCGGCCTGGTCGAGGCCGGCTTCCATGAAGACTGACAAGTCCGCCCCGCCCGAGGCCGCCCGGCCGCCCGGGGAAGCCGGGCGCCGCGCCCCCCGCCGCGTGCGGGAAGTCGCGATCCGCGGCATCCCCGTCTCCCCCGGTATCGCCATCGGCCCCGTCTTCGACACCACCGAACCCCCGGCCGAGGCGCCGCGCCGGGCGATCGACGCGGCGTCGGTCGATGCCGAGAAGGGGCGGCTCGCCACCGCCGTCGCGGCTTCCCGCAAGCAGGTGGCCAAGCTCAAGACCAAGCTCGGCGTGCTGCCCGAGGAGGCGCAGGAGGAGCTGGAACCGCTGCTCGACGCCTATGCGATGATGCTGGGCGACAGCCGCCTGATCCGCGGCGCCCGCAAGCGGATCGAGGCCGGGCTGCTGGCCGCCGAGACGGCGGTGGCGGACGAGGCGGATGCGATCGCGGAGGTCATCCTTTCCGCCAAGGACGACGACAAGGCCGGGCTCCGCCGCCGCGCGGGGGAGGTGCGGGAGATCGCGCGCCGCCTGACCCGCAACCTGACCCAGAACCCCTTCCGCAGCTTCAAGGACGTGCCCGAGGGCGCGATCCTGGTGGCGGAGGAGCTGACCCCGGCCGATGCCGCGCTCCTCGACCCCGCGCGCATCGCCGGCGTGGCGACGGAGGAAGGCGGCGCCGACGGCCACACCGCGATCATGCTGCGCGCGCTCGGCCTGCCCGCCGTGCTTGGCGCGCCGGGGCTGACGGAAGCCGCGCGCCGCGGCGACCCGGTGGTGCTGGACGGCGCGGCCGGCAGCATCACGCTGCACCCCTCCGCCGCGACGCTCGCGGCGGCGAAGGAACAGGTCGCGGCCTATGCCCGCGAACGCCAGCGCCTGTCCAAGCTGCGCCGCCTGCCCGCCGTGACCACCGACGGCGAGGAGGTGGAGCTGCAGGCCAACATGGAGATCCCGGCCGAGCTGCCGCTGATCGCCCAGGCGGGCGCGCAGGGCATCGGCCTGCTGCGGACCGAGTTCCTGTTCATGAACCGCGAGGACCTGCCGGACGAGGACGCGCAGGCCGCGGCCTATGCGCCGATCCTCGCCGCCATGGCGGGCGATCCCGTCACCATCCGCGTGCTGGACTGGGGCGGCGAGAAGGACATGGAGGCGCTGGCCGAGGGGGTGGAGCCGCACCATGCCGGGCCCAACCCCGCGCTCGGCCTGCGCGGCGTGCGGATGCTGCTGAAGCGGCCGGAACTGCTGGAGATGCAGTTCGCCGCCATCCTGCGCGTCGCCGGCGCCGCCCCCGACAGCCAGGTGCGCGTGCTGCTGCCGATGGTGACCGTCCCGGCCGAGGTGAAGGCGGCGCGCGAGATCTACGAACGCGTGGCCCGCCGCCTGCGCCGCCGCGGCGAGAAGCTGCCGGAGAAGCTGCCCGAGCTCGGCGCGATGATCGAGACGCCGGGCGCGGCGCTGGCCGCCGACGCCATCGCGCTGGAGGCCGACTTCTTCGCCATCGGCACCAACGACCTGGCGATGTACACGCTGGCGGTGGACCGCGGCGATGCGGAGGTCGCGCATCTCTACGACCCGCTGCACCCCGCCGTGCTGCGCCTGGTGCAGTTCAGCACCGAAGCCGCGCTGCGGCTGCGCATGCCGGTGTCCATCTGCGGCGAGATGGCGGGCAACCCGCGGCTGGTGCCGCTGCTGCTCGGCCTCGGCATCCGCTGCCTGTCGATGAATGCCGGCGCCATCCCGCGCGTGAAACAGGCGGTGCGCGGGCTCGACATCGGCGACTGCGCGCGCTTCGCGCGGCGCGTGATGGAGCAGAGCGACCCCGCCCGGATACGCGAGCTGGTGGATGGTTTCGCAACCGGCGTGACGGAGCGGGGCTGAAGGGCGGCCAGTTCTCGCCGGCCATTCGCGCCGCGGCGCGGTTTTTTAGCTCGCCATTCAGATGTGGGCGACCTCGGCGGCGCATCCCGGCGGCCGAGGCCGACCACGGCAGGACCGTTCCAGCACGGTGGTGGAACGACGCGGCGGCCGGTCCGACAGGGATCCCGTGCGGCGATGCGCTTCCTCGACAATCTTCCGATCGGCCGCAAGGTCCTCCTCGCGCTGTCCGTGATGGGGGCCACCGGGCTCGGCACGGGCTACCACGCCGTCAGCATGCTGGCCGAGACCGACAACCTGTACCACGACCTGGTCACCCGGGAAGCCCAGAGCGCGATCTACCTGAGCCGCGCCAACACCGCCTTCGTCGATGCCGCGCGCCTGGTCGCGCGCACCGCCGAGGCCGACTCCACGACCGAGGCCCGCACCGCGTGGCAGCAGGTCCTTGATGCTCGCCAACGAACCGATGAACATCTTGCGGCAGCGGAGCGCGCCAAGCCTGATCTGTCTGCCAGACTAGCGGAGTTCCGCAACGGCATGATCCGCGCTCGCGAGACGGCCGAGGAGGTGCGACGCCTCGCCCTGGCCGGCAGTGGCGAGGCGGCGCGGGAGGCTGTGAACCAGCGCTACAACCCTGCGCAGGAGCAGGCGCGCATCAACCTCCGTGCCATCGTCGAACGGAGCCAGCGGCAGATGTCCGAGGCGTCGGACGCGGCCACGGCGCAGACGGATCGGACCTACTGGGTGGTGCTTGGCGCCGGGATGCTGGGTGTCCTGCTCTCGCTTGGCCTTGCGTTGTGGATGATGGTTGGCGGCGTGTCCCGTCCGATCGGGCGGATCGAGGCGCGGATGAAGGCGCTTGCGGCGGGCGAGAAGGACAGCCCGGTGCCGGGGGCCGGCCGTCGCGACGAGGTGGGGCGGATGGCCGATGCGGTGGAGGTGTTCCGCCGGGCCGCGATCGAGCAGGACCGGCTGGCCGAGGCGGTGGCGGCCGACGGGGCTGCGAAGGCGGCGCGCGCCGAGCGGATCGACGCGCTGGTGCGCGGCTTCGAGGCGCAGGCGGCCGAGGCGCTGCGGACGGTGGCCTCCGCCGCCACCGAGCTCGACGCGACGGCGGGCGAGATGCAGGCGACGGCGCAGGGCGGGCGGGAGCGTGCGGTGATGCTCGCTGCCGCGTCCGAGGAGGCGAGCGCGAATGTGCAGACCGTCGCGGCCTCGGCCGAGGAGATGACGGCCTCGATCGCCGAGGTGGCGCGCCAGGTGGGCGAGAGCGCGCGGGTGGTGCGGCAGGCGGCCGGGACGGCGCGCGCGACGGATGCGGCGGTGGCGGAACTTTCGGAATCGGCGCAGCGGATCGGCGAGGTGGTGCGCCTGATCTCCGGCATCGCGTCGCAGACGAACCTGCTGGCGCTGAACGCCACTATCGAGGCGGCGCGGGCGGGCGAGGCGGGGAAGGGCTTCGCGGTGGTGGCGAGCGAGGTGAAGGCGCTGGCGTCGCAGACGACGAAGGCGACGGAGGAGATCGGCGCGCGCATCGCCGGCATGCAGACCGAGACCGGCCGCGCGGTGGAGGCGATCCGCAGCATCGCGGCGACCATCGAGGGCGTGGACGGGCTGACCACGCAGGTCGCCGCCGCGGCCGAGCAGCAGGCGGCCGCGGTGCAGGAGATCGGCCGCGCGGTGGCCGAGGCGGCGAGCGGCACGCGGGAGGTGAGCCGGCATGCCGGCGGCGTCACCGGCGGGGCGGAGCAGACCGGCGCGGCGGCGACGCAGGTGCGCGCCGCCTCGGGTGAGCTTGCGCAGCGCGCGGAAGGACTGCGCGCGGAAGTGGACCGCTTCCTCACCGGCATCCGCGCCGCCTGAACGGGGGCGGTTCCTTGTGCGGCGTGGCGGCGGGCCGTACCCTGCCGCCAAGGGCGGGCGGGGCATCCCGCCCGCTTCGCCGACGAGGGACGCTGCCGACATGGATTTCCCGGCCGAGAGCCAGACCGCCGCGCTGACCCGCCGCTACGGCGCGGGCGGGGAGCCGGCGGCGCCGCTTCTGCGCAGCGCTGTGGTGGACAGCCTGCTGGCGCACCGTTCGGTCCGTGCCTTCCTACCGGATGCGCTGCCGGCGGGCGCGCTGGAGACGCTGGTCGCGGCCGCGTCCTCGGCGCCCACATCCTCGAACCAGCAGGCCTGGAGCGTGGTGGCGGTGCAGGACCCTGCGCGGAAGGCGCGGCTCGCCGCGCTGTCGAACGACCAGGGCTTCGTGGCGCGCGCGCCGCTGTTCCTGTGCTGGGTCGCCGACCTGTCGCGGCTGGAGCGGCTGGGGCAGGCGCATGGGCGGCGGCTGGAGGGTCTGGACTACCTGGAGCAGTTCATGGTGGCGCTGGTCGATGCCGCGCTGGCGGCGCAGAACGCGGTGGTGGCGGCGGAATCGCTCGGCCTCGGCACCGTCTATGTCGGCGCGCTGCGCCAGCAGCCGGAAGCGGTGGCAAGGGAACTCGGCCTGCCGCCCAATGCCTTCGCGCCCTTCGGCCTTTCGGTCGGCCACCCCGACCCCGCGGCGCCCGGCGGCATCAAGCCGCGCCTGCCGCAGGCGCTGGTGCTGCACCACGAACGCTATGCTGCGCGCAACGAGGCTGCGGAGGTGGCCGGCTACGACGCACGGCTGTCCGACTACTTCGCGGCGTCGAGCGGCACGCCGCAGGACTGGACGGCGAAGATGCTGGCCCGCGTCGGCAGCGCGGCCGCGCTCAGCGGCCGCGACCGCATGGCGGAGGCGCTGCGCGCGCTGGGCTTCGGGCTGAAATAGGCACCCCCACGGCAGGTGCCGCGAAGCCAAGGCCGCGGATGCGGCCGCCCGGCGTCTGAGGGCACCAAAAAAGAAAACCCCGTGGATCGCTCCACGGGGCCTTCGCATTGCGGGTGGCGGGATGGCCCCGCCCGGCCTCAGATCGCCGGCACCGCGATGGCGGCGGCGATGATCCAGGCCACGGGCGCGGAGCCCGCCTTACTGCAATGAGACACTGGATCACCTCCTTTCGGTTGTTGACGATGGCAGGGAGAATGGGGATGCGTCCCGGCGGGCGCAACCATCGTTACGCGGTGCCTTCCTTCGCGCGCGTGCGCAGCATGTGCTTCTGGATCTTGCCGGTGCTGGTCTTCGGCAGTTCCTCGAACAGGATGTGCCGCGGCACCTTGTAGCCGGCGAGGTGCCGGCGGCACCAGGCGATCAGCTCCTCCGCGCTCGCGCTCGCGCCCGGCTTCAGCTCGACGAAGGCGCAGGGCGTCTCGCCCCATTTCTCGTCAGGCCGCGCGACCACGCCCGCCACCGCGACGGCGGGGTGCTTGTAGAGCACGTCCTCCACCTCGATGGAGGAGATGTTCTCCCCGCCCGAGATGATGATGTCCTTCGAGCGGTCCTTCAGCTGGATGTAGCCGTCGGGATAGGTCACCGCGAGGTCGCCGGTGTGGAACCAGCCGCCGGCGAAGGCCTTGTCGGTCGCCGCGCGGTCCTTCAGGTAGCCCTTCATCACGACGTTGCCGCGCATCATCACCTCGCCCATCGTCGCGCCGTCGGCGGGCAAGGGCTCCATCGTCTCCGGGTCCATGACGGCGAGGCCTTCGAGCGCGAGGTAGCGCACCCCCTGCCGCGCCATCAGCGCCGCCTGTTCCGGCGCCGGCTTCGCGTCCCAGTCGCGGTTCCACTCGTTCACCACGGACGGGCCGTAGCATTCGGTCAGGCCGTAGACGTGGCAGACCGCGAAGCCCGCCGCGCGCATCGCGCCCAGCACCGCCTCCGGCGGCGGCGCGCCGGCGACGACGAACTGCACCTGGTGCGGCAGGGGCTTCTTCTCGGCCTCCGGCGTGCCGAGCAGGGTGGCCATGACGATCGGCGCGCCGCACATGTGCGTCACGCCTTCCTTCGCCATCGCCTCCCACATCGCCGCGCCGCGCACCGCGCGCAGGCAGACATGCGTGCCCGCGACGGCGGTGACCGTCCAGGGGAAGCACCAGCCGTTGCAGTGGAACATCGGCAGCGTCCAGAGATAGACCGGATGCCGCCCCATCCCCGCGCTCAGCACGTTGCCCACGGCCAGCAGCTGCGCGCCGCGGTGGTGGTACACCACGCCCTTCGGCCGGCCGGTGGTGCCCGATGTGTAGTTCAGCGCGATGGCGTCCCATTCGTCGCCCGGCATCGCCCAGGACCAGCCGGCGTCGCCCTGCGCGAGGAAGGCCTCGTAGTCGGTCGCGCCGTCGAGCCGGTTGGCGCGCGCGGCCTCCCCGGCCTCGGGGTCGTCCACCTCGATCACCAGCGGCGCCGCCCGGCACTGCGTCAGCGCCATGCGCAGCAGGGGGACGAATTCGCGGTCCACCACCACCGCCTTCGCCTCACCGTGGTCGAGGCAGTAGGCGATGGTCCCGGCATCGAGCCTGGTGTTCAGCGTGTTCAGCACGCCGCCCGCCATCGGCACGCCGTAGTGGCATTCCAGCATGGCGGGAATGTTGGGCAGCAGCGCCGCCACCGTGTCGCCGCGGCCGATGCCGTGCCGCGACAGCGCATGCGCCAGCCGCACGCAGCGGTCGCGCAGGTCGCGGTAGCCCCGGCGCGTCGCGCCGTGGACGACGGCGGTGTGGTGCGGGAAGACCTGCGCCGCGCGTTCCAGGAACAGCAGCGGCGTCAGCGGCTGGTGGTTGGCGGGGACCCGTGGAAGGGCGTCGTATTCGGCGGCGGACATGAACGCTCCCGTCGGTTTCCGTGTCGTGCCGGGCGCGGGCCATGCCCCCGCCCCGACCCCTTCCCGCGCCGCGGGAGGGGGAGGTCTGCTACCTATCCTTCCACACCGGCGTCCGCTTGCCGAGGAAGGCGCCGATGCCCTCGGCGGCGTCCTCGGCCAGCAGGTTCTCGGTCATCACCGCGGCGCAGTGCTCGTAGGCCTGGTCGAGCGGCAGGCCGCGCTGGCGGTGGAAGGCGGCCTTGCCGACCCGCACCGCATGCGCGCTGCGCGCGGCGATGCGGGCGGCGAGCTCCATCGTCGCCGCCTCCAGCTCCGCCGCCGGCACGACGCGGTTGACCAGGTGGATGCGCCGCGCCTCCTCCGCCCCGATCATCGCGCCGGTCAGCAGCATCTCCATCGCCGGCTTCGCCGCCACCGCGCGGGAGAGCGCGACGGCCGGAGTCGAGCAGAACAGGCCGATGTCGACGCCCGGCGTGCAGAAGCGCGCGCCTTCCACCGCCACCGCCAGGTCGCAGGTGGCGACGAGCTGGCAGCCCGCCGCGGTGGCGATGCCCTGCACCTCCGCGATCACGGGCTGGGGCAGGGCGACGACCGCCTGCATCACCTCCGCGCAGCGGCGCATCGCGGCCGCGAAGAAGGCGCGGCCGCCATCGGCGTCGGCGCGATGGGCGGTGATCTCCCGCAGGTCGTGGCCGGCGCTGAAGACCGGCCCGGCGGCGGCCAGCACCACGACGCGCACGCGCGGGTCGGCGGCGATGCCGGCCAGCGCATCGGCCAGCGCGCCGAGCATGGCGAAGCTCAGCGAGTTGCGCGCCTCCGGCCGGTTCAGCACCAGGCGCGTCACGCCGTGGTCGCCGTCCGCGCGCAGCAGCAGGGGGGTGGTGCCGTCGGGCATGGCGCTACTTCTCCGCGGATTTCAGCACGTCCCCGATCTCGTCCAGGATGGCGGGGTCGTCGATGGTGGGGGGCACCGTGTAGCTCTCGCCGTCGGCGATCTTGCGGATGGTGCCGCGCAGGATCTTGCCGCTGCGGGTCTTGGGCAGGCGGTTGACCACGCGCGCGTCCTTGAAGGCGGCGACGGGGCCGATGCGGTCGCGCACCAGCGCCACCAGTTCCCGCGCGATGTCGGGCTCGGCGCGGGCGACGCCCGCCTTCAGCACGACGAGCCCGATCGGCGCCTGGCCCTTCAGGCTGTCCTTCACGCCGACCACGGCGCATTCGGCGACGTCGGGGTGGGCGGCCAGCACTTCCTCCATCGCGCCGGTGGACAGGCGGTGGCCGGCGACGTTGATGATGTCGTCCGTGCGGCTCATCACCCAGACATAGCCGTCCTCGTCGATCATCCCGGCATCCGAGGTGTTGTAGTGGCCGGGAAAGGTCTCGAGATAGGCGGAGCGGAAGCGCGCATCGGCGTTCCACAGTGTCGGCAGGTTGGCGGGCGGCAGCGGCAGCTTCACCGCCAGCGTGCCGATCTGCCCGCGCGGCACCTCCTGCCCGCCCTCGTCCAGCACGCGCAGGTCGTAGCCCGGCGCGGGCTTGCCGCCGGAGCCGAAGCGGGCCGGGAACAGGCCGAGGCCGCGGAAATTCCCGCTGATGGACCAGCCCGTCTCGGTCTGCCACCAGTGGTCGATCACCGGCCGGCCCAGCAGCGCGCTGATCCATTCGGCGGTCGGCGGGTCGCAGCGTTCGCCGGCGAGGAACAGCGCCTCGAGCTTCGAGAGGTCGTGCCGGCCGACGAAGGCGCCTTCCGGGTCCTCCTTCCGCACGGCGCGCAGCGCGGTGGGGGCGGTGAACAGCACCTTCACGCCGTGCTGCGCGCAGACCCGCCAGAAGGCGCCGGCATCGGGCGTGCCGACCGGCTTGCCCTCGTAGATGACGCTGGTGCAGCCCGCGAGCAGCGGCGCGTAGACGATGTAGGAATGCCCGACCACCCAGCCGACATCGCTGGCCGTCCACATCACGTCGCCGGCCTGCAGGCCGTAGAGCATCGACATGGAATTCACCAGCGCGACGGCATGGCCGCCATTGTCGCGCAGGATGCCCTTCGGCGCGCCCGTCGTGCCGGAGGTGTAGAGGATGTAGAGCGGGTCGGTCGCCGCGAGGTCCGCGCAGGGCGCGTGCTGCGCCGCGGCCTCGGCCTCCAGGAAGTCCGCGTCGCGGCCGGGCGTCAGCTCGCAGGGGGATTCGGGGCGCTGGAGGATGAGGCAGGCGCCCGGCTTGTGCGGCGACAGCGCGATGGCGGCGTCGAGCAGGGGCTTGTACTTGACGATGCGCCCCGGCTCGATCCCGCAGCTGGCCGAGACGATGGCCTTCGGCCTGGCATCGGCGATGCGGGCGGCGAGTTCGGCCGCGGCGAAGCCGCCGAAGACCACCGAATGCACGGCGCCGATCCGCGCGCAGGCCAGCATGGCGATGGCCGCTTCCGGGACCATCGGCATGTAGATGATGACGCGGTCGCCCTGCGCCACGCCGCGTGCCGCCAGCGCGCCGGCGATGCGGGCGACGCGGTCCAGCAGTTCTGCATAGGTGAGGGTGGCGGACCGCCCGGTGACCGGGCTGTCCCAGATGAGGGCGGGCTGCCCGCCCCGCCCGGCCGCGACATGGCGGTCCAGCGCGTTGTGGCAGGTGTTCAGCCGCCCGTCGGGGAACCAGCGGCCATAGACGCCGGCGGAGGGGTCGAAGACCGTCCCCGGCGCCACGGTCCAGTCGATGCGGGCGGCGGCGCGGCGCCAGAAGGCGTCCGGGTCGGCCCGCCAGGCCGCGTAGACCTCGTCGTATCGGCTGGTGCCGCCGGTGCTTCCGTCCATCCCCGTTGCCCTCGCGATGCTCGTTGTCCGGTCTTTCCGGGCCGCCTGCCGCGCCGCAGGCAGGCCCGCTCACGCGCCGGCCGGCATTGTGCCATCCTGCGCCGCATGGCGGGAGGGATCGGACACATCCTGCGGAACTTCGCCGCGGGCCTGCTGGGCCCGTCCCCGGCGGAACTGCTGCGCGCCCGGCTTGCGGCCGCCCCGCTGCCGGGCGGGGACGCCATCGCGCTGCCCACCGTGGTCTTCGACCTGGAGACGACGGGCCTGCGCCCCACCCGCGGGGATGCCCTGGTGCAGATCGGGGCGGTGCGGCTGGAAGGCGGGGCGGAGGTCGGCCACTTCACCACCCCCGTCCATCCCGGGCGCCCCATTCCCGCCGCCTCCACGCGCTACCATGGCATCACCGATGCGATGGTGGCCGGGGCGCCGCGCATCCCGGCGGCGGTGGGCGCCTTCCGCGACTTCTGCGCGGGGGCGGTGCTGGTGGCGCACAACGCCGCCTTCGACATGACGGTGCTGCTGATGGCGGAACGCGCCGGTGCGCCGGCCCTGCCGAACCCCATGCTCTGCTCGCTGCAGCTGGCGCGCTGGCTGGACCCCGCGGAGCCCGACCTGTCGCTCGACGGGCTCTGCGGGCGGCTCGGCATGGTGATCGAGGGCCGGCACCAGGCGCTGGGCGATGCGCGCGCCACGGCGGAGCTGTGGCGGCGCCTGCTGGCCCGTGCCGCGGCGCGCGGCGCGACGGGGCTGGACGAGATCCGGCGGCGGTCCCGCATGGCCGAGGCCATCGCGCAGGGTGCCGAGCGGTTCTGACGGTCACCACGCGCGTCCCGCGGCATCGGCGAAGGCGTCCTTCGCGAAGCTGCCGGCCGCGCGCAGCGCGTCGCGCAGCGCGGCGCGGTCCGGCGCGGGCAGGGCGGCGGTGTCCACCAGGCTGCCGGGCTGGCGGCCCGCGGCATGGTCGGCCAGCTGCTGGCGCAGCACCGCATCCAGCAGCAGCGCCAGCGCGTGGTGCAGCCGCTCCGCCGACGCGGCGCCGAGGGTCCCGCGCGCGGCAAGGCCCGAGATGCGCCCCGCGGTCGAGGTCTCCGCGATGCCCGCCCGCAGCGCCGCCAGCCGCGCCGCCGCCGCCAGCGGCATCAGCCCGTGCAGCTTGAGGTCGGTGCGCGTGCCGGGCCCCGGCTCGTCATCGGCGAAGCGGCCCCAGAAGGTCAGCCCGACGCCCAGCCGCGCATCCTGCGCCGCGAGCGCGGCGAGCAGGGCGGGCTGCGCCTCCAGCAGCCGCAGCGTCTCGGCGCGCAGCGCCGCGGCCGGCGCAGGGTCGCCCCAGCCCGCGCGGAAATCCAGGAAGATGTCGGCGAAGAGCAGCGCCGCGCCCGACCGGCGCCGCGCCCAGATCGCGACCTGGTCGCGCCATTGCGTGCGGGTCTTCCGCCACAGCGGGTTCATCGCCATGACGCCGCCCCGGCAGAGCGGGAATCCCGCCTCGTCCAGCGCGGTGCACCAGGCGGTGGCGACGCGACGGAACCAGGCATCGACCTCCCCGTGGCGGACGTCGGGGTGGTCGTCGAGGATGAAGCCGTTGTCCTGGTCCGGCCGCAGCAGGGATTCGCCGCGGCCGAGGCTGCCCATCAGCAGCATGGTGAAGGGGACCGGCGGAGGCTCCGGCGCGGCCGCGACGGCGCGTTCCAGCAGGCGGCGGTGCAGTTCGGCGTTGATGCCGTTGACCAGGGCGACGACCTCCCCCGCGGGCAGGCCCTCGGCCAGCAGCGCGGCCGCGACGCCGGCCTGCGCCTGCTTCACCGCGGCATCCCCGCCCGCGAGCGCATCGAGATGCGCGAGCAGCCGGCCCGAGGCCGCGGACAGCGCCTCGGCCCGGTGCAGCATCCCGATGCAGCGCCCCGCGGTATCCAGCACGGGCAGGTGGCGCAGGCCCTTCGCGCGCAGCAGGGCGATGGCGCGCCACAGCCCGTCCCCGGCAGTGCAGGCGACGACCGGCGCCGTCATAGCGGCGGCGAGGGGCGCTTCGGGCGGCATGCGGAAGGCGACGCGGCGGGCGATGTCCTGTTCGGTCAGGATGCCCAGCACCCGCCCTTCCGCATCCGTCGCCAGCACGCAGGACGACCGCGCACCCGCCATGGCGGCCAGCGCCTCCGCCAACGGCGTCCAGGGCGGAAGGGCGGGCGGCGGCGGTGCCATGGCGACCGCGGCAGGCCGCGCGAGGGCGGCGGCGGGGGAATGCATGTGCCGAGGCTAGCGCCTGGTCTGCGAAGGCGGAATCGCCGAGACGGGGGATCGCTCGGGGCGGCCCTGCCGGCGACCCGGCGGCGGCCGGGCGGGCATGAAGAAAGGCGCCGGGGTTGCCCCCGGCGCCTTCCCGCATCCCTGGGCCGTCTGGCCCCGGCTCAGGCCTGGGCGCGGCGGGCGGCCGCGGCGGCCCTGTCGGCGCGGGCGTTGTCCTCGGCCGCGAAGATGTCGCGGTCCTTGGTCTCCGGCACCATGAAGATGCCGATCACCACCGTCGCGAGCGCGATGATCACGGGGTACCAGAGGCCGGCATAGACGTCGCCGGTCTGGGCGATGATCGCGAAGGACGTCGCCGGCAGCAGGCCGCCGAACCAGCCATTGCCGATGTGGTAGGGCAGCGACATGGAAGTGTAGCGGATCCGCGTCGGGAACAGCTCCACCAGGGCGGCGGCGATCGGGCCGTAGACCATGGTCACGTAGATGACGAGGAGCGTCAGGACCAGGATCAGCACGGCGGGCTGTTCACGGAAGATGTCGAAAGGGCCCGACATCCGCACGACCGTCGGGTTGGACGCCGCCGGATAGCCCGCGGTGGTGACCGCGGTGCCGAGCGCGGCCGCGAAGTTGGGCTGCGCGGTGGACACCGTCTGGTTGCCGACGCGCACCACCGCGTCGCGCTGGCCGGGCTTGTCCTCGACCGAGTAGTTGACCGAGAGCGCGGCGAGGCGGGCCTTGGCGATGTCGCAGGGCTGGGTGAAGCGCGCCGTGCCGGTCGGGTTGAACTGGAAGGAGCAGGTGGAGCGGTCCACCTCGACCACCGTCGTGATCTCGTTGTGGGCGCGCGTCAGGGCCGGGTTCGCTTCCGCGCTGAGCAGGTGGAACAGCGGGAAGTAGGTGAGCGCCGCGATCAGGCAGCCACCGAGGATGATCGGCTTGCGGCCGATCTTGTCCGACAGCCAGCCGAACAGGACGAAGCCGCCCGAGCCCAGCAGCAGCGACCAGGCGATCAGCATGTTGGTGGTGAAGCCGTCCACCTTCAGCACGGAGCCGAGGAAGAACAGCGCGTAGAACTGGCCGGTGTACCAGACCACCGCCTGGCCCATCACCAGGCCGAGCAGGGCGAAGAGCGCGATCTTGGCGTTCTTCCACTGGCCGAAGGCTTCCGAGATCGGCGCCTTCGAGCCCGTGCCTTCTTCCTTCATCTTCCGGAAAGCCGGGCTTTCCTGCATCTGCATGCGGATCCAGACCGAGATCCCGAGCAGGACGATGGAGACGAGGAAGGGGATGCGCCAGCCCCAGTCGGCGAAGGCGGCCTCGCCCAGGATGGAACGGGTGCCGAGGATGACGATCAGCGACAGGAACAGGCCGGCCGTCGCGGTGATCTGGATGAAGCTGGTGTAGAAGCCGCGCCGGCCGTTCGGCGCGTGCTCCGCCACGTAGGTCGCCGCCCCGCCGTATTCGCCGCCGAGCGCGAGGCCCTGCAGCATGCGCAGGATGATCAGGATGATGGGCGCGAGGATGCCGATGCTGTCCGAGGTCGGCAGGATGCCGACGATGAAGGTGGACGCGCCCATGATGAGGATGGTGACGAGGAAGGTGTATTTCCGGCCCACCAGGTCACCCAGGCGGCCGAAGACCAGCGCGCCGAAGGGGCGCACCAGGAAGCCGGCGGCGAAGGCGAGAAGCGCGAAGATGTTGCGCGTCGTCTCGTCGTACATGCCGAAGAACTTCGCGCCGATGACCGCGGCGAGCGAACCGTAGAGGTAGAAGTCGTACCACTCGAACACCGTGCCGAGCGAGGAGGCCAGGATGACCTTCCGCTCCTCGGCCGACATGGGCCGATCCGATCTTGCTGCACCCGCCGCTGCTGCCATCCCCATCATCCCCTTCTTGTCCGGCGTTGAGGCCCCGCGCATGGCGCGGGGAGCGCGGCACGTCGCCGCGCCCCGCGATGCGGAGCCTCCATGGTTCGGCCATGGCGGATCAACGAGGCAAGGGGTTAATTCGTGTCCAGAACCGGCCGGTAGCTCATTTCGTTGTAACACATTGCCGGACGGTCAGATGTTGCGTGCCCGTGTTGCCGTCCATGTGCCGCGCGCTATGTTCGCCATCCGATCATGTGCCGCCCAGCAGGCGCGCCGCCAGTGCCCCGGGGTCGAAGCCGCGCTCCATCTCCTGCTGGGAGGAGACGAGATGGAAGCGCAGCGCCCCGCGGATGGCCGGCGTCTCCCCCCGGCGCTGGTCGGGATGGATGGGCAGCGTGGCCAGCAGCGGCGCCTCGGCCAGCAGGGGCAGGCGGTCCGCCGGCACGGGCGGGGCGTCCTGCAGCAATGCCAGGTGGCGGGGCAGCGCATCCCTGGCGGCGTCGAGGCTGGGGCGTTCCTCGGCCGGCACCTCCTCCGCCCCATCCAGGATGGCGGCGCCCATCCGCGCCAGTGCCGCGGCGAGCGCGGCTTCCCGGCCCCGCGCATGGGGGCGCAGCCAGGATTCGGCCATGGCGATGACGTCCTGCGCCGCCCCCGCGAAGGTCTGCCAGCGGCAATGTGACAGGGCCGCGCGGAAATCGGGGTCGGCCAGCATCTCGCGCTCCCTCCGGCCGGCCTTCACGCGGCAGTAGTCCAGCACGGTCTTCTGCGTCACGAAGGCCGTCTGCCGCGAAAGAAACGTTCCGAAGGCTGCCGGGTCGGTGCTGGGGCGCCGCCCGAGGAGGCTAGCCAGGATGGTGGACATTTGTTAATTGCCTTGGAATGTGCAGCTATGTTGCGTGAAGCTTTGGACATATGATAGCGGCGCAGCTTAAGAAAAATTCACCGCTGCGACGTGCGTCGGGGAATGGGAGCACCGGGGAAGCCGGGCTCGCAACTGGGGAGAGACAGGGATGCCGCTGGTCGAGGATACGGATGCCCCGCGGAGCGCGACAAGCGCCGCGGTGGACCGGGCGACGGGGGAGGCCTACTGGAAGAAGACCTCCGCCCTGATGTGGACGGTGCTGGCCATCTGGGCCTTCGCGGGATTCGGCATCCACTTCTTCGCCTCCGCGCTGAACCCCATCCACATCCTGGGCTTCCCGCTGGGCTTCTACATGGCCGCGCAGGGCAGCCTCATCGTTTTCGTCGTCGGTCTTTTCTGGTTCGGCAAGCGCCAGAACGAGATCGACGAGGAATTCGGCGTGCAGGAGGACTGAGGCGATGTCCACCTCCACCGGGGGCAAGGACCCCTTCATCGCCTCGCTCGGCAAGATCTACGCCGGCTACACGGGCGGCTTCGCGGCCTTCGTCGTGCTGCTCGCCATCCTCGAGCAGATGGGCGTGCCGGACCGCATCATCGGCTACCTGTTCGTCTTCCTGACCATCGGCGTCTACGCCTATATCGGCATCATCAGCCGCACCGCGGTGGTGTCCGAATACTACGTCGCCGGCCGGCGCGTGCCCGCGCTCTACAACGGCATGGCGACGGGGTCCGACTGGATGTCGGCGGCCAGCTTCATCGGCATGGCGGGCAGCCTCTACGCGCTCGGCTATGGCGGGCTCGCCTTCATCCTGGGCTGGACCGGCGGCTACATGCTGGTGGCCATCCTGCTCGCGCCCTACCTGCGCAAGTTCGGCCAGTACACCGTGCCGGACTTCCTCGGCGCCCGCTTCGGCGGCAACGTCGCGCGGTCGATCGGCGTGATCGTGCTGCTGACGGCGTCCTTCGTCTATGTCGTGGCGCAGATCGTGGGCGTCGGCATCATCACGCAGCGCTTCCTCGACGTGTCCTTCACGGTGGCCGTGTTCCTCGGCCTCGCCGGCATCCTCGTCTGCTCGATGCTGGGCGGCATGCGGGCGGTCACCTGGACGCAGGTGGCGCAGTACATCATCCTCATCATCGCCTACCTCATCCCCGCCATCCTGATGTCGGTGAAGGTCACCGGCGTGCCCCTGCCGCAGCTGATGTACGGCCTGGCGCTGGAGCGGATCGAGGGGCTGGAGCAGGGCTTCCGCGCGGCCGGCATGACGCCGCCGCCCGGCGTCACGGGCTGGCACACCGCGCCCTTCATCGGGGCGAACGGCGCCTTCTCCTGGTCGGCCGCCTTCAATTTCTTCGCCCTCGTCTTCTGCCTGATGGTCGGCACCGCGGCGCTGCCGCACATCCTGATGCGCTACTTCACCACGCCGTCGGTGCGGGAAGCGCGGCAGTCCGTCGCGTGGTCGCTGTTCTTCATCTTCCTGCTGTATTTCACGGCGCCGGCCTACGCCGCCTTCGGCAAGCTCGAGATCTACCAGACCGTCATCGGCCAGCCGATCGCGGCCCTGCCGGAGTGGATCAAGAACTGGCAGATCGTCTCGCCCTACGGGGTCCCCTGGATCAACATCGTCGACGTCAACCGCGACGGCATCGTCCAGTGGGGCGACTTCCGCATCCACCCCGACGTGGTGGTGCTGGCCACGCCGGAAATCGCGGGCCTGCCCTACGTGATCGCGGGGCTGGTGGCGGCTGGCGGCCTTGCCGCCGCGCTGTCGACGGCGGACGGGCTGCTGCTGGCGCTGGCCAATGCGCTGTCGCACGACGTCTACTACAAGATGATCGACCGCAACGCGCCGACCAAGCAGCGGCTCGTCATCTCCCGCGTGCTGCTGGTGATCGTGGCCCTGCTGGCCGCCTGGACGGCGGGCAACATGGGCGCGGACATCCTGTTCCTCGTCGCCTGGGCCTTCTCCATCGCGGCAGCCGGCCTGTTCGCCGCGCTGGTGATGGGCGTGTGGTACAAGAAGACGACGAATGCGGCGGCCTGCTGGGGCATGGGGATCGGCTACGCCTTCACCTTCGGCTACCTGATCTGGACGGAGTTCTACGGCCTGTCCTTCATGGAGCTGTTCGGCACGAAGGAAGCCATCCTCGCCGCCGCCCGGCAGACCGCGGCGCTGCCCGCAGCCTCGGCGGAGTTGAAGGCCTATGCCCAGGGCCTGGTCGCCAACGCGGCGCAGATCCAGGACGGCGCGATGTCCTGGTTCGGCCAGCTGATCCTGACGACGGACAGCGTGGTGCTCCGCGGCCGCACCGTCGCGCGGCTGTGGACGCTGAACAACATATCGGGCGGCATCATCGGCGTGCCGCTGTCCTTCCTGACCATCTGGCTGGTGTCGAAGTTCACCACGGCGCCGAGCCAGGCGATGCAGGACTTCATCGACGACATCCGTATTCCGAGGGGCGGCGTCCGCCTGGCGGATGCTCGGGAAGCGGTGGAGTAGGGCGACGCCCCATCGCGGGGCCTGGCGGGGGCGGCCTTCGGGCCGCCCCCTTTCTTCGTGGGGCGCCGGGGGACCCCCGCCCCTCCCCGGCCGGCCGGGCAGGGGGTAGGGTGGCGGGGCGGGATGCGCGGCGGGGGCCGATGGGCAACGACTTCATCTTCGGGCACCTGCCCTTCTGGATCGTCACCTACCTGCTGGCGCTGACGGCCTGGGCCAGCCTCGGGCGGTTCCTGATGCAGGTCATCGTGCCGCCGGACAGCCCGAACTACATCTGGCGCGGCTTCCGGCTGCTGACCGACTGGGCCGTCTGGCTCGCCGCCCGCGCGGTGCCGTCCTATGTCTCGCCGCGCTTCCTGCCGCTGGTGGCGGCGTGCTGGCTGTTCGGCGCGCGCCTCGTGCTCGGCATCGTCATGATCTCGGCCGGCATGGCGCCGACCGTCGTGCCGCCGGGGGCGGGCTGATGACGCCGCAGAACCTGTTCGTCGCCACCGTCGCGCTCTGCCTGGTCAACGGGCTGGTCAGCCCGATGCTGGCGGTGGTGGCGCATCTGCACCCGGTCTGGATGCCGGAGATGCTGCCCACCAACCCGGAGACGGTGTTCTACGGCGCATCGCTGATGGTCTCCACCGCGACGCTGCTGCTCTCCGCCCTGCCGGCGGCCATCGCGGAACGCGCGGGCGCGTCGCAGGGGGCGGCGATGTGGACCTGGCTGGCGGGGGCGGGGGCGCTGCTGCTGCTGGGCGTGGGGTAGGGTGGGCGGGGGCTGCCGGGGGGGGGGGGGGGGGGGGGGGGGGGGGGGGGGGGGGGGGGGGGGGGGGGGGGGGGGGGGGGGGGGGGGGGGGGGGGGGGGGGGGGGG
>NZ_JBNXUO010000015.1:0-117120 GCF_050563535.1 Falsiroseomonas sp. CW058
GGCGCGGCCGGAGGACCCGCTGCCGGCGCTCGACGCCGCGCTGGCCGTGCAGGCCGCGTCGGCGGAGGTGCGGGCGGGCGATGGGCTGGGCCGCGCGGCCTTCGGCGCGCTCTGGCAAGGCGCGGGCAGCGACCCGGCGGCGCTTGGCGCCCTGCTGGCCTGGCGCCGCGCCTGGGGGCCGGAGGCGGCCGCCGCGCTGGCCGCGGGCCTGCCGCCGGTGGCGGGCGAGACGGTGGAGGGCGCGCTGGATGCGTGGGAGGTGCTGTCCGGGACCACCGCGCTCGACCCCCTTGCAGCCTTCGGCACCGACGATCCGGACTTCGCCACCCTGGCCGCGCGGCTCGGCGACTGGGCGGGCGCGCCGGAGGCGCTGCCGGTCTGGCTCGGCTGGCGGCGCGCCGTGGCGGAGGCGGATGCGGCGCTGGCGCCGCTGGCGGAGCGCCTGGCCGACGGGCGGCTTGCGCCGGAAGCCGCGCTGCCCGCCTTCGACTACGCGCTGGACGAGGCGTTGCTGAAATCCGCGATGCGCGCCCGCCCCGAGCTGGCGGCCTTCGACGGCGCCGCCTTCGACCGGCTGGTCGAGGAGTTCCGCGAGGCGGACCGCGCGCGGATCGACCTGGCGCGGCGCGAGGCGGCCTGGACGCATGCGCAGGCGCTGGCGCGCGTGCGGGCGGGGATGGCGGGATACACGCTGATCCGCGGCGAGATGGAGAAGAAACGCGGCCACCTGCCGGTGCGCGAATTGCTGACGCGCGCGGGCCCGGCTGTGCAGGCGGCGAAGCCGGTCTTCATGATGTCGCCTCTCAGCGTCGCGCAGTTCCTGGCGCCACCGCACGGGCTGCGGCCGGGGCTCACCTTCGACCTGCTGGTGATCGACGAGGCGTCGCAGGTGGAGCCGGTGGATGCGCTGGGCGCCATCGCGCGCTGCCGGCAGGTGGTGGTGGTGGGCGACGACCGGCAGATGCCGCCCACCCGCTTCTTCCAGCGCATGACCACCGAGGAGGGGGAGGAAGCGCCGGAGGACCGCGCCGATGCTCCTGTCGCGGCGCGGGAAGTGGAGAGCATCCTCGGCCTGGCCAATGCGCGCGGCGTGCCGAACGTGATGCTGCGCTGGCACTACCGCAGCCGGCACGAGAGCCTGATCGCGACGAGCAATGCGGAATTCTACGAGGGGCGGCTGCTGGTCCTGCCCTCGCCGCGCGCACGCTCCGGCACGCTCGGCCTGTCGCTGGTGCGGGTGGACGGGCGGTGGGAGGCCGGCGTGAACCGGATCGAGGCGGCGGAGGTCGCGCAGGCGGTTATGCGCCACGCGAGGGAGACGCCGGGCGACACGCTCGGCGTCGCCGCCTTCAGCCTGCGGCAGCGCGACGCGATCCTCGACGAGGTGGAGCGGCTGCGGCGGGAGGATCCCTCGGCCGACGCCTTCTTCGCCGCGCACCCGCACGAGCCCTTCTTCGTCAAGAACCTCGAGAACGTGCAGGGCGACGAGCGCGACGCGATCCTCATCAGCATCGCCTTCGCGAAGGGAGCGGAAGGAAGGGTCGCGCAGCGGTTCGGGCCGGTCTCCGCGGAAGGGGGCGAACGCCGGCTGAACGTGCTGATCACCCGCGCAAGGCGGCGCTGCGTGGTGTTCAGCAGCATCACGGCCGACGACATCGACCTGGAACGCAGCGACGGCGTCGGGGGGGAGAAGGCGTTGAAGGCCTTCCTGCGCTTCGCGGCCGAAGCCGGCGGGGCGCACGCGGGGGGGGAGGCCGTGGCCGCGCCGCTCGCGGGCGTGATCGCGGAGGAGCTGCGCGCGCTCGGCCGCGATGCGGTGGCGCGCGTCGGCACCTCCGGCCTGTTCCTCGACGTCGCGGCGCGGGAGGGCGACGACTTCGTGCTGGGCGTCGAGGCCGATGCCGGGGACTGGGCCGCCGTGCGCGCGGCGCGCGACCGGGAACGCGGGCGCGCCGCGGCGCTCGGCCAGATGGGCTGGAAGCTGCACCGCGCCTGGTCGCTCGCCTGGCTCGCGCGGCCGGAGGCGGAGCGCGCGCGGCTGCGCGCGGCGCTGGGTGCCGCGCCGCAGGACGCGACGCCCGCCCCCGCGCCGGCTGGCGCCGATCCGGGCCTGGCGCCGCCCTATGCGGAAGCGGCGGTGGAGGTGCCGCGGGACACGCCCATCCCGCAGGTGCCCTTCGCACGCCTGTCGGAGATCCTGGCCGCGGTGATCCGCGCCGAGCAGCCGGTGCACGCCGATGCGGTGATGGAGCGCGCGCGCCTGCTGTGGGGGCGCGACAGGCTCGACGCCGCCGACCGTGCCGCGCTGCAGCAGGGCCTGCGCCTTGCCGCGCAGTTGCAGGGCGTGGCGGAGGCAGGCGGCTTCTGGCGGGCCGAGGATGCGCCGCCCGTCGTCGCGCGGGACCGCCGGTCCGCCGCCCCGCATCTCCGCCGCGCCGCCATGGTGGCGCCGTCCGAGGTGGAGGCCGCGGCGCGCCTGCTGGCCGGCGCGATGCAGGTGGCAACGGAGGAGGAGCTGGCGGCCGGCGTCACCCGGCTGCTGGGGCTGGAGCCGGCGCAGGCGCCCGCCATCGCGGCCCGCGTCGCGGCACTGGTCGGCGCGGGGGCGGTCAGCCTCGCCGCAGGGTCCTGACCGCGTCGCGGACGAAGGCGATGTCGCGCCGAAGCGCGTAGAGCAGCGCGCCGTAGCCGGAGGGGATGCCGAGGGTCGCCACCTTGGTGTCGAGCGCCTTCAGCTTCGCCTCCACCGCGTCGCGCGCGGCGCGGTCCCGCGCGGCCGCCGCCTCCTCCTCGATGCGGCGCAGGTCGTCGTAGTAGCGCAGCACACGGCTTTCCATCTGCCAGGTGTAGATCGGCGGCGCGAAGCGGATCAGCGGCAGCCCGAGGGTGACGAGCGGGATGATGAGGACCCAGAGCCGCTCCACCGTCACCGCGACCCAGAAGGGCAGCCAGGATTGCAGGAAGGTGGGCCCGCGCTCGTACCAGCGCGCGGCGTCGGGGTGCAGCGGCACGTCCTGGTTCAGCGCGGAGGGGAAGCGCCCTTCCGGCGCGAAGACCTGCCGGCCCCGGTGCGCGGCCTGCAGGATGCGGATGAACAGGCTGACGAGCTGCGGGTGGACATCCGCCTGCGCCAGCAGCGCGGCCGCCGGCGCCAGCATCACGATGTCCTCCGCCGGCAGGTCCTCGGGCAGGGAGAAGCCGCTGCGCGGCAGGCGCACCGGGGTCAGCGCGGGCAGCAGCGTCGCGTAGGCGCCGGCGCGTTCCTCGAAATCGACCAGCATCGCGCGGTCGGGCGCGCGCATCAGCGTGCCGATGCCCTGCCCCGGCGTGGCCGAGACGAAGACCGCCGCATCCACCTCGCCGGCCAGCAGCGCCGCGGCCGCGGCGGCGCCGGCCAGCGGCGAGGCGATGATGGCATCCGCAGGCACGGCGTTCGCCTCCAGCAGCGCCAGCGCCAGCACGCGCGTGCCGCTGCCCTCCGGCCCGATGGCGACGCGGCGGCCGCGCGCATCGGGCAGGCGCCCGATGCCCGCGTCGCGCCGGAGGAACACCCAGGCCGGCTCGAAGAAGACCGAGCCGAGCGAGACCAGCCCCGCCCCGCGCCCCGCCTCCGCGACGCCGCCCTGCACCAGCGCGAAATCGACGCGGCGGTCGCGCAGGAGTTCGAGGTTCCGCACGCTGCCCTCGCTGGCCACAAGCTCCACTGCGAAGCCCTGGCCGCGCAGCGCCTCGGCATAGCGCGCGACCGCGACCGAATAGGCGCTGTCCTCCCCCGGGCCGGTGGCGATCCGCAGCGTCGCCGGCGGCGGCGGCGCGACGAAGCGGTAGGCGATGGCGAGCCCGCCCGCGACCAGCAGGGCCATCAGGCCCCAGCTGCGGATGAAGGTGACCACCACCGGCCATGCCGCCCGGAGGTGGCGCAGCGGGCGGCGGGCGCGCGGTGTGGAACGGTCTTCCGGCGGCATGATGCATCCCTCGTCGCGTCCAGACTGTCGCGGGACGCTCCCACGCCGCAACCATCCGCGCCCCGCTTGCGTTGCCACTGCATCGGACCCGGCAGGGCACGGCGCGGTGGCCGCGCCACCCGGCCGAGACAGGTGAGGAGCGACGACATGAAGGCCAAACTGCTGAGTGCTGCGGCCCTGGGTCTGCTGGTGGCCGCGTGCGGTACGAACCCGCAGGAACGCGTGACGGGCGGCGCGGCTGCCGGCGCGGCGACGGGTGCCGGCATCGGCGCGCTGGGTGGCCCGGCGGGCGCGCTGGCGGGCGCGGCGATCGGCGGCGGCGCCGGCGCGATCACCGGCGCGGCGACGAGCCCGAGCGACGTGAACCTCGGCCGCCCGCTGTGGAACGACCCGGAAGTGCGCACCCCGGCGAGCAACAGCCGCAGCAGCGCGTCGAACAGCCGCAGCGGCCGCAGCGGCGTGCAGAACGCCTCCACCACCCGTTCGCGCCCGACGGCCGAGCGTGACCGCGCCTATATGGGCGGCGGCATGGTGGTCGGCCAGGCCAACACCACGACCGGCGTGCAGACCCCGGCCGCGGGCGGCAGCATGACCAACAACGTGAACCCGCAGGGTGGCGGGTCGATGCCGCAGGGCAGCATGGGCAGCGGCAGCAGCATGGGCTCGCAGTCCGGCAGCCAGGGCGGCTTCACCGGCATGGGCGCGCCCGGCCGCGGCGGTGCGCCGAATGCCGGCGCCATGCCGGGCCAGATGGGCAGCATGAACGACACGTCCGGCAGCAACAACAACAACACCAACGCCAACAGCGGCTCGTCGGGCAGCGGCTCGGGCGGGTCGGGCAACAGCGGCGGCACGCGCTGACCAGCGGCGCGTGACGGTGGCGGGGGCGGCGACGCCCCCGCCGTTTCCATGTACGGGCGGCTACTACGCGCCGAACATCGTGTTCGGCAGGAAGGTCACGATGGCGGGGAAGACCGTCACCAGCGCGACCGCCGCCAGCATCAGGAAGAAGAAGGGCATGGTGTTGCGCGTGACCGTCAGGATGTCCTTCCCCGTCAGTCCCTGAAGCACGAACAGGTTGAAGCCCACCGGCGGCGTGATCTGCGCCAGCTCCACGACCAGCACGATGAAGATGCCGAACCAGATCAGGTCGAAGCCGGTCGCCGCGATGATGGGCAGCACGACGGACGCGGTCAGCACGATCATGCTGATGCCGTCGATGAAGCAGCCGAGGATGAGGTAGATCACCGTCAGCACCAGGATGATGGTGACGGGGCTGAACCCCTGCGCGCCGACCCAGGCGGCCATGGCGGCGGGGATGCCCGAATAGGCCATCGCCTTGGTCAGGAAGGCGGCGCCGGCCAGGATCAGGTTGATCATGCAGGATAGCCGGACGGCGCCCATCAGGCTGTCAGCGAAGCTGCGCCGGTTCAGCGTTCCCCCCCAGGCCGACAGGGCGAGCGCGCCGACCACGCCGAACACCGCCGCCTCGGTCGCCGTCGCCCAGCCGAAATAGATGCTGCCCATGACGAAGGCGATCAGCAGCACGACGGGGATGAGCTGGCCCGACGCCTTCAGCTTTTCGGAGAAGGGCATCGGCGGGTCGGCGGGCGGGGTCAGCTGCGGGTTCATCAGCGACCACACCGCGATGTAGCCGCTGAACAGCGCCATCAGCAGCAGGCCCGGCACGATGCCGGCGATGAACAGCCGCACGATCGAGACCTCGGCAGCGACACCGTAGACGATCATCACGATCGACGGCGGGATGAGCAGGCCGAGCGTCCCGGCCCCGGCGAGCGAGCCGATCGCCATCGGCGCGTGGTAGCCGCGCGACAGCAGCGCGGGCAGCGACATCTTGCCGATCGTCGCCGCGGTGGCGGCGGAACTGCCCGAGACGGCGGCGAAGATGCCGCAGCCGATCACGTTCACATGCATCAGCCGCCCCGGCAGGCGCTGCACCCAGGGCGCGAGGCCCCGGAACATGTCCTCTGACAGGCGGGTGCGGAACAGGATCTCGCCCATCCAGATGAACAGCGGCAGCGCCGCGAGCGTCCAGGAGGCGAGCGCACCCCAGACCGCGCTGCCCAGCACCTTCTCGGCCGGGAAGGTGGCCATGCCCGGCATCAGCTCCGGCAGGACCAGGATGCCGACCAGGCCGGTGGCGAGCAGGCCGAGCCCGATCCAGACGCCGAGCGCGAGCACGGCGAAGAGGAAGCCGAGGAGGATCAGCCCCGCCTCGGTCTGCGCGACCTCCATCCTACAGCTCCTCCGCCGCGCGCTGCACCGCGGATTGCTCGGCCGCGCGCCGGTAGGACGGCGTGCCGCCCGAGAGATGCACCGCCAGGTCGTCCAGCAGCGCCACCGCCATCAGCGCGCAGCCCGCGGCGCAGGCGGCCTGCGGGTACCACAGCTTCCACGGCACGGTGCCCTGGGCCACGTCCTCGAACTGCCATGAATCATGGGCGAGGTCGGCCATGGAGAAGGCGAGGAAGGCCGCGAGCCCCGCTGTCGCCAGCAGCGCCGCCGCTTCCATCGCGAAGCGCGCCCTCCCCTTCAGGTGGCCGATGATGAGGTCGACGCGGATATGCGCGCCGTGGCGGAAGGCGTAGGCCAGCGGCAGCAGGGCCGATCCGGCGACGGCGAAGGCCGTCAGGTCGTCGGCGCCTTCCAGCGTCAGGCCGAACTGGCGGCCGACGACCTGCGCCGCGATGATCCCGCCGATCGCGAACAGCGCGACGCCGCCGGCGACGCCGCCGAGGAGGTAGAGGGCATCGAGCCCGCGGCGAAGGGCGGCCATCTCAGCGCCGCCCGCGCCGGATGGGCATGGCCGTGCCGGCACGGCGGCGGGGGACGCGCATGCGGGAATCTCCCGTCGATCGATGGCTGTGGTCATGGATCATCGGCGTCGCCCCGCGGCGGCGCAAGCGCCGTCGCGGGGCGGGCCGGGCGGCGTCAGGCCGCGCGGTAGGCCTCGACCAGCTTCGCCCCGTCCTCGCCGGCGCGGGCGACCCATTCCTCGGTCATCTGGCGGCTGACGCGGCGCAGGCCCTCCAGGAACTCGGCGGTCGGCGGGATCACCTGCATCCCGCGCTGGGCGAGCGTCTCCTCCGAGGCGCGTTGCGATTCGGCGGCAAGCTCGTAGCCGCGCCGCTCGGCCTGCGCGGCGGCGGCACGGATGGCCTGCTGCACCTCCGCCGGCAGCGCCTCCATCGCCCGGCGGGAGACGAAGACGGCGTTCTTCGTCATGGTGAAGCCGAGCGGCGTGAAGACCCGCGCATAGTCCCAGGCGGAGGTGTCGACGCCGGTCTGGGCGGAGGTGATCTGCGCCTGCACCACGCCGGTCGCGAAGGCCTGCGCGAGTTCGGCCGCCTGGACCAGCGTGGGCTGCGCGCCGACGATCGTGGCGAAGCGGTTGGTGGCGGGGCTGAAGGTGCGGAAGCGCAGGCCGCGCAGCCCCTCGATCGTCGTGATCGGCTGCTGCGCGTAGAGCCCGGCCGGCGGCCAGGGCACCATGTAGAGCAGCGACAGGCCCTGCCGCGCCAGCCGCTGTTCGATGTAGGGCCGCTGGAGGTCGGCGAGCTTCTTCGCCTCCCCCAGGTTGCTGACCAGCTGCGGGATGCTGTCGGCGTCGAAGAAGACGTCCTCGTTGGAATAGGCGGCGAGCAGGATCTCGCCCAGCTGCACCTGGCCGGTCTGCACGCCGCGCTTGATCTGCGGCATCGGCAGCAGGCTGGCGCCCGAATGGAGCTGGACCGCGACCCGCCCGCCCGAGGCCTGCTGCACCTCCTCGATGAAGGTGCGAATGTTGCGGGTGTGGAAGTTGCCGTCCGGATAGGGGGTCGCCATCTGCCAGCGCGCGGTCGCCTGGGCGGCGGCGCCGCGGGCGGCGAGCGGCGCGAGCCCGGCCGCGCCGGCGGCGGTGAGGAGGCGGCGTCGGTTCAGCATGAAGGTTCTCCCCCGGAATCCCTGTTCCGGGGGAGCATTGCCGCCGGGCGCGCCGGCGGCAAGGGGTTCGTTACAGCGGGTAGTCGCGCGCGGGGTCGATGCCGGCCTCGGCGAGGAACTTCCGCATCTCCCCCACTTCCTGCTTCGACAGGCTGTGGCGGGTGTCGTGGAAGCCATGGGTGCGGCCGTTCAGCGTCACCTTCAGCGCGCCGTGGCCGCCATGCGCCACCTCGGCGCCGAGATCCTCGAACACGGCGAGGACGTGCTTCGGGTCGATGTTGGCGCTGACGGGGTGCGAGAAGAGCGCGTGCAGCACCTTGCGGTGGGAGTGGTTCATCTGGCCGGGGTCTCCGTTGCCTTGCGTGACCCCTGCAGGCTGGGACGGATGGCGGCCGCCGTCCTTGACGCGGATCAATGCCGGGCCGGATGCACCGGGCGGGTGCCCCGCCAACGGGGGCGGGGCGCTAGCCCGCCGTCTCGACGTAGTGGCGCAGTTCCTCCGCCTCGTGCACCGCCTCGTCGATGCGGGCCTTCACCAGGTCTCCGATGGAGATCATGCCGGCCAGGCTGCCATCCTCGGCGATCACCGGCAGGTGCCGCACGCGGCGGTCGGTCATCAGGGACAGCGCCTCGCTGATGCGGGTGTTCGGCGTTACAGTGTGCAGGGCGCGGGTCATCAGCTGCGCGGCGGGCAGGGTGACCGCCGCGGTGCCGTGGGCGGCGATGCAGCGGACGATGTCGCGCTCGCTGACGATGCCGAGCACGTCGGTGCCGCCGTCGAGGACCAGGACCGCGCCGATGCGGTGGCCCGACAGGATGCGGGCGATGGTGCCGACCTCGTCATGCGGCCCGACGCTGACGACGTCGCTGCCCTTGGTCTTGAGGATCCTGGCGATGGTCATCCGCGTGCTTCCTCCGGCTGGACCCCGATGCTGCCAGCGGCGGCGGCCCGGATTCAAGCGATCCGTGTGCCGCCGCGTGCTGTTCGCGCATTGGTTGACGGATCAGGCCGCGGCGGCGTCCGCGCCCGTCAGCTGCGTGCGGACGAGTTCGGCGAAGCGACCGCCCAGGCGCACCAGCTCGTCGAAGCTGCCGCGTTCCGCGACGCGCCCGCCCTCGAAGACCAGGATCTCGTCGGCGTCGCGGACGGTGGACAGGCGGTGGGCGATGACGAAGGTGGTGCGGCCTGCCATCAGCGCCTTCAGCGCCTTCTGCACCCGTGCCTCCGTCGCGGCGTCGAGCGCGCTGGTCGCCTCGTCCAGGATCAGCACCGGCGGGTCCTTCAGCAGGGCGCGCGCGATGGCCAGGCGCTGGCGCTGGCCGCCGGACAGCGCCGCGCCGCGTTCGCCCACGATGGTATCGTAGCCCTGGGGCTTGCGGCTGATGAAGTCGTGCGCCTCCGCCATGCGGCAGGCGCGCTCCATCTCCTCCTGCGTGGCGTCGGGGCGGCCGACCAGCAGGTTGTCGCGGATGGTGCGGTTGAACAGCAGGCTTTCCTGGAACACCACGCCGACATTGCGCCGCAGGCTGTCGAGCGTGAGGTCCCGCAGGTCGTGCCCGTCGACCGTGATGCGCCCCTCCACCGGGTCCCACAGGCGCTGCAGCAGCGCCATGGCGGTGGACTTGCCCGCCCCCGTCTGGCCCACCAGCGCCACCGTCCGCCCGGGCGGCGCGACCAGCGACACGTCGGCCAGGATGCGCGGCCCGCCCGGATAGGCGAAGGCCACGTTCTCGAACCGGACCTCGCCCGAGACGCGCGGCAGGTCGCGCGCATCCGGCTTCTCGGGCACCGAGGAGCGGGCATCCATCACGTTGAAGAATTCCTGCAGCGACGGCATCTGGAACACCAGGCGGGACACGAAGCCCACCGCGCCTTCCAGCCGGCCGATCAGCAGCGTGGCGAAGCCCATGAAGGAGACGATGTCCCCCACCGTCGCCTGGCCGCGGACATGCAGCACGGTGCCGAGGACGAAGATCGCGATCACGGTGACGGTCGCGGCGGCGCGGGTCAGCACCGCGACGACCGCCCACCAGTTCAGCACCGGGAACTGGTGGTCCAGCACCTGGCGCACGATGTCGCCGAACAGCCGCGCCTCGGAATTCAGGCGCGAGAAGGACTGCACGACGACGACGTTGGACAGCGCGTCCTGCGCGTTGCCGGCCAGCCGGGTGTGCAGGTCCTCCACCTTGCCCTGCGCCGCCTCGGTCTTGCGGATCACCCAGGCGGAGACGAGGGCGAACAGGATCACCAGCCCGATCAGCAGCAGGCCCAGCCGCCAGTTCAGGATCAGCGTCAGCGGCAGCAGCACCAGGGCCGCGATGAAGGTAGTCAGGTGGTCGCGGAAGAAGGACAGCCAGAGCCCGAACAGGTTGTCCGACCCCACCAGCATCACCTTCATCAGCCGCCCCGACTGGGTGTCGCCGTGGAAGGACAGCGGGAGCGAGAGGACGTGCTCGAAATACCGCCCCATCACGACCAGCCGGTTGCGGTGCGCCATGCGGTCCGACAACAGCGCGACCGCGACATTGGCGCCGATGCCCGAGAGCCCGACCGCGGCCCAGAGCGCGAGCAGCGCGATGGCTTCCGTCCAGAGCGCCGACTCGCTCAGCCGCTCGGACCGCGACAGCAGGTCGATCACGCGGCCGAACAGCACCGGCTCCAGGAAGGAGAGCCCGGCGAGGGCCAGCGCCGCGAAGGCGAGCCCGACCGCCACCCAGCGATCCGGCGCCAACAGCGCCAGCACACGCCCGTAGAGCCTGATGAACTGCATCCCGCCGGGCCCCTTCCGCCTCCCGCGCCCCCTTCGTCCCGCGGGACGGTGGAGATCCGCCCCACAGGACTCGCGAAAAACCCGCCCGCTTGCAAGCCGCAGCCATGTTGCGGCAGGAACGGCAGGGAAGCGGACGAACCGGGCTAGAGTTCCCGCACCGATGGAGGAGACGACGCCATGACGATGCTGCCCCCCTCGATGGCCGCCGGTCCGCGCCGCCGCGCCCTGCTGCTCGCCACGCTCGCCTCCCCCGCCCTGCTGCCCGCGGGCGCCCGGGCGCAGGGCTGGGCGCCGTCCCGTCCCGTCCGCATCGTGGTGGGCTTCACGCCCGCCGGCACCACCGACATCGCGGCGCGGCTGCTGGCCGAACCGCTCGGCCGCCGGATCGGCCAGCAGGTGGTGGTGGAGAACCGGCCGGGCGCGGGCGGCAACATCGGCAACCAGGTGGTCGCGCAATCCGAGCCGGATGGTCACACGCTGCTGATGCAGACCATCAGCGGCGGCGCGATCAACTATTCGCTGTATGGCCCGCGCATGCCGATCAAGCCCGAGGACCTGGCCGCGGTCGGGCTGATGATCCGGGTGCCGAACGCCATCTTCGTCTCGCCCTCCCTCCCCGTCCGCTCGCTGCGCGAGCTCGTGGCCCATGCGAAGGCCAATCCGGGCAAGCTCAACATCGGCTCCTCCGGCGCCGGCACCTCGCTGCACATGACGGGGGAGCTGCTGAAGCTCGAAGCCGGGATCGACATGACCCACGTCCCCTTCCGCGGCGCCGGCCCGATGATGCAGGAGGCGATCGCCGGCCGGGTGGAGGTGGGGGTGGACAACCTGCCCTCGGTCATCGGCCACCTGCGGGAAGGGCGGCTGCGGCCCCTGGCGGTGACCACGCGCGAAAGGTCCCCCGCCATGCCGGAAGTGCCGACCACGGCGGAGGAAGGCCTGCCCGGCGTGGAGGCGACCGCCTGGTTCGGCCTGCAGGCCCCGGCCCGCACCCCGCGCGCCATCCTGGCCCGCTATTCCGACGAGCTGAACCAGATCATCCGGGAGCCGGACATGCAGCGGCGGCTCGCCGATCTCGGCGGCATGGCGCCGAACCTGACGCCCGATGGCGGCACCAGCCCCGAGTCCTTCGACGCCTTCATCCGCGCCGAGATCGCCAAGTGGGGCGATGTCGTGCGGCGGTCCGGCGCGACGGCGGATTGAGCGGCGCCGTGCCGGGCATCATCGGCGGCCCCGCCGCCTGGACGGGCGCGGAGCTGGCGGCCGACCGGTCGTGGGTGATGGCGCTGCCCGGGGACGCGCTGGCGGAGATCGACGCGGCGCTGGCCGGGCTCGGCGCGCGGGGGGTGCCGCGCTTCGATGCGCGCCACTTCCCGCTGCCCGCGACCGCCGCCTTCCTGCGCGCCGTGGCGGAGGAGCTGGAGCACGGGCGGGGCCTGGTGCGGCTCACCGGGCTCGATCCCGCCCGCTACCCGGCCGACGATCTCCGGCGGGTCTTCTGGGGGCTGATGTGCCATCTCGGCACGCCGCTGCCCCAGAACACCACCGGCGAGGTGCTGGCCGAGGTGAAGGACGAGACGGGGATGGGCGCGGCGGTGGCCAGCGGGTCGGCGCGCGCGCGCAGCCGGTCCACCGGGCCGCTGCGCTTCCACACGGACAAGTGCGACCTGCTCGCCCTGCTCTGCGCGTCGAACGGCATCGCGGGCGGCGTCTCGCGCATCGTCTCCACGGTGGCGGTCCAGGACGAGATGGCGCGCCGCCGGCCCGACCTGCTGGAGGTGCTGCACGGGGAGTTCTGGCGCGCTCGCCCGGCCGACGAGGAGGGGGAGGGCATGGCCAGCCGCCCCTTCCCCATGCCGGTCTTCGCGCGCGGGCCGGACGGCGCCTTCACCAGCCAGTACAGCCGCACCTATGTCGAGATGGCGCAGGGCATGCCCGGCGTGCCGCCGCTGACGGCGCGCCAGGTGGAGGCGATGGACACCCTGGCCGCGCTGGCGGAGGAGCTCTGCGTGGAGATGCCCTTCGAGCCGGGGCAGATCCAGCTGATGAACCAGCACGTCACCTATCACGGCCGCACGGCCTATGCGGATGACGCGACGGCGGGGGCGCGGCGGGTGCTGCTGCGGATCTGGCTCGCCAGCCCGATCAGCCGCGCGCTGCCGGCGGGCCATGCGGGGCAATGGGGCGATGTCCGCGCCGGCGCGCTGCGCGGCGGCGCCATGCCGGGGCGGAGCGCGGTGGCGGCGTGACGCGCCGCCCCCAGGACTTCACAACAGGGAGACCACGTCGATGACGTTCCGCCGCCGCGCGCTGCTCGGCACCGCGCTTGCCCTTCCCTTCGCCGCCCAGGGCCTGGCCCAGGCCTGGGCGCCGACCCGTCCCGTGCGGCTCGTCGTGCCCTTCCAGGGCGGCGGCGCCACCGACCTCACCGCCCGGCTGATCGCCGAACGCCTCGGCCCGATCCTCGGCCAGCCCGTCGTGGTGGACAACCGCCCGGGAGCCGGCGGCAATGTGGGGGCGGAGATGGTGGCGCGGGCCGACCCGGATGGCCACACGCTGCTGATGTGCACCATCGGCACCGCCAGCATCAACCAGTTCCTCTACAGCCGCATGCCCTACCGGCAGGAGGACCTGGCGGCGGTGGCGCTGGTGAACCTGGTGGCCAACGGCGTGGTGGTGAATCCGAACGTGCCCGCCCGGACCTTCGCGGAACTCGTCGCCTATGCGAAGGCCAATCCGGGCCGCCTGAACTACGGCACGCCGGGCAACGGCACCTCGGGGCACATGTCGGGCGAATACCTGAAGGTGCGCGCGGGCATCGACCTGACCCATGTTCCCTATCGCGGCACCGGCGGCGTGGTGCCGGACCTGATCTCGGGCAACCTCCAGGTCGCGGTGGACAACCTGCCCGCCTACATCCCCCATATCCGCGACGGGCGGATGCGGCTGCTCGCCGTCACCTCGCGCGATCGCTGGTTCTCCTTCCCCGAGGTGCCGACGGTGATCGAGAGCGGCATCCCCGGCTTCGAGGCGGTGGCCTGGTTCGGCGTGCAGGCCCCCGCGCGCATGCCGCAGGCGGCCTTCCAACGTTATGCCGGCGCCATCGTCGAGATCTCCCGCGATCCCGCCGTCATCGCCCGCCAGCGCGAGATCGGCGCCGAGCCGCGGCCGCTGGGCCCGGCCGAGTTCGAGGCGTTCATCCGCGAGGAGAACGAGAAGTGGCGCGAGGTGGTCCGCCTGTCCGGCGCGCGGCTGGACTGAACGGCACCACCCTTCGTGCCTTCCTGCCGACGGTCATGTCCGATGACCGTCGGCATCGCCTTGGGTGCCCGCGGATGCCGGGTAGCCGCGCCCAGGCCCCACCTTCGTCAAGCGATGCCGGTCCGCGCCGCGGCGGGGACGAAGCGGAAGGGCAGCGTGCCGAGCGCAAGCGCGGCGGGGCCGGGGCAGTCGCATTCGACAATCGCGGCGCAGCGCCCCGCGAAAGCCGCGCGGAAGTGGTTCTTCGCCTTGTTGGCCAGCAGCCGCGTCGCGCCGAGGTCGATGCCGTGCAGTTCGAAGAAGGCGGGATCGACCGCCGCCTCCTTCCGGCTGGTGACGATGACGCGCAGCCATTCCCCCACCCGCAGCACCGCCGTCGGGCCAAGATCGACCGGCGCGCCGCGCTCCATCGGGCCGGTGTTGGCGAAGCGCCCTTCCGTCAGTCGCTCGACCGCCGCCGTCACCTCGACCGGCGGGCCGAAGGTGTCGGTGGTGCGGCCGCCGAGCGCGAAGCACGCCGATGCCCCCTGCCCAGCCGCCCGCGCGCGCGCCACCGCGGCCGCGTCGTGCAGGAAGGCGAAGACCGTCGGCACCGGCGGCGCAGCCTCCACCAGCAGCCGCAGCAGCGCCGGCGTGTCCGCGACGCCGCCGGACAGCGGGTTGTCCGCGGGGTCCAGCAGCGCGACGAGGCCGGGCGGCGCAGCGAGCGCACGGGCCAGCGCCTCCGCCGGTGCGGGGAGCGAGACGACGAATCGGGCGCGGCGCGCCTCGATCGCTGCGGCCACCGCCTCGGCGGCGTCGCGCGCCGCAGCGGGTTCCGTCGCCCAGGCCATGCCGCAGGGGCCGGCATGGGGGCTGTCGCCCCAGGCGAAGCCGCCGAAGGGCGCGGCTTCCGCCACCGCGCCGGATTGCAGCCGCGCGGCTTCCGCCCAGACCTCCGCCATCGGCCCCTCGGCGGAGCGCATCTGGAAGGAATGCAGCACGAAGGGGCGCTTCGCGATGGCGCCGTGCAGCCGCTGCCCGGCCATCGCGCCTTCCAGCAGCGCCAGCGCGCGCGTCGCCGTCGCGTCCATGTCGACATGCGGATAGGTGCGGTAGACGCTCGCGCCGTCCAGCAGCGTCGCCATCTCCTCCGCCATGTTGCCGTGGAAGTCGAAGCTGGCGACGAGCGGCACCGCGCCGATCGCGGCGCGCACCCGCCGCAGGGTGGTGAGGTCCGCCTCCGCGTCGTCCTCCGTCACGCAGGCGCCGTGCAGCGAGAGATAGACGCCATCCCAGGGCGCGCCGGCGCGCAGGCCTGCCAGCACCTCGGCGATCCAGGCATCGTAGGCCTCGGCGGTCATCTTGCCGCCGGGCTGCGCGGCCGCGCAGCGCAGCACCTCCGCCCGCCAGCCCGGCCGGCCGGCGAGGAAGGCGCCGAGCCCGCCGAGTTCGGTGGCGGTGCCGGCATAGCGCGCCAGCGCCTCCGGCCCCGCCACCCATTCGCGGGCGTGGAATTCGGCCAGCCCGGTCGGGACCGGGGTGAAGGAGTTGCCCTCGAACCAGAGGCGGGCGACGGCGATGCGCGGCATGGGCCGAGCCTAGGGTCGGGACGACCCGGCTGGCCAGGGGGGCGGGGGCAGCGCCCTTTGGCCTGGCGATTCCCGCCCTTCGTATGCCCGCCTGCGGCGTGCCCACTCAGGACGATCGCGGGCTAGAGCTGCTGCGCGCCGAAGGTGTCGCAGGCCTCGATCCGCCCGCTTTCGAGCCCGTTGCGGAACCAGCGCACGCGCTGGGCGGAGCTGCCATGGGTGAAGCTCTCCGGCACCACCGTGCCGCGGGCGCGGCGCTGCAGCCGGTCGTCGCCGACCGCGGCGGCGGCGTTCAGCCCTTCCTCGATGTCGCCATCCTCCAGGATCTGCCGCGCTTCCTGAGCGCGGCGGGCCCAGACGCCGGCCAGGCAATCCGCCTGCAGCTCGACGCGGACCTGCAGCGCGTTGCTCTCCCGCTCGCCCGCGCGGCGCTTCAGGCTCTCCACGCGGCCGAGCACGCCGAGCTGGTTCTGCACATGATGCCCGACCTCATGCGCGATGACGTAGGCGGCCGCGAAGTCGCCGGTGGCGCCGAGCCGCCGCTGCATGTCGGCGAGGAATTCGAGGTCGATGTACACGCGCCGGTCGGGCGGGCAGTAGAAGGGGCCGACCTGCGATTCCGCGACGCCGCAGCCGCTCTGCACCGCGCCCGAGAACAGCACGAGCCGCGGCGCCTCGTAGCGGCGGCCGATCTGCTCGAAGGCCGGCGTCCAGACATCCTCCGTCTCGGCGAGCACGCGCGAGACGAAGCGGGCCGCGGGATCATCGGCCGGCGGCTGGCGCGCCGGGCCGCCGCCGCCCTGCGCGGCCGGCGGCGCGCCGCCCGGGTCGCCGGACATGATCACGCCGGGATCGACGCCGAGGAACAGCGCGAGCAGCGCCAGCACCACCCCGCCGATCCCGCCGCCGACCGCAAGGCCGCCGCGCCCGAACCCGCCGCCGCCGCCGCGGCGGTCCTCCACGTTCCGGCTTTCCCGTCCGCCACCAAGCCGCATCGCCGTTCCTCCAGACCGGCGGTGGAACGTGAGGCGGGGGCGGTCAGTTTCCGCGCAGCAGCGCCGCCAGCGGCGCGGCGAGCCCGATCGCCTCCCGCCCGCGGGGGGCGGCATGGCTGCCGGCGGCGGGCTTCGGCAGGCCGAGCGCGACCAGCATCTCCGACAGCTTCACCGCGCAGGCGATGCCGTCGAGCAGCGGCAGCCGCGCCTGCGGCTGCAGCACGCGGTCCATCCCCGCCAGCACGGCGCCGGCGAGCACGACGGCATCCGCACGCTCGGCCAGCGCCTCCACCGCGCCGAGCAGGGCGCGCCGCGCCGCGGCGGGGTCCTCCAGCACCTGCGGCGGGGTGATCGGCAGGCCCGTGACGCCCGCGCAGCGCGCGGCAAGGCCGTGGCGCGCGACCAGTTCCTCGTACGGCACCGCCTGGCCGAGGGTGAGGATGGCGAAGCGCCCGCCCAGGGTGCAGGCGGTCAGGCATGCGGCTTCCGTCATCCCCACCACGGGGCAGGGCATCAGCTGCCGCGCGGCGTCGAGCGCGGTGTCGTGGCTGACCGCCAGCACCACCGCATCGACGCGGCCCGCATGCGCGGCCAGCGTCTCCAGCAGCGCATGCGCGGCGATGGCGTTCTCCGCCCGCGTCGAGATCACGCGCGGCCCGAAGGCGGGCGTGGCGCCGAGGATCACGGTGCCGGGCGCGGCGGCGGCGCGCGCGGCGGCGACGCAGGCCTCGGTGATGGCTTCGGTGGTGTTGGCGTTGGCGACGAGGATGCGCATGCGCGCAGCCTAGCGCCTGATCCGCCGAGGCGGAATCGCCTGAGCGGCGAATCAGCCGCCGACCATGCCGCCCGCCACCGTCGCGCCCCCGCGCGCGCCGCCTTCCTCCGCCGCGCCGAGCTGCACGAGGCCCTGCGGCAGCGCGCGGGAGGTCGGCGTGACCAGCAGCAGCCGCAGCGCGACGCGCGTCGCCTCGGCTTCCGCACCCTCGGCCATCTCGGCGCGGCGCTTCCAGACCTGCAGGGGGTTGAACAGCAGCACGTCGCCCGGCCGCACCTCCATCCGCAGCGCAAGTCCGGGTTCGGCGCAGATCGCGTCCAGCAGGTCCAGCGCCTCGACCTGCGCCGCGGTCAGGCGCGGCGTCTCGGGCAGGCGCTGCGCCGCCTCGATCGCGTCGCGGGCGTAGCGGCCGACGAAGGCGCCCGACGCGGTGCTGAACACCGGCAGGTCGGCGACGCGCGGCGGCGCCCCCGGCGCGGCGGGGACCACATGCGGCAGCGGCCGGTGCAGCACCTCCAGCGCGGCGCGGTCGCGCTTCAGCATCTCGTTCTGCACCGCCGCGGCGGCGACCAGCATCACCGGGTCGACATCGGGCGGCTGGCGCAGCACCAGCAGCGCGACCGCATCGGCCGCGTCCGCATGGAAGCGCCAGCGCGCGGCGCCGGAAGCAGGGCTGGCCAGACGCGTCACCACCTCCCCCTGCGTCCCCTGCGGCACGGCGCGGCCGAGATGGACGCCGAGCGCGGTCAGCAGCGGCTCCTGCAACGCCTCGCCCAGCCGGTCGATCGGCAGGCCGCGCAGCAGCGCCAAGCCGCGCCCGGTGTCGAGCCTGGTGGCCGCCTGGCGCAGCACGGCGCCGAGCCGCGGCAGCGGCACCTCGGCCGCGGCGGCGGGGGCGCGGCCGCCAAGCGCGGCGAGCGCCGCCTCCAGCTCCGCCGCATCCTCGGCGCCGAGGGGGATCATCCAGTCGGAGGGCCGCAATTCGCTGGCCCTCCAGGCGGCCGGGCCGGCCTGGGGGGCGAGGCGCGGACGGAAGGTCGGGGGGGTGTCACTCATCCGCCCCAGGCTACCAGCCCGCGGGGGGGCCGGTATACCGGGGCGGCAGGCGCCCCCCTTGCCGAGCCGCCGGGGCTTGCGCAGGCTGGCGCGGACCAGTCCGGAGCCGCCGCATGGACGCCGCCACCACCCGCCACCCCGCCCTCGACCTGCCCTTCGACACGGAGGCGATCCTGGCGGGGCTGCGCCCCTGGGTGGAATGCGAGAGCCCGACCTTCGACGCCGCCGCGGTCGGCCGGATGATGACGCTGGCGGGGCGGGAACTCGCGCTGCTCGGCGCGCGGGTGGAGCGCATCCCCGGCCGGATGGGCTTCGGGGATTGCGTGCGCGCCCGCTTCCCCCATCCGGCGGGCGATGCCGCGCCGGGCGTGCTGGTGATGGCGCATCTCGACACCGTCCATCCCGTCGGCACGCTGGAAAGGCTGCCCTGGCGCCGGGATGGCGGCACGGTGCGCGGCCCCGGCATCTTCGACATGAAGGGCGGCACCTACCTGGCGGTGGAGGCGATGCGCCAGATCCTGCGCGCCGGCCTGTCCACGCCGCTGCCCGTCACCTTCCTGCTGACGGGCGACGAGGAGGTCGGCAGCCCCTCGACGCGCGACCTGATCGAGGCGGAGGCCGCCCGCGCCCGCTTCGTGCTGGTGCCGGAACCGGCGCGGCCGGATGGCGGCGTGGTCAGCGGCCGCTACGCCATCGCCCGCTTCAACCTGCGCGCCACCGGCAGGCCCAGCCATGCCGGCTGGACGCTGTCCGAAGGGCGCAGCGCCATCCGCGAGATGTGCCGCCAGGTGCTGGCGATCGAGGCGATGACGACGGAGGACTGCACCTTCTCGGCCGGCGTCATCCGCGGCGGGCAATGGGTGAACTGCGTCGCCACCCATTGCGACCTGGAGGTGCTGTCCATGGCCAAGCGCCAGGCGGACCTGGATGCGGGGGTGGGGCGGATGCTGGCGCTCCAGTCCTCCGTGCCCGACGTGCAGCTCGAGGTCAGGCGCGGCGTCACCCGCCCGGTCTGGGAACCGGATGCGGGGGTGATGGCGCTGTACGACCACGCCCGCACCCTGGCCCGCGCCATCGGCTTCGACATCTCCCACCAGTCCTCGGGCGGCGGGTCGGACGGCAACTTCACCGGCGCGATGGGCATCCCGACGCTCGACGGGCTCGGAGTCGGCGGGGCGGGCGCCCACACGCTCGACGAGCACATCGTGGTCGGCACGCTGGTGCCGCGCGCGCGGCTGATGGCGGGGCTGCTGGCGACGCTCGCCTGACACGCCAGAGACAGCGCCTCATGCCGCGATCGGAACGGACGGGCTGCCCAGTCCGCGCGCCTCGCGTTATGGTCCGGCTTCGGCATGACGGACGGGAGTGCGGGGCATGAGGTTCATGGCTGGCATGGCGCTGGCTTTCTCGCTGGGGCTGGGGCTTCCGGGGCTGGCGACGGCCCAGTCGAACCCGATGACGGGCATGGGGGCCGGGCAGATCCACGGCCAGCGGCCAGACATGCGCCAGGACCTGCACAACGCGCCGGGTGCGCCCGCCGCGTCGCTGCAGGCGACCACGCCGCAGGCGCCGCAGACCCGCACGCAGCAGCTGCGCCGCCAGTCGCAGGCGGCGCAGCGCCAGCAGGCCCAGCAGCAGCAGCGCCGCGTCGCGCAGCACCGCGCGCAGGCCGAGGCCGGCCAGGCGACGCGGCGCACGCGTACCGGCACCGGCCCGCAGGCCGGCCGGTCCCCGGACAGCATGGCGGCGCATGAGGCGCGGATGGCCGATGCCCGCCGCCGCCAGATGGAGGCGGAGGAGCGCGCCGCGCGGGCCTTCCCGGGCGTGAGGTAGGCGCCGCGCCTTCAGCCCGCGGGCGGGGTTGCCGCCGGCAGCCGGAGCGTGACGGAACTGCCCCGCCCGGGGCCATCGCTCTCGACCCGCAGGCTGCCGCCGGCCCGGAGCACGAAGGCACGGACCGAGGCGAGGCCCAGCCCGGTGCCCTTGCCCGGCGCCTTGGTGGTGAAGAAGGGTTCGCTGACGCGCTTCAGCGTCTCCTCGTCCATCCCCGTGCCGCTGTCGGTCACGGTGATGCGGGCCTCGGCGGGGCTGGGCCCGTCCCCTGCCGCGCCCCCCGCCCCCGCATCAAGCCGGATCGCGATGCTCCCGCCGTCCGGCATGGCATCGCGCGCATTGAGCGCCAGGTTCAGCACCGCTGCCTCCAGCTCCGTCGCGTCGCCATTCACGCGGGCGGGCAGCCCTTCGCGGCGGATCTCGAGCGTCACAGGATAGCCGGGCGGCAGGGTGCGGCTGAGCAGCTCGGCCGCGGCGGTGAGCACCGCGGCGGGGTTGAGGCTGCCGGCGGGGCGGCCGGCTTCCGCCGGCTCCTCGCGCCGGGCCAACCGCAGCATTCGCTCGGTCAGGGCCGCGCCGCGGCCGGCGGCCTCGGACACCATCGCCAGCAGGCTGCGCGCCCGGTCCGCATCCCCCGCATCGACCGCCTTGCGCGCCAGCACCACGCCCCCCTGCACGGCCTGGACCGTGTTGCGGAAGTCATGCGCGACGCCGGCCGCGACCTCCCCCAGCACGCCGAGGCGTTGGCGCTGGCGCAAAGCGGCCTCGGCCTCGGCGCGGCGCTCCGCCTCGGCCCGTCCGCGCGCCAGGGCCAGGGCCTCCGCCCGGGCGCTGCTGCGGACCAGCCAGGTCAGCCACAGGAGCACCAGCATCGCGGTGGCGGCCACGGCCGACATGCCCGCCATCTCCCTCCGCCATTCGGAGGCGGGCCCGTCCGGGTGCAGGCCCTGCGCCACCATCACCGGCATGCCCGGCAGGACGCGCGCGGCGTAGAGCCGGCGTTCGCCGTCGGCGGGCGACGGGGCCTCGACAAAGGCCATCTCGCCACGGGCGCGGGGCGTGGGCTGACGCGGGAAGGCGGGGCCGATGGTGCCGGGCGGCATCTCCGGATGGCTGGCCAGCACCAGGCCGTCCGTGCTGCGCAGCAGCATGATCTCGTCCTGCGTCCCGGCGGCATGGGCTTCGTAGACGGCGCCGAAGGCGCGCGGGCGGAAGGTGGTCCAGAGCGTGCCGCCATCCGGCCGCCCGTCCGGCCCGAGGCGCGGGCGGGAATAATTGAAGGCCGGACGCCCGGTGAGCCGGCCGGTGAGCGGCCCCGAGACGAAGGGCCCTGCCTCGGCGCCCTGCTGGTGGCGCACATAGTCGCGGTCGGAGAAGTCGATCGGTGGCGGCGGGAAGGGCGAGGCGCCGATCTGCGCCACCCGCCCGTCCGGCGCCACCATGCCCATGTTGCCCGTGCCGGGCGCGACATCCCCCAGGTGGCGCAGCATCTCCGCCAGCTCCGCGCTGGCCGCGATCTCGGCCCAGGACAGGCCGCGCGTGTGCCACTGGAGGGTCCCGAGCAGCGTGTCCTGCGTCTCGAAGGCGCGGCGGGCATGTTCGTGGAGGATGTCCACGCTGCTGCGCAGGTCGGCGCGCGCGGCATCCTGGATGCGGTCCCATGCGAAGACCGCCGCGCCGGCCAGCAGCGCGAGCGGCAGCGTGACCGAGGCGGCCCAGAGGGGCCAGAAGGCGCGCCGCCGCAGCGGCGGGGGGCGCACCCTGGGCTGCTGCGCATCCGGCATGGGCGGTGGCGCGGCATCGTGCATCGGCCGATCCTAGACAGATTCGGCGCCGGGCGGAACGGCGCCGCGCGGCGCTGGCCGGGAAGGCCCGGCGCCTGGCGTCAGCTTCCCCCATCCACCGACAGGATCTGCCCGGTGATCCAGCCGGCCTGGGGGGATGCGAAGAACAGCACGCCGTTCGCGATGTCCTCCACCCGGCCGAGCCGGCGCATCGCGATGCCCTCGATCATCGCCTTCTTCCCGGCCTCGCCATAGCTTTCGAACTGCGCGATGGAAGCGGGGTTGGACAGGACGAAGCCGGGCGCCACGGAATTCACCGTGATGCCGTGCGGCCCCAGTTCGCGCGAAAGCTGCTTCGTCAGCCCGACCAGCGCGTGCTTCGCCGCGCAATAGGCCTGGATGCCGGTGCGGCTGGGCTTGAGTCCGGCGCCGCTGCTGATGGTGACGATCCGCCCCGCGCCGGCCCGCTTCATCCCCGGCGCGACCGCGCGCGCCAGGTTGAAGGCGGCATGGGCGTTGATGTCGAAGATCGCGTGCCAGTCCTCCTCCGGCACCTCCTCCACCGGGCGCATCACCTGCCCGCGCACGCCGCCGGCGTTGCAGACCAGCACGCCGACGGGCCCGCCCGTCGCAGCCTCGATCCCGCGGATCCAGCCGGCGGCGGCGCCCTTCGCCGTCAGGTCGAAGGCCTGCGTCGCGATGCCGGCCCCGCCGCGCGCCGTCTCCTCCAGTTCGGCGGCCGAGAGGTCGCAGGCGAAGACGCGCGCGCCGAGCGCGGCGAAGCCCTGCGCGATGGCGCGGCCGAAGCCGTGGCCCGCGCCGGTGACGGCCACCGTCACCCCGTCGAATCGGATGTTCATCCGCGCATCAGCTCCAGCAGGTTGTCGTCGGACATCGGGCGCTCGCCGCGCTCGCATTGGTGGATCATGGCGATCAGGCGCTCCAGCGTCGGGCAGGCCATGCCATGCGCCCGCGCCACCGGCAGCACCGCGCCGATCTGCGCATCCGCCGGCGTCGCGCGGCGGCGCACCCAGAGGTCGCGCCAGATGCCGCTGTGGGTCTTCGCGTTGGGCCGGTTGAAGGCGACCAGCGCGGCGACCGATTCGCGCGCCGCCTGTTCGCCGGCGCCGGCGCGGAAGGCGGCGGGGTCGAAGCCGTTGAAGCCGAGCGGCGCGACGCCGTCCGCCCGCGCCACCTCCAGCACCTCGGTGCAGAGCGCGCGGATCAGCGGCAGAAGTTCGGGTCGCGCCAGCGTGTCGGCGATGCCGGCCTCGGCGAGCCCCTGCATGTAGAGCAGCGAGGAATAGGCGAGCTTGCCCCACAGGAAGCCCCAGATGTTGGGCGTCAGCACCGCGTCGGGTTCGAAGGTGTCGCGCAGCAGGGCGTGCAGCGCCGCGGCGCGCGGGGTCGCCGCACCGTCCAGCTCTCCCACCACCACGGCGCCGCGGTTGCCGTAGAGGATGCGGCCCGGCTCCAGCCAGTCCGCGCCGAAATTGACGAAGGCGCCCATGGTGCGCGCCGCGCCGCAGACCTCGGCGATGGTGCGCTCGCACAGGCCGTTCTGCAGCGACAGCACGTAGCCGTCGGGCGCCAGATGCGGCAGCAGCTGCCGGCAGGCGGCCTCCGTCTCATGCGTCTTCACGCAGAGGAAGATGCGGCGGAACGTGCCCTTCACCGCATCGGGCGTCACTGCGGGGGCGACCACCTTCAGCTGCGCGACGGGCCCTTCGATGGCGAGCCCCCGCGCCGGGTCCGAGATGGCGGCCACATGGTCCCCCACGATGTCGCAGAACACCACCGCATGCCGCGCGCGGACAAGGTGCGCGCCGACCGTCCCGCCGATGGCGCCCGCCCCCCAGATGAGGATGGGGCCGCGGTCCACCGCGTCCCGCGCCTGCGCCTGTTCCGCTTCCTTCGCCAAGCTGCCCGTCCCTTCCGTTCCGCAAGGGCGCAACCCGCCCATGCGCCCGGGGCGCTTGCGCCGTTGCCCGGCGCCGCCCCAACCTGCGGCCCACGCTAGCCGGGACAGACGCCGCGTCAATGCGCCGCACGGGATGAACAGGAACGATAACCTGCGCGGCGCCGCGCTGATGACCGGCGCGGCGATGCTGTTCGCGGTGGAGCTACTGTTCATCCGCTGGCTGTCGGCGCGCGGCGTGCCGACCGAGGTGCAGGTGGCCGCGCGCGCGGCCGGGCAGCTCGTCTGGGTGGCGCCCACCATCGCGGCAAGCGGCGTCGCGGTGTTCCGCACGCGGCGGCTGGCGCTGCACCTGTTCCGCGGCGCCTGTTCGCTGGTCACCTGGGCGCTCTACTACTTCTCCTTCACGCGGCTCGACCTCGCGACAGGGACGGTGCTGTCCTTCACCAACGTGATGTTCACCACCCTCCTCGCCGGCCCGGTGCTGGGGGAGAAGGTGGACCGCTGGCGCTGGGCGGGGACGCTGGCAGGGCTGGTGGGGGTCGCGGTGATGCTGCGGCCGGGCGCGCAGATCGACACGCTCGGCGCCCTCGCGGCGGTGGGCGCCGCGGTCGCCTGGTGCGGCATCACGCTGACCAGCCGCGTCCTGACCGCAACGGAGAGCACGCGCACCGTCATCGCCTGGGTCGGCATCGTCACCACGGCGGGCGCCCTGCCCTTCGCGGCCGCGGCCTGGGTGCCGCTTTCGGCCGGCGACTGGCTGCTGCTGGCCAGTTTCGGCCTGATCGCGCCGGGCATCATCTGGATGGTGACCGACGCGCTCCGCACCGGGGAGGCGAGCGCGATCGCGCCCTTCCAGTATCTGCGCCTGCTGGCGGTCGCGGCCTTCGGCTGGTTCGTCTTCGGCGAGGCGCCGGATGCCTGGGGCTGGCTCGGCGCCGCCGTCATCCTGGGCGGCGCGCTGGCGGTGACGGTGGCGGAAGCGCGGCGGCGATGACGTCGGCCGCCGCCCGGCACGCCGTTCAGCCCGTCGCGCGCCAGGGCGACAGCGCGGCTTGCAGCGCCGCGGCGTCGAAGCCGAAATGCGCGTAGCCGTCGCGCAGGTGGCGGACATAGGCGGCATCTGGCGGGCCGGGGCGGTGGCGGGCCTCGACATAGGTGTAGCAGATGAACCGCTCATTCCCTGCCACCGCCACGGGCAGGCTGACGCGGGCATAGGTGTTCATCGCCTCCGGCCTGCCCTCGGCATAGCCCTCCGCCGCATCGAGGGCGGGGAGTTCGGACAGCGGGATGCGCCAGATCGCGACCGGCGTGCGCGCGCCGGTCTCGGGCACGATGCTCGCCCTCAGGTTCAGCACGAGTCGCCAGTTCTCGAGGCTGCCGGTCGCCGCCGCCTCGGCCCCCGCGCAGCGGGACAGCATCCGGGCCGGGTCGAGGTTGCTGCCATAGGCGGCGTAGAGCACGGCATCGTCCATGGGGCGGCAACTTGCCGGCGCCGTTCCCGGATAGCAAGGATGGGGCGATGCTGCTGATCCTCCAGGCCGCGCCGCTGCTGCTGCTGGTCGCGCTGCTGCTGTCGGGGCGGGCGGGGCCGGTGCCGGCGGTGCTGGCCGCGCTGGCCGCGGCGGTGCCGGGCGTGCTGCTGTCGCTGCCCGGCGGCACCGCGCCGCTGGCCTTCCTGGCGGAGGAGACGGCGCGCGGCGCCTTCCTCGCGGCGAAGCCGATCGGGGTGGTCACCGGCGGGCTGCTGTTCCATGCCTCCCTCGCGCGCGAGGAACCGGCCCGCGCGGCGCCGGCCGCGCCGCGACGCATCTTCGTCGCCACCCTGCTGATGGGCGGCTTCATGGAAAGCGTCACGGGCTTTGCCGTCGGCGCGGTCTTCGCCCTGTCGGCGCTGCGCGGCATGGGGCTCGGCGGGGCGCCGGCGGGGGCGATGGCGCTGCTGGCGCTGGTGCTGGTGCCCTGGGGCGGGCTCGGCCCCGGCACGGCGCTGGGCGCCGCGCTGATCGGGCTGCCGGCGCAGGCGGTCGCCGCCGCGACGGCCTGGCCCAACGCCGCCTGGCTGCCGCTGCTGGGCCCGGTGCTGTGGCGGCTCTGCGCCGCGGCCGGGGTGGCGGTGCCGGCGGCGGAGCGGCTGGCGCAGACCGCCTTCCTCGTCGTCGTCGCGGCGCTGCTCGTGGCGTCCCACGCGCTGTTCCCCTTCGAGGTCGCGGGAATCCTGGCGACGGGCCTGCCGCTGCTCCTCGCGCTCTGGCGGCTCGACCCGCCACGGGGCGCGGAGGGCTGGCGGCGGGCGGGGGTGGCGATGTCCCCCTATCTGGGCCTGACCGCGGCGCTGCTGCTGGCGCGCGGCTGGGCGCGCGCGCCGGCCTGGGCGCCCTTCCCCGACCTGCCGGGCTTCCCCGCCACCCATGTCGCCGTCGTGCTGTGGGTGGTGGCCGGGGCGCTGCTGCTGCGCCGGGCGGATGGCGCGGCGCGGGCGCGCGGCGCGCTGTGGCGCGCCTGGCGGCCGGCGTTGGCGATGCTGCTGTACGTGGTGCTGGCGCGCTGGCTGGCGGGGGCGGGGGTGGCGGGTGCGCTGGCGGGCGCCGCCGCCGCGGCGCTCGGGCCCGCGGCGCCCTATCTCGTGCCGCCGCTCGGGCTGCTCTCGGGGATGGTGACGGGCAGCAATGTGGGGTCGAACGCGGCCTTGATGCCGGTGCAGGCCGCGCTGGGCCGCGCCGCGGGCCTGCCGGAGATGCTCGCCCCGGCGCTGCACAACTTCGCCGGCGCGGCGGGGGCGGGCATGTCCTTCGCGGTGACGGCGCTGGTCTGCGGCCTGCTGGCGGATGGCACGCGGCAGGCGGCGCTGTGGCGGCTGCTCGCGCCCTCCCTCGCGGCGGTGCTGGCGATCGGCTGGATCAGCGTGGCGCTGTGGCGCTGAGCCGGCCGGCGGCCGCCAGCGCCGCGCGCCCATCCGCCGTCGCCGCGACCAGCAGGCTGCCATCGGGCTCGGCATGGCAGCGGATCAGCCCGCGCTCCGACGCCTCCTCCCACACCGTCAGGCGGGGGCAGGATGTGCGCCACGCGTCGATCGCCTCGGCATAGGGGCGCGGGCGGGCCGCGACATATTCCACGAGGTCGAGGACGAGGGGTTCGGTGGTGGCGGTCATGGCGTTTCCTCCGCCGGGCGCCGAGGGACGGCCGGGCGCCCTGCCTTCCCGTCTTGCGCCTGCCGGTGATGCGGCGCAAGCCGCGCGTGCCGCGCCAGGGCGGCCCGCCATTCCCGCGCCGCGGCGCGCGAGGTGGATCGCGCGTGTCGGCGCCGTCACATGATTGCGGCATTGACACTCCACCGAAACTTCACGCGGCGCGGCGCCGCCCCTAGCGTCCGCCGCGGAGGGACGCGGCCAGGGGTCGAGCCGCCCCTGGAGATTCGGAATGGATTCGTTGCTCTCCCAGGCGCCGCAGTTCCTGGAGATCCTCTGGCTCAACATCGTGCTGTCCGGCGACAACGCCGTGGTCATCGGCCTTGCCGCCGCGGGCCTGCCGGAGAAGCTGCGCACCAGGGCGGTGATGTTCGGCATCGTGGCGGCCGCGGTGCTCCGCATCGTCTTCTCGATCTTCGCCACCTTCCTGCTGACGCTGTGGTGGATCGACATCGTGGGCGGGCTGGCGCTGCTCTACATCGCCTGGGGCTTCATGAAGGAGCTTCGCGGCAAGGAGGACGAGGAGGAGAGCCATGGCGAGCACAAGGAGAAGACCCTCCTCCAGGCGCTGTGGCAGATCATCGTCGCCGACGTGTCGATGAGCCTCGACAACGTGCTCGCCGTCGCGGCGGTGGCGCGGAACAACGTGCCGATGCTGGTCGCGGGGCTGCTCGTCTCCATCGTGCTGATGGGCGTGCTGGGCAATTTCCTGGCGCGGCTGCTGGACCGCTACAGGTTCATCGCCTGGATCGGCCTGGCGCTGATCGCCTATATCGGCATCGAGCTGCTGTGGGAGGGCCTGATCATCGCGAACGCGACCCTGCATCTGGGCCTGCCCCTGCCGGCGCCGCACGGGCACTGAGGCGCGGCGCGGGGAAGGCGGGGGCCGGCGCGGGATTGAAGGCCGGCCCCCGCTTCACCTATACGGCTCCGCAGCGGACGCCGGTCGCGGCGCCCGGACCTGGGGAGAGCTTCCATGACCATCGCCCGCCGCCTGGCGTTCGCCGCCGCGCTGGCCCTGCCGCTCGGCGCCGCGCCCGCCCTCGCGCAGACCCAGCTGACCATCCAGCACCCGCTGCCGCTGAACAGCCACTACGGCGCCGGCGCGAGCGCCATCAAGGAGGCGTTCGAGCGCGCGACCAACAACCGCTTCCGCGTCAACATCCAGCGCAACGACAACGAGCGCGAGGCGATCGAGAGCGCGCAGATCGGCACCATCGAGTGCTATCTCGGCTCCAACGGCCCGGTCGGCAACTTCGTGCCGGAGGCCCGGAACCTCGACGTGCCCTTCCTGTTCCGCGACACCGCCCATGCCCGCGGCGTGCTCGACGGCGCGATCGGCCAGGAACTGCTGGCCCGCTTCCCCTCCCGCGGGCTGGTCGGCGTGGTCTGGATGGAGAACGGCTTCCGCCACCTGACCAATTCCAGGCGCGAGGTGAACCAGCCCGCCGACATCCGCGGCCTGAAGGTCCGCACGATGGAGAACCCGGTGCACATGCGGGCCTTCAACGCGCTCGGCGCCCTGCCGACGCCGATGGCCTTCAGCGAACTGGTGCCGGCGCTGCAGCAGGGTACGGTGGACGGGCAGGAGAACCCGATCCCGGTGATCGTGGCGAACAACCTGAACCAGGTGCAGCGCTTCCTGACGCTGACGGGCCACGTCTATTCGCCGGGCATCCTCATCTGCAACCCGGGCTTCATCAACCGCCTCAACGCCGCCGACCGCGCCGCCTTCCAGGCCGCAGCCGTGGCCGGGCGGGACGCCAACCGCGCCCGCGTCACCGCCGACGACCAGTCCGGCATCGACGAGCTGCGCCGCCGCGGCATGACGGTGACGACCTCGGTCGACAACGCCGCCTTCCAGCAGGCGCTCGCGCCGCAGGCCGCGCAGATCGAGCAGCAGCTCGACGCCGCCCTGCTCCGCCGTATCCGCGAGTGGCAGCCGGGCTCGTAAGAGGGCACCGCGAAGCGGGGGCGCGGGACCGGCCCGCGCCCGCTGTCTCTGTCCGGGGGGCGGATGAACGCGATGAATGCCATGCCGCTCTGGGCGACGGGGGCGGCGACGCTGGCCGCCGTCGCCGCGGCGCTCTGGGCGGGGTCCGGCGGCGGGGCGCGCGCCGCGCTGCGCCGCGCCGTGCTGGGTCTCGACCGCGTCACCACGGGGGCGGCCTCCATCCTCGCCTGCCTGGCCCTTGCCATCGCGGTGCTGGCGGGGCTGTGGCAGGTGGTCTCCCGCTTCGCGACGGAGACGCCCGCCACCTGGTCCGAGGCGCTGGTCCGCGTCAGCCTGGTGTGGATGGCCTATCTCGGCGTCGCGGTCGCGTTGCGGGCGGGGGCGCTGGTGTCGATCGACGTCGCGCATCGCTATGCCCGCGGCACGCTGCAGCGCGGGATCGAGGCCGCGGCGCTGGCCTGCTCGCTCTCGCTGATGGGGGTGATGTTCTGGTTCGGCTGGATCATGGCGGGGCGCGTGCAGTTCCAGGAGATGGCGGGGCTCGAGGTCAGCATGTCCTGGGGCTACGCCGCGATCCCGGTCGGCGCGGTCTTCGCGATGGTGGGCGCGGTGGCGCATTTCCTGGACCGCCGCAACGAGGAACTGGAGGCCGCGGTATGAGCGGCGCGATGCTCACGGTGATGCTGGTGCTGTTCGCGGCCAGCATCCCCGTCGCGGTGGCCATCGGGCTTGCCGCCATCGTCGGCATCCAGGGCTACACGAGCTTCCCGCTGATCGTCGCGGCGCAGCAGCTTTTCGTCGCGGTCGACAAATTCCCGCTCGCCGCCATCCCCTTCTTCATCCTGGCGGGCAACCTGATGGATGTCGGCGGCATCTCCCGCCGGCTGGTGGACTTCGCCAAGTCGCTCGTGGGCGGCATCCAGGGCGGGCTGCCGGCGACCTGCGTCGTCACCTGCATGATCTTCGCCGCGATCAGCGGGTCGAGCGTCGCGACCACCTTCGCGATCGGCGCCATCATGATTCCGGCGCTGGTACGCGCGGGCTACCCGGTGGCCTTCGCCGCCGCGCTGCAGGCCACGGCGGCGGAGCTCGGCGTCATCATCCCGCCGTCGATCCCGATGATCCTCTACGGCGTCACCACCCAGACCTCCATCCCCGAACTGTTCATCGCGGGCTTCGGGCCGGGCCTGCTGATCGGTGGCGCGCTGATCGCGACCGTACTGGTGTGGTGCCGCATCGCCGGCTGGGGGAAGCAGGACGGCGAAGGCCGCCTGCCCTTCCGCACCGCGCTGCGGCAGGCGGGCTGGGCGCTGTTCATGCCGGTGGTCGTGCTCGGCGGCATCTATGGCGGCGTCACCACGCCGACCGAGGCGAGCGTGATCGCGGTGGTCTATGCCATCCTGGTCGGCATGTTCCTGCACCGCGAACTCGGCTGGCGGGACCTCTACCCGATCTTCCGCAAGTCGGTCGTCTCGTCGGCCGTCATCATGTTCATCATCGCCTGCGCGGCGCTGTTCTCCTGGCTGCTGAACCGGCAGGGCGTGCCGGACCTGGCGGCGGCCTGGCTGGTGGAGACCTTCGACGGGCCGGGGCTCTACCTCCTCGGCGTGAACCTGTTCCTGTTCGTGGTGGGGATGTTCGTCGAGACCTCGGCCTCGATCATCGTGCTCGCCCCCATCCTGCAGGAGGCGGCGGAACGCTTCGGGATCGACGGCGTGCATTTCGGCACGGTGATGGTGGTGAACCTGGCGATGGGCATGATCACGCCGCCCTTCGGCGTGAACCTGTTCGCCGCCGCGCAGGTGGCCGGCACCAGCATCGACCGCATGATGCGCTACCTGCCGGTCTTCATCGGCGTCATCTTCGCCTGCCTGATGGTCATCACCTACGTTCCCTGGATCACCCTGACCCTGCCGCACCTGGTGTTCCGGTGAGCGAGGCGGGGCCGGCGGCGCTGGCGCCGAAGCTGCCGCGCGCCGCGCCCGCCATGGGCGGGCCCGCCGCGCTGAAGCACCTGCGGCGCGACCCGGTGCTGAAGGCGGTGATCCGCAGCATCGGCCCCTGCACGCTGCGCCCGGTGCGGCGCGAGCCGTACGAGGCGCTGGTGCGCGCCATCGCGCACCAGCAGGTGCATGGCCGCGCGGCGGAAGCCATCCTCGGCCGCTTCATCGCGCTGCATCCGGGCCACGACTTCCCGCCCGCGGATGCGGTGCTGGCGACCCCGGTGGAGGCGATGCGCGCCTGCGGCCTTTCGGGCGCCAAGGTCGCCGCGATCCGCGACATCGCGGAGAAGTCCGTGGGCGGGCTGGTTCCCACACGCCGCGCCGCGGCCCGCCTGCAGGACGAGGCGCTGGTCGAGCGACTGGTCGCCATCCGCGGCGTCGGCCGCTGGACGGTGGAGATGCTGCTGATCTTCACCCTCGGCCGGCCGGACGTGCTGCCGGTGGACGATTTCGGCGTGCGCGAGGGCTGGCGCGTGGCGACGGGGGCCGATGCCCAGGTGAAGCCCCGCGAGCTTGCCGCGATCGGCGAGGCCTGGGGGCCCTGGCGGTCCATCGCGGCCTGGTACCTGTGGCGCGCGGCGGATGCGGCGAAGGCCAGCCGCTTCAAGCCCCAGTAGGGCGGCGCCGCCACCCCTCCCCCGCCCGCGCGGCAGGGAGTAAGCGGGGCGGATGCGCCCGACGCTGCATCCCCGCCTGCTGAACGGCCGCACCGGCGACCCGGCGGTCTTCGTGGAGGCGATGCACGCGCCGGGCGCGGTGCTGTTCGACTGCGGCGACCTCTCCGCCCTGTCGCCCGGCCACCTCCTGCGGGTCGAGGCGCTCTGCGTCTCCCACGCCCACATGGACCACTGGGCGGATCTCGACCGGCTGCTGCGGCCGCTGGTGGGGCGGGAGAAGACGCTGCGACTGGTCGGCCCGCCGGGCCTCGCCGCGCGGCTGCACCACCGGATGCGGTCCTACACCTGGAACCTGGTGGACCGCATCGCGGCGGAACTGGTGCTGGAGGTGACGGAGGTGCATCCCGCGCCGCCCTTCCCGCGCAGCCGGCTGCGCCTGCGGACGGCCTTCGCGGCGGAGGAGATGCCGCCCCTGGCGCCGGGGCCGGACGGCGCCCTGCTCACCGTCGGTGCGCTGCGGCTGCACGCGGCGCTGCTCGACCACGGCACGCCCTCGCTCGGCTTCGCCCTGCGGGAGGCGGTGCACCTGAATGTCTGGCGCAGCCGGCTGGATGCGGCGGGCCTGCCGACCGGGCCCTGGCTCGCGGGCCTGAAGGCGGCGGTGGCGGCGGGGCTGGCGGACGACCATCCGGTGCCCGTCTTCGCCCGCCCGGCGGAAGCGCGGGGCGCGCCGCGCCGCCCGCTCGGCGCGCTGCGCGACCTCGTCGGGGTCAGCCCGGGGCAGCGGATCGCCTACCTGACCGACTTCGCCGACACGCCGGCGAACCGCGCCGCGGCCATCGACCTCGCCCGCGGGGCCGACACGCTGTTCATCGAGGCGCCCTTCCTGGCCGCGGATGCCGCGATCGCGGCCGACCGGATGCACCTGACCACCGCCGCCGCCGGCGTCATCGCGCGGGCGGCCGGGGTGCGGCGGGTCGAGCCCTTCCACCTCTCGCCGCGCTACCACGGGCAGGAAGCCGCCTGGATCTCGGAGATCGAGGCCGCCTTCGGCCGGCCGTTGGTGCCCCAGGGATAGCCGGGCCGGGTTGTCGCGCGCGGACGCTTCGTGCCCCATGCGCGCCGGACGCGAAGGGGGCGGGGGCCGATGACACGACGGGGTGCGTTGCTGACGGTGCTGGGCGGGCTGTCGGCGACGCTGGCCGCGGGCGGGCTCTACGGCTTCTGGATCGAGCCGACGTACCGGCTTCGCGTCGCGGAATACCGGCTGCGCCCGCCGGGCTGGCCGGCCGACCGGGCGCTGACCATCGCCGCGCTCTCCGACATCCATGCCAACGAGCCTTTCATGCCGCTGGAACGCGTGCAGGAGATCGTGGAGGCGACCAACGCGCTGCGGCCGGACCTGGTGGTGCTGCTCGGCGACTATCTCGGCAATGCCAGGTTCATCCGTCGCGTGATCCCCGCGGCCGAGACGGCGCAGGTGCTGCGCGGGCTGCGCGCGCCGCACGGCGTGCACACCGTGCTCGGCAACCATGACTGGTGGGAGGACCCGCAGGCGCAGCGATTCCGCCGCGGCCCGCCGCGCATGGCCCGGCAGCTGGCCGATGCCGGGCTGTCGGTGCTGCACAACGCGGCGGTGAAGACCGGCTTCCGCGGGCAGGGCTTCTGGGTGGCGGGCCTCGGCAGCCTCTGGGCCTTCAACGAGGGCGAGGGCCGCTACCTCGGCGCCAACGACCTCGGCCGCACGCTGGCCGGGGTGACGGACCGCGACCCCGTCATCCTGCTGAGCCACGAGCCGGACATCTTCCCGCAGGTGCCGGCGGGGCGCGTCGCGCTGACGCTCTGCGGCCACACGCATGGGGGGCAGGTGCGGCTCGGCGGCTGGTCGCCCATCGTGCCCTCGGCCTTCGGCAACCGCTACGCACATGGACATGTGGTCGAGGAGGGGAAGCACATGGTCGTCTCGGGCGGCCTCGGCACCTCCCTCCTGCCGGTGCGGCTCGGCGTGCCGCCGGAGATCACGCTGGTCCGCCTGGGCGGCGTCGGGTAGCGCAGGGTTGATGTTGCGATTCCGGTGACAGGCGCGTCCCTTCCATGCGACGCTCGTTCGTCCTTCCCTTGCTGCGGACAGGACGATGACGAGGACGGAACTGGAAGGCGTGCTGGACTTCCTCCGCGCGGCGGAGAAGCTGAAGGGCACGCTGCGGACCGGCTACGGGTCCGACGGAAGGCCGGAAAGCACGGCCGAGCATACGTGGCGCCTCAGCCTCATGGCGATGTTGCTGGCCGGGCCCCTCGGCGCCGATCCCGCGCGGCTGCTGAAGATCTGCCTGCTGCACGACCTGGCGGAGGCGCTGACCGGCGACCTGCCCGCGCCGCTGCAGACGCCCGGCCACGACAAGGAAGCGGCCGAGCGGCAGGCGATGGCCGAACTGACCGCCCCCCTGCCCGCGGCGCTGCGGGCGGAGCTGCTGGCGCTGTGGGAGGAATACGAGACCGGCTCCTCGCGCGAGGGGCGGCTGGCACGTGGGCTCGACAAGCTCGAGACCATCCTCCAGCACACGCAGGGACTGAACGCGCCGGGCCTCGATATCGGCTTCAACCTGGATTACGGGCGCGCCGCGACCTCGGTCGATCCGCTGCTCGTCTCCCTCCGCGCCATGCTGGACGCGGCGACGCGCCGGCGCATGGCGGCGGAAGCTATTCCCGCAGGAACCGCGTGAGGGCGGCGAGGAAGGCCTGCGGGTTCTCGGCGTGCAGCCAGTGGCCGGCGGCCATCGTCTCGAACGCCGCGGCGGGGAACAGGGCGCGGAAGCGCGGGTGGTGGTCGGGGCGGATGTAGTCGGACCGGTCGCCGGCCAGCACCAGCACGCGGCCATCGTAGCGGCCGGGCGGGTCCGGCCAGCCGCCGATCGATCCCATCTCCGACGCGATGACGTCGAGCGCGACGCGCCAGCGCGGCGGGTCGGCGGCGAAGACCAGGTTCTGCAGCAGGAAGCCGCGCAGCGCCGGGTTCGGCACCGCCCCGGCCAGCGCCGCATCCGCATCCCGTCGCGCCAGGCCGGGGCGCAGCGGGATGGCGCGCATCGCGGCCAGGTATTGCGTGAACAGCGGCGTCGGGTAGGTGACCGGGGCGATGTCCGCCACCACCAGGCGTTCCACCGCCGCGGGCCGGGCCAGCGCCAGGGCCATGGCGACCTTGCCGCCCATCGAATGCCCCACCACCGCCGTGGGCAGGGCGCCGGCCGCATCCAGCGTCTCCGCCACGTCCGCGGCCATCTCGGAATAGGACATGGTCGGGGCGTGGGGGGAGGCGCCGTGGTTGCGGAGGTCGAGCGCGAGGACGCGCCGCCCCGCCGCGGCGAGGGCCTTCTGCACCGCGCCGAAATTCTGCCCCGCGCCCAGCAGGCCGTGCAGCAGCACCACGGGTGGGCCCGCGCCCTGCCCGGCCTCGGTGATGGCGAGTTTCATCCCCGTCGCATCGCTCCGCCCTGGACCGCCCCGCCCGGCGCCGGCCCGCGGCGCAGCGGGATCATCCGCGCGCTGCCAGCACCCCTCATCCGCGCGCTGCCAGCACCCCTCATCCGCGCGCTGCCAGCACGACCGACCCCACGATCAGCAGCCCTCCCAGGATCACGTCCCAGCCGAGCGGCTCGCCGAGCCAGAGGGTGGAGAGCAGGACCCCGAAGGCCGGCACCATCAGGAAGCCCACCGAGGCCACCGCGCCCGGCAGCTTCCGCCCGGCCTCGATGACGCACCAGGTGCCGATCGGGGCCGCGACCATGCCGATGTAGAGCAGGTGCGGCCATGCATGCAGGCCGACCCCGCCCTGCGGCTCCAGCACCAGGGCGAAGGGCGTCAGGAACAGCGCGCCGATGCCGAAGCACCAGGGCAGCAGGTCCAGCATCGCCGTCCTCGGCGGCCATTTCCGGCTGGCGATGATGGCGATGGTCCAGAGCAGCCCGGCCAGCACCAGCAGGAAATGGCCGATCAGCACGTCGTGGTCGGTCCAGTCCACCGCCCAGGGCCCGATCAGCACCGCCGCCCCCGCCAGCCCCAGCCCCGCCGCCACCCATCGCCGGGCCGAGACCCTTTCCCCCAGCACAAGCACGGACAGCGGGATCAGCCAGTAGGTCACGACATTGGACAGCACCGCGGTCCGCCCCGCCGGCACCAGCGCCACCGCCAAGTGCGTCAGCGCGAAGAAGCCGCCCAGCTGGAACAGGCCGAGGAAGAACACGGCGCGCCGGTCCTCGGCGGCCGGGAAGCGAAGCCGGCCGAGCGCCGCCAGCAGCACCGCCGCGACCAGCGCCGCCAGCGCCGCGCGGCCGGTGCCGAACCAAAGCGGCGTCGCGTCCGAGAGCGCGGCCTTGGTGATCGGCCAGGCGCCGCCGAACAGGATGACGGCCGCGAAGAGCAGCCGGAAGGCGGAGGCCATGGGCATCGTGAAACGACCCTAGCCGCGCCGCGCGCGGCACGGGAAGGCGGACGGCGCCCGCGGATGCGCCGTCACGCCGGCCCGCGCAGGAAATGCCGCAGACTTGCGCGCAGGCCGAGCGCGTCCTGCGCGTCCGCGCCGCGCGGCCCAAGGTCCGCTTCCGTCACCAGCGCCCCCGCCGCCACGTCGCGCGCCAGCGCCACGCCCTGCGCCAGCCCGATCGGCACCGCCCCGAGCGCGAGGGACCGCGCGGCCGGGATGCACTTGCCCCAGACCGTCCCGCCCCCCTCCCCGTCCAGCATCTCCCCCGCGCGGAGCGGGCGCTTGGCGACCGCCACGCAATCCGCCGCCCAGTCCGTGGCGCTGCCCGTCGCCTCCCGCCGCAGCGCGGCGGAGGCGACGGAGACGCCGAGTTCGAGGCCGATGAAGTGATAGGGCCGCCACAGCGCGGCGTAGCGCCCGGACCCGTCCGTGGCGACGCCGTATTCGGCGAAGCAGCGGCGGGCGTACTCCGTCTCCCCCTCGAAGACGACATAGACGCCCCAGCGCAGGTTGTCCGGGATCTCCGCCCCCTCCCGCGTCAGGGAGGACACGACCTCCACCATCCCCTTGCGCGGCAGGATGCCGCCTTCTTCCCGCGGGCGCAGCACATTCGGCAGTTGCGACGTGCCGCAGGGCGGGAAGGCGAGCCCGTCCTCGGGCGGGGCGAGGCCGATGGCATTCGCGATCGCCGCCATCTCGATCCCCGATTTCGTGCCGTCGAGGAAGGAATTGAACATGCGCGGGTTCATGCCCCCCGCCGCCGCCTGTTCCGCCGTCAGGCCGTAGAAGTCCCACACCGTCTCGGGCGTCGAGGCATGGTAGCGCGGCAGGTATTTCGTGCCCTTGCCCGCGGCCACCACCGCGAAGCCGGCGGCGCGGATGGTGTCCACCATCTCCGCCACCAGGGCGGGCTGGTCGCCATAGGCCATCGAATAGACCACGCCGGCCCGCGCGGCCTCGGCCGCCAGCACGGGGCCGGCGAGGACGTCGGCCTCCACATTGACCATCACCACATGCTTCCCATGCGCGATGGCGTGGCGGGCGTGGCGCAGCCCGGCGGCGGGGTCGCCCGTCGCCTCCACCACCACCTCCACGCGCGGATCGGCGATGAGGGCGAGGCTGTCCGTGGTGACGAAGGTGCCGCCCGCCCGCGCCGCCGCGTCGAGATCCGCCGCCCCGTGCCGTTCCTCCGCCCAGCCGATGCGGGCGAGGGCGGCGCGGGCGCGGGGGACGGAAAGGTCGCCGATGCCGAGCACATGGACCCCCGGCATCCGCGGCGCCTGGTGCAGGAACATGGAGCCGAACTTGCCGGCCCCGATCACGGCGACGCGGACCGGGCGGCCCTCGGCGGCGCGGGCGAGGAGCATGCGGTGCAGGTTCAAGGCGGGGATGCTCCAGGAAGGGTCATGGCTGCCGCCACCGGCGCTGCCCGTAGCCCGGCAGCAGCCCGAGCCCCGGCCGGCGCAGCAGCAGCAGCCCGCCCGCCATCGCTGCCAGCACCGCGCATCCCCCCGTGGCGCGCCGCGCCATGGGGGCGGAGATGCGCGCCGCGAGGACCAGCGCCAGCAGCCCGGCGCCGAGCAGCAGCCAGGCGGCCATCAGCCCACCGTCAGCATGATCTTGCCGACATGCGCGCTGCTCTCCATCAGGCGGTGCGCCTCCGCCGCCTGCGCCAGCGGGAAGGTCGCGTGGATGTGCGGGCCGGCCTTGCCGGCGGCCAGCATCGGCCAGACCTTCGCCTCCAGCGCGGCCGCGATCGCGCCCTTCTCCGCCGTGCTGCGCGGCCGCATCGTGCTGCCCGTCACCGTCAGGCGCTTGACCATGATGGGGCGGAGATCGGCGGATTCGGCCACATGGCCGCCGAGGAAGGCGATCATCACCAGCCGGCCGTCGAGCTTCAGGCAGCGCAGGTTCCGCGCGAAATAGGGCGCGCCCACCATGTCCAGCACGACATCCACGCCCTTGCCGCCGGTCAGCCCCTTCACCTCGGCCGCGAAGTCCTGAGCCTTGTAGTCGATCGCGGCATCGGCGCCGAAGCGGAGGATGGCGGCGCATTTCTCCGCGCTGCCGGCGGTGGCGTAGACCGTCGCGCCGAAGGCCTTGGCGAGCTGGATGGCAGTGACGCCGATGCCGCTGGTGCCGCCATGCACCAGCACCGATTCGCCCGGCGCCAGGCGGCCATGGCCGAACAGGTTGGCCCAGACGGTGAAATAGGTCTCCGGCAGGGCGGCGGCGCGGGGGGCGTCGTAGCCGTCCGGCCAGGGCAGCGTCTGTGCCTCCGGCGCGGTGCAGTATTCGGCATAGGCGCCGCCATTGGTCAGCGCGCAGACGCGGTCGCCCACCCGGAAGCGCGCGGCGGCGGCGCCCACCGCCACCACCTCCCCCGCGCATTCCAGGCCGATCACCGGCGAGGCACCGGGCGGCGGCGGGTAGCTGCCGCTGCGCTGCGCGACATCGGGGCGGTTCACCCCGACCGCGAGGGTGCGGATCAGCACCTCGTCCCCGCGCGGGACGGGCAGCGGCCCGCGCGCGGGCACCAGCACCTCCGGCCCGCCCCCGGCGCCATGGTCGATCAACGTCATCTCGGCTGGCAGCGCAACCATGCCGTCAATCCCCTCCTCGGCCCCGGCTGGCGCGAGGGACCACGCGGCGGCGATGCACGTCAAGCCGGCGGGAACGGTCGATCCGCGGGGTTGCGCGCGCGGCGCGCGGCGTGTGAGGGTCGCGGCCGCGGGCTTGGGGATGATTTCGGCATGCAGGGCATCGGTCGCCGAGGCTTCGGCGCGATGGCCGGCGCGGCGCTCGGGACGCTTCCAGCGGGGGCGCCGCGCCCGGCGCGGGCGCAGGCGCCGGCGGAACTCCGCATCGGCGCGATCTTCCCCCTTTCCGGCAGCCTCGCCGTGCTCGGCGACGAGAGCTTCCGCGGCGTCGAGCTGGCGGTGGAGGAGCGGAACGCGGCCGGCGGCCTGTTCGGGCGGCCGCTGCGCCTGGTGCGGGCCGACGCGGCAGACGAGCCGGCGGCCGCCGCCGAGGCGCGCCGCCTGGTCGCGGGCGCCGAGCGGGTGAGCGCGATCTTCGGCAGCTTCGCCTCCGCCGTGGCGCTGCCCGCCTCCCAGGTCGCCGAGGTCGCGGGCGTGCCCTTCTTCGAACTCGGCGCGATCGGCGACGGGCTGCTGGAGCGCGGATTCCGCTGGGTGTTCCGCGCCTCGCCGCGGGCGGCGGACTTCGCCGCGACCTCGCTTGCCGCCGTGGTCGAGGTGCTGGCGCCCGCGTTCGGCATCGCGCCCGAGCGGCTGCGCCTTGCCATCGCGCAGGAGGAGGCGCCGGGCGGCCAGTCCGTCGCCACCGCGCAGGAGGCGATGATCCGCGCGCGCGGCCTGACGCTGGTGGAGCGCATCGCCTATGCGCCCCGCGCGGCGGACCTCAACGCCGCCGTGCAGCGCCTGCGCGGGCAGGAGGCGGAGGTGGTGCTGCACACCGGCGCGCCGGGCGACGAGGCGCTGCTGTTCCGCGCGCTGCGCGACGCGGGCTGGCAGCCGCGCATGGTGGTCGGCACCGCAGGCGGCTACGGCCTGGCGGAGACGGCGCGGAGCCTCGGCGATGCGCTGCGCGGCGCGATGAGCGCCGACCTCACGCCCTTCGAGGTGAATGAGCGCGTGGCGCCCGGCGCGCGCGCCTTCGCCGAGGCCTATCTGCGGCGCTACGGGGCGGAGCCGCGGTCGGGCCACGGCATGGCCTGCTTCGTCGGCGCGCGCATCTTCCTCGACGCGATGCAGCGCGCGGGCGGGCCGGAAAAGGAACGCGTCCGCGCCGCCCTCCTCGCCACCGACCAGCCGGAGGGCACGACCCCCACCGGCTGGGGGGCACGCTTCGACGAACGCGGGCAGAACCAGCGCGCGCGGCCGCTGCTGTGCCAGTGGCAGGCGGGGCCGCAGGGGCTGCGGCAGGTGGTGGTGCATCCCGGCCCCGCCGCGGTGGCGGACCCGGTGCCGCGGCTCGGCGGTTGAAGGCGCGGCGCCGGGGCGCCGCGCCGGCACGTCCGCCTCAGTCGGCGCGGATGTTGGCGGCGCGCACCAGCGGCTCCCACACGCCGATCTCGCTGCGGAGATAGTCGGCGGCGGAGGCCGGGGTGCTGTCGGGCACGACCTGCATGGCCAGTTCCGTCAGCCGCGCGCGCACCGCCGGCAGGTTCACGGCGGCGTTGACCGAACGGTTGATCGCGTCCACCACCGGCTGCGGCGTGCCGGACCGCACCAGCACCATGTGCCAGGTATAGGCCTCGTAGCCGGCGACGCCCTGTTCGATGAAGGTCGGGATGTTCGGCGCGAGCGGCGAGCGTTCCTTCGTGCTGATCGCGAGCGCCCGCAACTCGCCCGACCGCGCATAGGGCAGCGCGGAGGCGGCGATGTCGAAGATCATAGGGATGCGGCCCGACAGCACCTCGGGCATGGCGGCGGAGGAGCCGCGGAAGGGGATGTGGTTGGCGCGCAGCCCGCCCGCCGCATGGAGGAACAGCTCCGTCGCCAGGTGCACCGCGCCGCCGTTGCCGGAGGAGGCGTAGTCGTAGCGCCCCGGATTCTCCCGCAGGACGCGAACGAATTCCTGCACGTTGCGGGCGGGGAAGTTGTTGTTCACCAGCAGGATCACCGGCACCTGCCCCACCAGCGCCACCGGCGTGAAGTCGCCCACCGGGTCGAAGGGCAGGCGCGGGAACATCGCGCGCGTCACCGCATGGGCGACGGTGGTGTAGAGGATGGTGGTGCCGTCCTGCGGGCCCTTCGCCACCAGGTCGGTGCCGATCACCACGCCGGACCCCGTGCGGTTCTCCACCACCACGCGGTGCGGCAGCGTCTTCGACATCTCGTCGGCGAGCAGCCGCGCGGGGATGTCGGTCGGGCCGCCCGCGGCGAAGGGCACGATCATCCGCGTCGGCTGGGTCGGCCATGCGGCGGGCTGCGCGCCGGCCGGGCGCGTCAGCAGGCCGGGCGCGGCGAGCGCGCCGGCGCCGAGCGCGAGGATGTGGCGGCGGCCGATCTGCGGCGTGCTCATGGACGTCTCTCCCCCGGCCTCGTCGGGCCGCTTGCATTGGACATGCAACGGATGGGGGGGCGGGGGCGCGGTGTCAATGACCGGCGCGCCATGCAAGGGCCATGTCGCCCCCCATGGCGGGCAGCGTGACCGCGGCCACGCCGTTGCCGGTTGCCGTTGCGGTGATGCGCGCCACTTCGCGCCCCTCGCGCGTGTCCCAGCACGCGACGGACCAGGAACCGGGGGCAAGGCCCGGCACGCGCAACTCCACCGGCCCCGCCACCGCCGGGTCCAGCCTTCCATCGGGCGCGAAGGGGCCACGGCGCAGCAGCCAGACCACCGCCTGTTCCGCATCGCCGCAACCGAAGGCAGCGATGCCGGGGGTCGTGACCTCGATCTCCTCGTTCAGGTTGCGCCGGCGCAGCCGGGACCATTCCAGCAGCGGCAGGAAGCCCGCCATGGCGCGCTGCGCGCGGCGCATCCCGCCGGTCAGCACATGCGGGTGGCGGTTCGGCCAGCGCATGCCGCCGCCCGCCCCGCCGGATGCCAGGTGCGCCCATTGCATGTGGCGGAAATACTCGTCGTCGAAGGCTTCCGGCAGCGTGCGGTGACGGTCCTTGAAGGTGTGGATGGGCCCGTGCTCGGAATCCAGGAAGGGGCGGTCGTCGGCGATCTCGGCCAGCGCCTCCCGCGTCAGGCGGCCGCAGGCCAGGGCGGGGGCCACCGTGTCGCGCGGGTCGTCGATGGTGCCCTCCTCGTAGAAATGCGAGGAGGCGAAGTCGAGCGCGGGGTGGCGGAAGATCGGCTCCCGGATCGCCGGCTTCCAGCCGAGTTCCGGCCCGAACACCGACACGCATTGCAGATGCGCCCGCCCATGCGCGCGCGTCTCGTGCTCGCGCAGCCAGGGGCCGACATCGTCGATGAAGTCGGCGAAGCTCGCCGGGTCGTCGCCGCCCTGCGCGGGGTGCATCTCGTTCCAGAGGTCCCAGGCAAAGACAGTCCCGTCCCCGCCCCAGCGTTCGGATGCGAAGGCGAGCCGCGCCTTCACCAACTCGCGCGTCGCACGGCAGGTCAGCAGGCGGCGCCGCGACGCGCAGGGCCCGCCATTCTCCCGCGCATAGGGATGGAAGCGCCAGCGGCGCCACAGGAAGAAGGTGTCGAAGGGCGTCAGCAGCAGGCGCATCCCCGTGCTGCGGCACAGCGCGACGAGGTCGTCCCACAGCCGCACCATCGCCGGCACGAAGCGGCCCGCCGGCCGTTCCAGGTAGCGGTGCTCGCGGTGGGTGTATTCGAGCATGAGGCGCAGCACCGTCACGCCGTGGTCGCGCAGGTGCCGCAGGTGGCGCTCCACCGCCGGCAGGTCGCGCCGGCGGTACAGGGCGGCAAGCTCGGGCCAGGTGATCGCGTCGTTCTGGCCCATCGGCGTCCAGTCCCGCCCGGCCTCGTCGATGAAGTAGGGCGTGCCGGCGGCACGGGCGATCCAGGGCAGTTGCGTCACGGCGGATCCAGGGTTGCTCGTCGTCCAGCAACTCTGGATCGCGTGTGGAAGTTGCGCCGCGGCGGCGCCGGCCGGGTCACTCCACGCGGATGTTCGCCTCGCGGATCAGGCCTTCCCACTTCGCCGTCTCGGCGCGCAGCCATTCGGCCGCCGATGCGGGGGTCGAATCGGCGACCAGCCGCATCGCGAGGTCGCCGAGGCGCTGCTTCACCGCATCCTGCGCGGCGGCGCGGTTGAAGGCGGCATTGGCGGCGGCCACCACCTCGGCCGGGGTGCCCGCCGGCGCCAGCACCATGTGCCAGGTGAAGGCGGTGAGGTCCGGGAAACCGGCTTCGGCCGTGGTCGGCACGTCGGGCAGCTGCGGCAGGCGGCGGTCGTCCATCACCGCCAGCGCCCGCGTCTCGCCCCGCTGCACGAATGGCACGGCCGACGTCGCGACATCGACGATGAGCGGGATGGTGCCGTTCAGCACGTCCGGCATCGCCGCGGCGGTGCCGCGATAGGGGATGTGGTTGCCGCTGACGCCCATGCGCCGCAGCATCAGCTCCGTCGCCAGGTGCAGCGCGCCGCCATTGCCGGAGGAGGCGTAGTCGAGCCCGCCGCGCGCCTCGCGCAGGCGGGCCTGCAGGTCCCGCATGTTGGCGGCGCGGAGGTCCTTGTTCACCGTCACCACCATCGGGATGACGCCGACCAGGGCGACCGGCACGAAATCCGCCACCGGATCGAAGGGCAGGCGCGGGAAGAGCGGCCGCAGCGAGGCATGGGCGACGGTGGTGTAGAGCATCGTCAGCCCGTCCTTCGGGGCCTTGGCGACGGCATCGGTGCCCACCACCACGCCCGCGCCGGTGCGGTTCTCAACCACCACGCGGTTCGGCAGGAACTCGCCCATCCGCTCGGCGAAGAGCCGGGCGGGGATGTCGGTCGGGCCGCCGGCCGCGAAGGGCACGATCAGGCGCAGCGGCTGGGCGGGCCAGGCCGTCTGCGCGGCGGCGGGGCGAAGGAAGGGGGCGGCAAGCGCGGCGCCGAGAAGGGGGCGGCGGAACATCGTCGATCACACTCCGGATGGTGCCTGCGCCATCGCGCCAGGCGCCGCCCGGTTGCCGCCGCGCCGCCGCCGCGTCAATCGTCCGACGCTGTCAGCCTTGCGTACAGCTCGGGGTCGGTGGCGCCCTCGGTCCCGAAGACCAGCACGCGGCTGTCGGCGTCGAGGCCGAGCATCGCGCGAGAGAGCGGGTCCTCCGCCACCAGCAGGAAGGCGGCGAGGCCGGCCACCGCGCTTTCGCCCGCGACCACCGGCGGGTCGCGCCGCGCCAGCAGCCGCATGCAGTCCACCGCGCTGGCATCCGGCACCGCCATGAAGGCCGCCGCGCCGCGCTCCAGCTCCTGCCAGGCGAGCAGGCTGGGCTCGCCGCAGGCCAGCCCGGCCATCAGCGTGTCCAGCTCGCCCGGGACCGAAACCGCCTCCCCCGCCTCGGCGCTGGCCAGCAGGCAGGCGGCCTTCTCGGGCTCGGCCACCACCAGCTTCACCCGGTCGCCGTGCCGGGCGCGCAGCTGGACCGACACCGCGGCCGCGACGCCGCCGACCCCGCCGGGGACGAAGGCATGGGTCGGCGGCTGGTCCAGCGCGTCCAGCGCCTCCTCCGCCATCACGCGGTAGCCCTGCATCACGTCGCGCGGGATCTCGGTGTAGCCGGGGTAGGAGGTGTCGGAGACGACGAACCATCCCTCGCGCTCGGCCGTGCGGGCGGCCTCGCGCACCGCGTCGTCATAGGTGCCGGGGACCACGCGGATCTCGGCGCCGTAGCGGGCGATGGCGTCGCGGCGGCCCTGGCTCACCGTCTCATGCACGAAGATCACGCAGCGGCAGCCGAAGCGCTGCGCCCCCCAGGCGACGGAACGGCCGTGGTTGCCGTCCGTCGCGCAGGTGACGGTGATGCCGCGCGCGGCGTCGCGATGCGCGCCCGCTTCCAGTTCCTTCGTCGTCGCATGGGCCGCGACGCCGCGGCGGGCGAGTTCGCCGACCAGCAGCTTCGCCACCGCATAGGCGCCGCCGAGCGCCTTGAAGGAGCCCAGGCCGAAGCGTCCCCCTTCATCCTTGTAGTGGACGGCCGCGACGCGGGTGGCGTGTGCCACCTCGTCCAGCGGGCGGAGCGGCGTCGGCGCGTGGCCGGGCCAGGACTCGATCTCGGCGCGGGCGCGGCGGAAGCCGCCTTCGGGCAGCACGACGACGCCGGGGGTGCCGTGGCGGCGGTTGATCAGCAGGCGGTAGGGGCGGGCTGGGATCATGCGGCGGACGATGCCCCCGCCCCATCCGGCCTGCAACTCCGCAGGGGCCGCGGCTTGCCGGGCGGGGCCGCGATGGGCGAGGATGCGGGCAACGACCCAGGGGGGACGCGCCGCCATGACCACCCGACGCCTGCTGTTCGGCGCCGCCGCCGGCCTGCTCGCCGCGCCGCGCATCGCGCAGGCCGCCTGGCCCGCCGACCGTCCGATCGAGGTCGTGGTCCCCTTCCCGCCCGGCGGCGGCGTGGACAACATGGTGCGGCCCATCGTGCAATACGTGCAGCCGCGCCTGCCCGGCGCGCGCTTCGCCATCGTCAACCGCGCCGGCGCCGCGGGGCAGATCGGCTTCGAGGCGATCTTCAACGCGGCGCCGGACGGCTACACGATCGGCGCGGTCACCAACACCGCCATGCACGCCATCGCGGTGGAACGCCGCCCGCGCTACCGGCCGGAGGACTTCACCTACATCGCCAATGTGGTGGACGACCCCGGCGGCTTCTGGGTGCGCGCCGACAGCCCCTGGCGGACACTGGCCGACCTGCGGGAGGCCGCGCGCCGCGCGCCGGAGACGATCGGCGTCGGCACCGCCGGAATCGGCTCCGACGACCACCTCCTGCAACTCGCCTTCGAGGAGGCGGCCGGCGTGCGGCTGCTGCATGTGCCGTACAGCGGCACCGCACCGGTGATGCGCGACATGCTGGGCGGCAGCCTGCCGATCGGCAGCCTGAACATGAGCGAGGGGCTGCCCCTGCTGCGCGACGGGCGCATCCGCTGCCTCGGCCAGGGCGGCCCGGCGCGCTGGGCCCCGACCGGGGAGGTGCCGACCTTCCGCGAACAGGGCTTCGACGCGATGGGCGGCAGCGCCCGCGGCATCGCCGGCCCGCCGGGCATGCCGGCCGAGATCGTGGCCCGCCTCCGCGACGCCTTCCGGGAGGCGCTGGCCGACCCCGCGATGGTGGCGGAGGCCGAGCGCACGGGGATGCCGATGCGGGCACTGATCGGCGACGAGTACCGCGCGATGATGCGCGCCGACCACGAGGCGATCCAGGGCCTGTGGCGGCGCCGCCCCTGGCGGGAAGGATGAGGCGGCGCGGGCCGCCTACTCCTCCCGCGCGCCTTCCGCGATGAGCCTCGCCCTGATCTCCGGCGGCAGCGGCACCTTCGCGCCGGTGTCCTGGCGCGTCACGACGACCACGCTGCGGGCGGTGACGCAGGGCTCGGCGTCCTTCCACAGCACATAGTCCTGCGTGTACGACGTGCGGCGCAGCGCGACGGTGCGGCAGCCCAGCACCACCTCGTCCCCGAAGCCGACGGCGCGGAGGTAGCGCGCCTCGATCTGCGCGACCACCGGGCCGGGGCGGTCGGGCGAGATGCGGGCGCCCGCCACCGCCTGCCAGTGGTCCACGCGCAGGTCCTCGAACATCGTCAGGTAGGCCGTGTGGTTGACATGGCCGTAGAGGTCGCATTGCGCCCAGCGGATCACCTGGGGGCGCAGGATCGTCCATTCGGCGGGATTCACGGATGCGCGACCTCGCCCGAGGGCACGGGGCGCGGCTTCCGCTCGGAATCGATGGCGACGAAGGTGAAGGTGCCCTCCGTCACCTGCTCCATCGCGTCCTCCGCCAGGCGGCGGCGCCAGGCCTCGATCCGCACGCGCATGGAGGTGTTCCCCACGCCGATGACGCGGGCATAGATGCTCACCTCGTCGCCCACCAGCACCGGGCGGTGGAACACCATGCCGTCCACCGCGATGGTCGCCACCCGCCCGCGCGCGCGGCGCATCGCCGCATTGCCGCCGGCCAGGTCCATGAGCCCCAGCAGCCAGCCGCCGAAGATGTCGCCCGATGGGTTGGCATCGGCCGGCATCGCGATGGTGCGCAGCAGCGGCGCTTCCTCGGGCGGAGCGTCCTGCGCGGGGGGACGGTCCTCCATCCCCTCAGAGCCCGGTCGCGTCGAGGCGCAGGATGGACCGCGCCAGGGCCTGGGCGCGGGGCACCAGGCTGCCGATCTCGAGGTATTCCTCCGGGCTGTGCGCCTTGCCGCCCACCGGCCCCACGGCGCAGAGCGTCGGCGCGCCGACCGCGGCGGTGAAGCCGGAATCGGCGCAGCCGCCGGAGAACTCGCCGGAGGTCGCGAAGCCGCTGTCCCTCGCCGCGCCCTCGTAGAGATGGAACAGCTTCGCCGCCGCAGGCGTCTGCGTCAGCGGCAGGAACTCGCCCTTGATCGTCAGCGTCGCGCGCGTGCCGGGGACGTGGCTGCGCGCCACGATCGCCTCGATCTTCGCCATCACCTCCTCGCGGTCGGCGGGCTCGACATAGCGGAGGTCGATCTGGCCCTGCGCGTGGGGCGCGACCGTGTTCACGCTCTGCCCGCCGGAGACGAGGCCGACATTCAGCGTGATCCCGCGCGAGAGGTCGGTCAGCGCATGGATCGCGGTGATCTTGGCGGCGAGTTCCCCGATGGCGCTGACGCCCTGCTCGAAGTTGCCGCCCGAATGCGCGGCCTTGCCCTCGATGTCGAAGACCGAGAAGACGCCGCCCTTGCGGCCGGTGACGATGCCGTTGTTCGGCCGGCCGGGTTCGGAATTGAACACGGCGCGTGCGGACCGCGCCTCCGCCTCGATCACCGGGCGGCCCTCGGGGGAGCCGATCTCCTCGTCGCCGGTGAACAGCCCGACCAGCGGGCCGGGCGCGCCGCCGAACTTCCGGAAGGCGGCGAGGACGAACATGTTCATCACCAGCCCCGCCTTCATGTCGGCGACGCCGGGGCCATAGGCGCGGTCGCCGTCGATCGTGAAGGGGCGGCGCGCGGGCTCGCCCTTCGGGAAGACGGTGTCGCGGTGGCCCATCAGGACGATGTTGCGCCGGTCGTTGCCGCCGCCGGTGCCGCTGCCGTCATCGACGGTGGCGCGCAGGCAGTCGCCGAAGCGGGGCTGCGGCAGGGTCTCCACCGGGATGCCCTGCGCGGCCATGAAGCGCGCGACCTGCGCGCCGACCCGGTCCACCCCTTCCTTGTCGTAGCTGCCGCCGTCGGTGTCCACCATCTCGCGCAGCGCGTCGAGCATGGCGCCCTTCTGGGCGGCGAGCCAGGCGAGGATCTCGGTCTCGGGGTTCGGCATGTCGGCTCCTTCTCCGGCGGCCGAGGCTGCCATCGCCGCACGCCGCCGGGAAGGGTCCCCGCGCTACTCCACGCGGCCGATACGACCGACGGCGCGCACCAGCCGCGCGCTGTCCTCGGCGAAGAAGCGGGCGAAGTCCGGAGCATCCATGTAGGCCACCGGCGCGCCCGCGGCGTTGAAGGCCTGCACGAGCTGCGGGTCCTGCACGGCCTGGCGCACCGCATCGCGCAGGCGGCCCATCACCGGGGCGGGCGTGCCCGCCGGGGCGAACAGGCCGGCCCAGATGTAGAACTCCACATCGGCGAAGCCCTTCTCGATGAAGGTGGGCACGTCCGGGAAGGCGGGCACCCTGTCGCGCCCCCAGCAGCCCAGCACGCGGAGCCGGCCGTCCCGCGCATGCTGCGTCAGCGTGCCGGGGGCGGAGGCAAGCGCCTGGATCTGCCCGCCGAGCAGGGCGGTGATGGCCGGGCCCGCCCCCTGGAAGGGCACGTGCAGCAGCCGGATGCCGGCGGAGGCCGCCAGCATCTCCATCGCGACATGCAGCGTGCCGTAGGTGCCGGAGGAGCCGTAGGGGATGCTGCCCGGGTTGGCGCGGGCGGCGGCGACGAATTCCTCCATCGTGCGCCAGGGTGCGGTGGCGGGAACGGCCAGCATCGTGGGATCGGCGTTCACCAGCGCGACCGGGGCGAACTGGTCGGCCGTGTAGGGGGGCGGGCGGTTGAACAGGCGCTCCGCCTCCGGGATCACGGCGAGAGAGGACAGCGCCATCACCAGCGTGTAGCCATCCGGCGCGCTGCGGGCGACGAAGGCGTTGCCGATCGCGCCGGCCGCGCCACCGCGGTTCTGCACCACGACGGGCTGGCGCAGGATGCGCTCCATCGCCGCCGCGGTGGGCCGCGCGGCGAGGTCCGCCTGCCCGCCCGGCGGGAAGGGCACGACCATGGTGATGGAACGGGTCGGAAACTCGGTCGCCTGCGCCAGGGCGGCGGGCGCGAGCGGCAGCGCGGCGGCGGCGAGCAGCGTGCGGCGGTGCATGTCTGGCGTTCTCCCCTCGGGTTGGCCCGTTCGTGCGCGGTGGCGCGGCGGGCGGGTCAGGCCACGCGGTTCTCCAGCACGCCGATGCCCGCGACCTCGATGCGCACCAGGTCGCCCGGCTTCAGGAAGACCGGCGGACGGAAGCCGATGCCAACGCCGGCGGGCGTGCCGGTGGCGATGATGTCCCCGGGTTCGAGCGTGATGCCCGCGCTGATGCATTCGATCAGCGTCGGGATGTCGAAGATCAGGTCGGCGACGGGGGCATCCTGCCGCTTCTCGCCGTTCACCTGCGTGGTCAGGCGCAGCGCCGCGGGGTCCGGGACCGCGTCGGCGGTGAGGATGGCGGGGCCCATCGGGCAGAAGCCGTCGATGCCCTTGCCCAGCACCCATTGCCGGTGGCGCTGCTGCAGCGTGCGGGCGGTGACGTCGTTGACGATGGTGTAGCCGAAGACATGGGCCAGCGCGTCGGCCCTGCGGATCCCCCGCCCCCCCGTGCCGATCACCACCGCCAGTTCGCCCTCGTAGTCGGTGCTGCCGGTCGGGTCGAGATGGGCGGGGATGGGCTCGCCCGGGCCGATGACGGAACTCGGCGGCTTGGTGAAGACGACGGGGAATTCCGGCTCCACCTCCTTCGCGGTGGCGTCGAAGCCGGAGCTGGCGAATTCCTTCGCGTGCTCGCGGTAGTTCTTGCCGACGCAGAAGATGTTCCTGCCCGGCCGCGGGATGGGCGCGAGCAGCACCGCATCCGCGACCACCGGGGCCTTCCCCGCCGCGCCGCGCGCCGCGTCCAGCGCACCGGCCCCGCCGCGGATGAGGTCGAGAAGGGTGGCCGGCAGCGTCGCATCGGCCGCCGCGAGGTCCCGCACCCGGCCCGCATCGTCCAGCATGCCGGGCGCGGCACCGGACCCGTCGGGGCGGCGGAAGGTCACGAGACGCATCAGGGGGTCCTCTCCTCAGTTCACCGTATGGCGGCCTGGAGGCTGCATCTGCCCTGTCTCGTCGGGGTTGGCGAGGGGCAGGCTCGCCGCGCGTTCCAGCGCGCGGGCGGCGCGAAGCGCCAGGTCGTCGCGGTAGAGCGCGGCCGCCACCTGCACGGCCCGCGGCATGCCCGATTCGTCGAGCCCGACCGGCACCGCAATGGCGGGCTGGCGGGTCAGGTTGAAGGCGAAGGTCCAGGGCGCCCAGTCGCGCCACAGCGCCTCGGCGGGCTTCAGCGTCGGCGTGTCGGCGTCGAAGGCGGCGGTGGGGGTGCAGGCGGTCAGCACCAGGTCGTAGCGCTGGTGGAAGCGCGCCATCGCGTGGGCGGCCTGCAGGCGCAGCATGTCGGCGCCGAGGAAATCGGCCGCGCCCATGCCGCCCATCTGGCGCGCGACATCGCCGATGCCGGGGTCGAGCAGGTCGCGCCTGTCCTCCGGCGTCTGGTCCCACAGCCGGGCCATTGCCACCCCCCACACGCGGGAGAAGATGGCGCGCGCATCCGGCATCTCGGGGTCCGCCTCCTCCACCGTGGCGCCCGCCTCCATCAGAAGGGTGGCGGCGACGCGCAGCGCGGCTTCCCCTTCCAGGTCGAGCGGCGGCTGGAAGCCGAAGCTGCGGACGATCGCCACACGCAGCCCCTTCACCCCGTCATCGAGCCCGCAGCGCCAGTCCCGCTTCTCGTCCGGCAGGCAGACGGGGTCGCGCAGGTCGAAGCGCGCCATGGCGGAGAACATCAGCGCGGCGTCGGTGACGGTGCGCGTCATCGGCCCCGCGCAGGCGACGGCGGAGAAGGCGCCATGCGGCCATTGCGGGATGCGCCCGTAGCTCGGCTTCATGCCGACCAGGCCGCAATAGGCGGCGGGGATGCGGATGGACCCGCCGGCATCGGTGCCGATATGCAGCGGCCCGAAGCAGGCCGCGCCCGCCGCCCCCGCGCCCGAGGAACTGCCGCCCGGGGTGCGCTGCGGGTTCCAGGGGTTGCGCGTGACGCCGTGCAGCGGGCAGTCGCCGGGCGTCTTCCAGCCGAATTCCGTCGTCGTGGTCTTGCCGATGATGACCGCGCCTTCCCGCTTCAGGCCGAGCACGGCGGGCGCGTCCTCGGTTGCGGGCGTCGCATCGGTGGCGCGGCTGCCGCGGCGGGTCGGGAAGCCCGCCATGTTCAGCAGGTCCTTCACCGTGGCCGGCACGCCGTCGAGCAGGCCGAGGGGGCGGCCGGCCATCCAGCGCGCCTCGCTCTCGCCCGCCTGCTGCAGCGCGCGCGGGTTCATGGCGGCGAAGGCGTTGACCCAGGGGTTGTAGCGGGCCACCCGTTCCGTCACCGCGCGCAGCGCCTCCACCGGGCTCAGCGCGCGGCGCGCGTAGAGGGCGAGCAGCTGCTCCGCCGTCATCAGCGCGGGATCGGTGGGCTGCGTCATGCGGGGCTTCCGGAGTGCGACATGCCGGCGCAGCATGGCGGCTCGGCACAGCAAGGGAAACCCCATGGCAGACCGCAGCCCGAATCCCTGGGAATGGTCGGAACCGGAATGGCGCCACATCGTCGGCCGCGCCCGCGCCGGGCGGCCGCTGCGGCCGAAGGCATGGCCGGGCGGCGCGCGCTGCTGCGTGGCGCTGTCCTTCGACGCGGACCACGAGACCATCCCGCTGCGCGACGCCGACGAAAGCCCGATGCGCATCAGCCAGGGGCAGTACGGCAACCGCCAGGGCATCCCGCGCATCCGCGCGCTGCTGGCGCGCCACGCCATCCCCGCCACCTTCTTCTACCCCGCCGTCTCCGCCCTGCTGCACCCGGACGAGGTGCGCGGCGTGGCGGGCGAAGGGCATGAGATCGGCATCCATTCCTGGATCCACGAGGCCAACACCAAGCTGCCGCCGGGCGTCGAGCGCGACCTGACGCTGCGCGCGGCGGATGTGCTGGAGAAGCTCAGCGGCCGCCGCCCCGTGGGCATCCGCACCGCGTCCTGGGACTTCTCGGTCGACACCATGTCGATCATCAGGGAGATGGGGCTGCTCTACGACAGCTCCCTGATGGCCGATGACGACGCCTATGAGCTGATGGATGGCGGCGAGCCGACCGGCATCGTGGAACTGCCGCCCGAATGGATCCGCGACGACGCGGTGTATTTCAACATGGTCCGCTTCTCCGCGCTGCGCCCCTACACCGCGCCTTCGGCGGTGGAGGAGATCTTCCGCGCGGAGTTCGAAGGTGCCTACGACGAAGGCGGCATGTTCCTGCTGACCATGCACCCGCATGTCATCGGCCACCGCAGCCGCATCGCGCTGCTGGACCGCCTGGTGTCGCATATCAGGACGCGGCCGGGCGTGTGGTTCGCGACGCATGAGCAGGCGGCGCGCTGGTGCCGGGACAACGCGGCCTGAACCGGCCCTGGACCACCGGGGGCGGCGGCGCCAGATGGGGGGGCATGACGGACCCCACGAACCCGCTGCTCGCCCCCTGGGACACGCCCTTCGGCGTGCCCCCCTTCGACCGCATCCGGCCGGAGCACTTCCCGCCCGCCTTCGACCATGCGGTCGCCGCCCACCGCGCCGAGGTGGAGGCGATCGCGGCCGACCCCGCGCCGCCGTCCTTCGCCAACACGGTGGAGGCGCTGGAACGCGCGGGCGCGGCGCTGACCCGCACCGCCTCGGTCTTCTTCAACCTGACGCTCAGCCGCGCCGGGGAGGCGCTGCAGGCCGTGGAGCGGGAATGGGCGCCCCTGCTCGCCCGGCACCGGACGGAGATGTCGCTGCATCCCGGCATCTTCCGCCGGGTCGGGGCGCTGCACGCGACGCGCGGCGGGCTCGGCCTCGCGCACGACCAGCTCCGGCTGTTGGAACGGCTGCACCTGCGCCTGCTGCGCAGCGGCGCGGCGCTGGACGGCGCGGCGCGCGAGAGGCTGACCGCGATCTCCACCGAGTTGGCGACGCTCCACACCCGCTTCGGCCAGAACGTGCTGGCGGACGAGAACGACTGGCAGCTGGTCCTGGCGGAAGCCGACCTCGACGGCCTGCCTGGCTTCGCCCGAGATGCGGCGCGGGAAGCCGCACGGGAACGCGGGATGGAGGGCTACGTCGTCACCCTGTCGCGCTCCTCGGTCGAGCCCTTCCTGACCTTCTCCGCGCGCCGCGACCTGCGGGAGGCGGCCTGGCGCGCCTGGGTGGCGCGCGGCGCGCTGCACCCCGAACGCGACAACGCCGCGCTGGTGAAGCGCATCCTGGCGCTGCGCGCCGAACGCGCGCGGCTGCTCGGCCACGCGGATTTCGCCGAGTACCGCCTGGTGGACAGCATGGCGGGGACGCCTGAGGCCGCGGAGAGCCTGCTGCGCGCGGCGTGGGAGCCGGCGAGGCGCCGCGCCGAGGCGGAGCGCGAGGAACTCGCCGCCCTCGCCCGCGCCGGCGGGCAGGAGGGCCCGATCGAGGCCTGGGACTGGCGCTTCTGGGCGGAACGCGCGCGGCGGGCGAGGCACGACTTCGACGGCGCGGCGCTGAAGCCGTATTTCGAGCTGGAGGCGATGCTGCGCGCGGTGTTCGGCACGGCGACGCGGCTGTTCGGCGTGCGGTTCGAGGAACGGCGCGACATCCCCCTGTACCACCCCGACCTGCGCGCCTTCGAGGTGCGGGACGCGGATGGCGGGCATCGCGGGGTCTTCCTGCTCGACAACTTCGCCCGCGGCGGCAAGCGGTCCGGCGCGTGGATGAGCAGCTTCCGCGTGGCGGACGGGCTGGATGGCGGCACCGCGCCGATCGTCGTCAACAACAACAACCTCGCGAAATCCGTCCCCGTGCTGCTGTCCTTCGACGAGGCGCGGACGCTGTTCCACGAATTCGGCCACGCGCTGCACGGGCTGCTGAGCCGCGCGCGCTACCCCTCGCAGTCCGGCACCGCCGTGCTCGGCGACTTCGTGGAGTTCCCGAGCCAGGTGATGGAACACTGGCTGAGCGTGCCCGCGACCCTGCGCGAGCACGCCCGCCACCATGAGACGGGCGAGCCGCTGCCCGAGGCGATGCTGGACAGGCTGCTGGCCGCCCGCAACGAGGGCCAGGGCTTCGCGACGGCGGAATACGTCGCCTCCGCCCTGCTCGACCTGGCGCTGCACCGCCATCCCGCGCCGGAGACGCTGGACCTCGATGCCTTCGAGGCGGAGTTCCTCGCGGGGATCGGCATGCCGGAGGCTATCGGGCTGCGTCACCGCCCGGTGCATTTCGGCCATCTCTTCGCCGGCGGCGGCTATGCCGCGGGCTACTACTTCTACCTGTGGGCCGAGGTGCTGGACGCCGACGGGTTCGAGGCCTTCGAGGAGGCGGGCGATCCCTTCCACCCCGACCTCGCGGCGCGGCTGAGATCCATCTTCGAGGCGGGCGACACGCGCGACCCGATGGAGCTGTACATGGCGTTCCGCGGCCGCGCGCCGAAGGTGGATGCGCTGCTGAGGAAGCGCGGGCTGGCGGCGTAGCCCGCGCCCCCGCCGCCCTTCCCCGCGCAGGGCGGGGAAGGGCGGCCACGCGTCAGGCCGCCTTCGCCTCGCGCCGGCGGCGGGTCAGGACGAATTCGGTGTAGCCGTTGGGCTGGCTCGTCCCCTCGAAGACCAGGTCGCAGGCGGCCTTGAAGGCGACGCCGCCGAAGTCCGGCGCCATCGGGGCGTAGAGCGGGTCCGCGGCGTTCTGGCGGTCCACCACGGCGGCCATGCGGCGCATCGTCTCCATCACCTGATCGCGCGTCACGATGCCGTGGCGCAGCCAGTTGGCGATGTGCTGGGAGGAGATCCGGAGCGTCGCGCGGTCCTCCATCAGGCCGACATCGTTGATGTCCGGCACCTTGGAACAGCCCACCCCCTGGTCGATCCAGCGCACGACATAGCCCAGGATGCCCTGCGCGTTGTTGTCCAGTTCCGCCTGCACGTCGGCCGGCGCCCAGTTGGTGTCCTGCGCCAGCGGCACCGTCAGGATGTCGTCGAGGCTGGCGCGGCGGCCGCCGGCCGCGATCTCCGCCTGCCGCGCGGCGACGTCGACCTCGTGGTAGTGCAGCGCGTGCAGGGTCGCGGCGGTGGGGGACGGCACCCAGGCGGTGTTGGCGCCGGCCTTCGGATGGCCTGCCTTCTGCTCCAGCATCGCCGCCATCATGTCGGGCATCGCCCACATGCCCTTGCCGATCTGCGCGCGGCCCCGCAGCCCGCAGGCGAGGCCCACATCGACGTTCCACTCCTCATAGGCCCTGATCCAGGCGAGGCCCTTCATGTCGCCCTTGCGCACCACGGCGCCCGCTTCCATCGAGGTGTGGATCTCGTCGCCCGTGCGGTCGAGGAAGCCGGTGTTGATGAACACCACGCGGTCCTTCGCGGCGCGGATGCAGGCCTTGAGGTTGACGGTGGTGCGCCGCTCCTCGTCCATGATGCCCATCTTCAGCGTCGCGCGCGGAAGGCCGAGCGCGTCCTCGACCTTCGCGAAGAGCAGGTCGGCCGCCGCCACCTCCTCCGGCCCGTGCATCTTGGGCTTCACGATGTAGACGCTGCCCGCGCGGCTGTTCAGCCGCTTGCCGCGGATGTCGTGCAGGGCGATGGTGACGGTGATCATCGCGTCCAGCACCGTCTCCGGCACCTCCCGCCCGTCGAGCGTGACGGCATCGGTCATCATGTGGTGGCCGACATTGCGGACCAGCATCACCGACCGCCCGTGCAGCGTCACCGCGCCGCCCGCGGGGGTGCGCCAGGTGCGGTCCGGGTTCAGGCGGCGGGTGATGGTGCGGCCGCCCTTCTCCAGCTCCGCCGTCAGGTCGCCGCGCATCAGGCCGAGCCAGTTGCGGTAGACCGCCACCTTGTCCTCGGCGTCCACGGCGGCGACCGAATCCTCGCAGTCCTGGATGGTGGTCAGCGCCGATTCCATCACCAGGTCGGCGATGCCGGCGGGGTCCGTGCGGCCGATCGCGTGCGTGCGGTCGATCTGCACCTCGATGTGCAGGCCGTGGTTGACGAGCAGGACCGCGGTGGGGGCCCATGGCTCCCCCTGGAAGCCGACGCACTGGCCCGGGCGGGCGAGGCCGACCTTGCGGCCGTCCTTCAGCGTGACGGTCAGCGCGCCCCCTTCCAGCGCATAGCCCGCGCTGTCGGCATGGCTCGCGCCCCCGGCAAGCGGCGCGGCGCGGTCCAGCACGCGGCGGGCGAAGGCGATGACCTTCTCGCCGCGCTTCGGGTTGTAGCCGGGGCCCTTCGCGGCGCCGTCGGCCTCGGGGATGGCGTCCGTCCCGTAGAGCGCGTCGTACAGGCTGCCCCAGCGCGCATTGGCGGCGTTCAGGGCGTAGCGGGCATTGGAGACGGGCACGACCAGCTGCGGGCCCGCGACGGAGGCGATCTCGGCATCCACGTCGGTGGTGCCGACGGCGAAGTCCGCCGGCTCCGGCAGGAGATAGCCGATCTCCGTCAGGAACGCCTTGTAGGAGACGAGGTCGAGCGGCCGGGCGGGGTTGGCGCGATGCCAGGCATCGATGCGGGCCTGCATCTCGTCCCGCTTCGCCAGCAGCGCGGCGTTGCGGGGCGCCCAGTCGCGCAGGATGGATTCGAGGGAGGTCCAGAAGCGGGCCGGCTCCACCCCCGTGCCGGGCAGGGCCTCGGTCTCCAGGAAGTCGCGAAGCGCAGCGGCCACGCCGAGGCCGCCGATCTGGACCGTTGCCGCCACCGTCTGTTCTCCCTTTCCGGACGCCGCCCGTGTCGCGGGGCGGCAAGGGCCGGGTGATTGGGCGCAATCGGGCCCGGAGGCAAGGGGGGCGGCGGGCGGCCGCCCCCCTGCCCGCTCAGCGGTCCAGCACGTTGCGGTCGTTCTTGGCGGCCAGGGTGCGGAAATGCGGCTCCAGCTCGGCCTCGGGCAGGCCCCAGGCCTGCATGAAGCCCATGACCAGGCGCTGCTCCTCCGGCTCGGCCTGGCCGTCCGACATGGCGCTGTCGATCATGTTGAGGATGATGCAGAGCTTCTGGTCCGGCCGCAGCCGGGCGGATGCCGCGGCGGCGAACTCCTCGGGCTTCGTGGCGCGGCAGTAGCGCAGCGCGGCGTCCACCGCCTGACGCGTCGCGCCCTGGCCCATGACGGAGACGAGGTGGCCGATCTCCTCCTGGTCCATCTCCCCGTCGGACGCCATGCAGTAGAGCAGCGCGACCGCCAGGCAGTTGCGCGGCGTCAGGTCCAGGCCCGGGGCCTGGGTCTTGAACATGCTGAACACGTCGTCGTCTCCCGGTCTTGTGGCCGGCGGGCGATTCGCCCTGCCGGCGCCGTGTTGAGCCGGATCGGCGGGGTCGTTGCAAGAGGAGGAAGAAGACGTCCGGACCGCCACACTGTGGCGCGGCCACCACAGGGCCAAGGTATGTTGCTGGCGGACTGTTTCGGACTTTGTGAACCAATAGATTGAATTTAGACTGCCTACGATCAGCCGGAATTGACCGCCGTGACCCCCGCCCCCGTGCTCGCGCCCGCAGCGCCTGCCCCCGATGCGCCTGCCCTCGAAGACGTCCAGGCCATCCGCCGCCTTGCGCCGGTGCAGCCCCGGACCATGGTCGAACAGGCCGCCGAAGCCGTGGTGGCCGCCGCCGCCCGCGGTGCCTTCCTGCCAGGTGACCGCCTGGTGGAGGCCGAGATCGCCCGCGACCTGGGCATCAGCCGCGTCCCGGTGAGAGAGGCGCTGCGCCTGCTGGAAAGCCAGGGCATCGTCGTCAGCACGCCCTACAAGGGCATGCGCCTGATGCAGGTCACCAACAAGATGGTGGCCGAACTGATGCGGACCCGTGCCGCGCTCGAGGCGCTGGCCCTGCGGGAGATGCTGGGCGCCGGCCCGGTCCCGGCCTCGCGCCTCGCCCCGGCGCGGCGGGCGGCGCTGCGCTACGAGGCGGCGATGGCCAGCGACGACGCGGCGGCGATCGTCGCGGCGGACGAAGCCTTCCATGCCGAGCTGTGCCGGACCTCGGGCAATGCCGTGCTGGTGGGCATCTGGCTGGGGCTGGCGCGCCAGCTCTCCGTCGTCTGGGGGCTGGGGCATGACGTGCGCGCCAAGCCGCGCATCGCCGACGAGCACCGCGCCATCCTGGACAGCCTGGCGCGCGGCGACGCCGCGGGCGCGCAGCGGGCGCTCGATTCGCACCTGGCCTGGCACGAGGAATTCGACTTCGAGGGCCTGGTCGAGAAGCGCCGCGGCAGCCGCAGGCGATAGCCCGGCGCAAAGGGCCGCAGGGCCGCCCTCAGTGGGCGCCCGTCACCCCGCCCGGCTCACGCGCAGTCGCAGCCATCGGTCGGGCTGGACGCGCCGCGGACGACATGATGGTCGATCCACTCCGCGACGAGGCGGCGCGCCTCGGTCATCGACGCTTCGGGGTGGTGGATGCGGTACAGCGTGGTGCAGGCGCCGAAGGCCTGCAGGTCGCCGCGGCCGCCATCCCGCAGTTCGCGATAGGCTGTGACCACGGCGCGTTCGCAGCGGCGGGCGATATGGCTGAATTCCCGACCCATCACCATCCCTCGTCCCCCGCAGCCGCCGAGCCATGCCCAGCACCTGCGAATGATTCTCAATTGAGCGCCCGTTTATACGCCAGCCATCCCATCGGGTTCAAGTGAAGCCGCGGACAGGGCGGGGCTCAGCCCCGCGCCACCGCCTCCGCGATCGCCTTGCCGACATCGACCGTGCCCGCCTGCCCGCCCATGTCGCGCGTGCGCGGCCCGCCTTCCGCCAGCAGCCTCTCGATCGTCTGCACGATGCAGTCGGCGGCCGCCTTCTCGCCGAGGTGCTCCAGCATCATCGCCCCCGACCAGATCTGGCCGATCGGGTTGCAGATCCAACGCCCGGCGATGTCGGGGGCGGAGCCGTGCACCGGCTCGAACATGCTGGGCGCCGTCTTCTCGGGGTTGATGTTGGCGCTGGCCGCGATGCCGATGGACCCCGCCACCGCCGGGCCGAGGTCGGAAAGGATGTCGCCGAACAGGTTCGACCCCACCACCACGTCGAACCAGTCCGGGTGCTGCACGAAATGCGCGCAGAGGATGTCGATGTGGAACTGGTCCGTCGTGACCTCCGGGTAGTGCTTCGCCATCTCGGCGAAACGCTCGTCCCAGTAGGGCATGGTGAAGGTGATGCCGTTCGACTTGGTGGCGGAGGTGACCTTCCGGCGCTTCCGCGTCATCGCCAGGTCGAAGGCGTATCGCATCACCCGGTCGCAGCCGATGCGCGTCAGGATGGATTGCTGGGAGACGAATTCGCGGTCGGTGCCCGGGAACATGCGGCCGCCGACGCTGCTGTACTCGCCCTCGGTGTTCTCCCGCACGACGTAGAAGTCGATATCCGCCGGCCCCCGGTTCGCGAGCGGCGAGGTCGAGCCGGGCAGCAGCTTGCAGGGGCGCAGGTTCACATACTGGTCGAAGCCGCGACGGATCGGGATCAGCAGGCCCCAGAGCGAGACGTGGTCCGGCACGCCCGGCCAGCCCACCGCGCCGAGGAAGATCGAGTCGCTGTCGCGCAGCCGCTCCATCCCGTCCTCCGGCATCATCCTGCCGGTGGCCTTGTACGTCTCGCAGGACCAGTCGTATTCCGTCAGCTTCAGCTCGAACCCGAAGCGCCGCGCGGCGGCATCGAGCACGCGCAGCCCCTCGGGCGTCGTCTCCTTGCCGATGCCGTCGCCGGGGATGACGGCGATGCGGTAGCTCCTGCTGGCCATTGCGCGGTCCTTAGCTGCGGCGCGCACCATGGCCGAGGGGCGGGCCGCGCTCAACCCGCCCGGGCGGGCGCCACGCCCGGCGCAGCCATGGCAGCGGCGCGACGCAGAGGCCCGCGAGCGCCACCCAATGCGCCGGCCGCATCCCCGCCGCGAGGTCGAGATTGGCGGCCAGGATGCGTGCCGCGGGCAGGTTGGTGGCCACCGCGTACCAGGCGGCTTCGACCAGCGCCGTGCTGGCGGCCGCCGCCAGCGCCAGCCCGGCCAGGGCCGGCGGATGCGCACGCCACCGCCCCGGCAGCGCCCGCCACAGCATCAGCCACAGGAACAACCCGGCCAGCAGCGCCGCACCGTCCGCCCGTGCCTTGGATTGCAGGAAGGCGTGCAGCACGCCGCCCGCCGCCAGCACGTACACCGCGCGATGCAGCCGCTTCCACCGCCGCCCGAGCCGCGCCTGCCAGTCATCGGTCGAGGTCCAGCCGAGCACCGACAGGCCGAGCACCACGGCGAAGCCGAGCGTCAGGTAGGCGCGCAGCGCGATTTCGGTCGCCACAGCGCCGAGGCTCCATCCCTGGTGGCCGGCGTAGAGCAGGAGGTGCAGCACCGCGTAGCCGAGCGCGACCAGCCCCAGCATCCGCCGCAGCGTCGCGGCCTTCGGCCAGTCGGCGACGAAGCGCAGCGGCGTCACGGCAAGGCTCGCCAGCAGTGCCTGGAGCGCGAGCGCGCCGGCCTGCCGCGTCGCGGCCTTCCAGGGCTCTGCCCCCAGCGCGCCGGCGGCAAGGTCCAGCAGCAGCAGCGCGCCCGGCAGGATCGCCAGCGCGAGCACCGCGGCGCGGAGCGGGGAGAAGCGCCCGCCGCGGTCCTGCCAGGGGCGCGGGATGCGCCGGCGGGGCTGCGCGGGCGCGGCTTCAACGGGCATGGCGGCGCCAGTCCTCCGGCGTCTCGAAGCTGCCGCTCCAGATGCCGCGGCCAGCCCAGCGGGCGCCCACCTCCTGCCGCATGTAGCGCCAGGAGTAGCGGGTGTAGGCGACGGCCCAGCCCTCCCGCACCAGCCAGGCGGCGATGTCGGTCCCGCCGAGGTGGCAGCGGGCCAGGACGCGCCGGTAGCGGTCCTCCCCGCTCGCGACGCAGGCGATGCTGCCCGCCTCCAGCAGGTCGCGCAGCGCGCGCGTCGCCTCGGCGCCGCAGGGCCAGGGGGCGCCGTTGCGAAGGCAGGTCTGGCGCGCTTCCGGCGCGTCGATGCCCTCGAGCCGGACTCGCCGCCCCTCGACCACCAGCGTGTCGCCATCCACCACCGTGGCCTGGCCCTGGAGGTCCGGCCCGCCGGGGCCGGGCAGCAGCCCGCCCTGCCAGCCCAGCCAGCCGGCCACCGCCAGGCCGAGCAGCAGCAGGGCGGCGGACAGCCGCCTTCGGGCGCGGCGGACGATCACCCGAGAAGCCCGCGGGCCCGGATCTCCGCGCAGATCCGCCCGACCTCGTCGATCGGCGGGCGCGCGAAGGGCGCGGGCGCGGCGGCCAGGGGCCGGGCCTGTCCCGCGGCGTAGAGGCTTTCGTGCAGGGCCAGGTGCCGCCGGCCCTCGGCGCCGGTCGGGGCCACGAAGACCGGCGCCTGCGTGACCAGCGCCTCGGACAGCATCGAGACGGAGTCGCCCGTCACCACCAGCGCATCGGCCCAGGCCATGAAGCCCAGCAGCGGGTTGGCGCCGGGGCTGCCCCAGCGGTGCAGCCGGTGCGGCAGGGCCGCCAGCGCGGCGGCCAGCGCCTCGGTCGCCGCGGCCCCGGTACGGCGGCTGGCGGTGGCCAGCACGCTGCCGGCGAAGCCCGCCACCCGCGCGCCGAGATCCCGCGCGACGCCGGGCGCCATCCCCTCGGCCCGGACCGGGCCGCCGACCAGCAGCGCCACGCGCGGGCCGGGCAGCCCGCCGAGATCCGCGAACTCCTCCCGCGCGGCGGCCAGCCGGGCGGGGGAGATCCGGTGCGCGGCGCCGAGGATGGGCAGGGCATTGGCGGCCCGCGGCGGGCCGTCATGCCGGCCGACGACGTTCAGGTCGAAGCCCGCCGCGCCAGGACAGCGCATGCAGTGCACCGTCCGCACGCCGCGCCGGCCGAGCCACAGCGCCACCGGGCCGGACCGCCGCCCCGCGGAGACGGCGAGCCGCGGCCAGGGCGGCGCGATGCCGGCCCGCGCCGGGGCGGACAGCCCGGCCAGCGTCGGGAACGGCAGGGGAAGCCGGGCCAGCGGCCCCCATTCCAGCGGCAGGGTCCGGAACGGCACGCCCAGCCTTTCCGCGATGCCGAGCGCCTGCGCCGCGGTGCCCGCGCGCGGATCGGCCAGCACCCAGACCCGCTCCGCCGCCGCCATCATGGACGCGCCCCGCCCGGGGCGTTACCTGTGCGCTTCACGCCGATCCGCATCCGCCGAGGAACACCGCCCGATGGCCGCCACCCACGCCTCCGACTGGGACCGCGACGCAGCCCTCACCACCGCGCGCATCCTGCTGGAAATCAAGGCGGTGAACTTCCGGCCGGAAGAGCCCTACACCTTCACCTCGGGCTGGAAGTCGCCGGTCTACATCGACTGCCGCAAGATCATCTCCTTCCCCCGCGCGCGCAACCGCATCTGCGACCTGGGCGTGGAGAAGATCGGCCGGCATGTCGGCTACGAGACGATCGAGGCGGTGGTGGGCGGGGAGACCGCCGGCATTCCCTTCGGCGCCTGGATCGCCGACCGGATGATGGCGCCGATGGCCTATGTGCGGAAGAAGCCGAAGGGCTTCGGCCGCAACGCCCAGATCGAGGGCGAGGTGCCGGTCGGCAAGAACACCCTGCTGGTGGAGGACCTGACCACCGATGGCGGGTCCAAGATCCGCTTCGCCAACGCGCTGCGCGAGGCCGGCGTGATCTGCGACCACACCTTCGTCGTCTTCTACTACGGCGTCTTCCCCGGCAGCTTCGAGAAGATGAAGGCCATGGGCCTGCAGCTGCACCACCTCTGCACCTGGTGGGACGTGCTGGAGGTGTGCCGGGAGCGGCCCTATTTCAGCGAGGGCGCGCTGAAGGAGGTGCGCCGGTTCCTGGAGGACCCGGTGGGCTGGTCGAAGGCGCATGGCGGCATCGGCAGCGTGGACGAGGCACGCCCGAAGGACGCGGCGGAGTAGCGCCGGCGGCGCGGCCTGCCGCGCCGATCGTCACCGAAAGGCATGGAGCACGCCGATGGCCGCACGCCTTCCGCTGATCCTCGCTGCCCTCCTGCTCGCCGGCCCCGCGCCGGCGCAGCCCGCGCGCGACCAGCTGTCCATCGGCATCACGCAGTACCCGTCCACCTTCCACCCCAACATCGAGAGCATGGCCGCGAAGTCCTACGTGCTGGGCTTCGCGCGGCGGCCGCTGACCGTGCGCGACCCTGACTGGAACCTCGCCTGCCTCGGCTGCGACACGGTGCCGTCGCTGGAGAACGGGCTGGCGGTGCGGGAGGCGACGCCCGATGGCCGGCCGGGCATCCGCGTCACCTGGCGCCTGCGCGAGGGCTGGCGCTGGGGCGACGGCACGCCGGTCTCGGCCGAGGACATGCTGTTCGCCTGGCAGGCGGGGCGGGACTTCTCCACGGGCTTCGGCGGCAGCGAATTCTACCGCCAGGCCTATGAGGCGATCGTCGTCGATCCCCGCACCATCGCGCTGCGCTTCGACCGCGTGACCTTCGAATACGCCTCCGCCGGCAACTGGGAACCCCTGCCCGCCCATGTCGAGCGCAGGCGGTGGGAGCAGGAACCGCGCAGCTACCGCAGCCGCAGCGCCTATGAGACGGAGACGACGAACCCCGCGCTTTGGAACGGCCCCTACCGCATCGCCGCGGTGCAGCCCGGCGCGGGGGTGACGCTGGAACGCAACCCGGCCTGGGCCGGACCCGCGCCGGCCTTCCGCCGCATCGCGATCCGCACGGTGGAGAACACGGCGGCGCTGGAGGCGCAGCTGCTGGCCGGCCAGCTCGACATGGTGGCGGGGGAGCTCGGCCTGCCGCTGGACCAGGCGGCCGCGCTGGAACGCCGCGCCGCCAGCCGCTTCCGCTTCGCCTACAGGCCGGGACTTGTGTACGAGCATCTCGACCTCAACCTCGACACGCCTGCGCTGGCGGACCGGCGCGTGCGGCAGGCGCTGGTCAGCGCCATCGACCGCGCGCAGATCGTGCAGCGCCTGTTCGAAGGGCGGCAGAGCGTGGCGCACACCACCGTCAACCCGCTCGACGGCATGCATGACGACGCGGTCCGGCAATGGCCCTTCGACCTGCCGCGCGCCCGTGCCCTGCTGGAGGAGGCCGGGTGGCGCCCGGGCCCCGACGGCATCCGCCGCAACGCCGCCGGCGAACGCCTGGCGATCGATCTGATGACGACCGCCGGCAACCGATCGCGCGAGGCGGTGCAGCAGGTGGTCCAGGGCATGTGGCGCGGGGCGGGCATCGAGGCGCGCATCAGGAACGAGCCGCCGCGCGTCTTCTTCGGCGAGACGCTGAGCCGCCGCCGCTTCACCGGCGCCGCGATGTTCGCCTGGATCAGCAGCCCCGAGAACGTGCCCCGCACCAGCCTGCATTCGGACGAGATCCCGACGGCGGAACGCAACTGGTCCGGCCAGAACTACACCGGCTTCCGCAACGCCGAGATGGACGCGCTGCTGGAGGCGATCCCGGTGGAGCTGGACCGCGAACGCCGCCGCGCGCTGTGGCACCGCCTGCAGGCGATCTATGCCGAGGAACTGCCGGCGATCCCGCTCTGGTTCCGGTCGGATGCGCATGTCTGGCCGGCCTGGCTGGAGAATGTCCGCCCGACCGGCCACCTGAACCCCTCCTCGCTCTGGGTGGAGGAGTGGCGGGTGCGGCCGTGATGCTGGACCACGTCTCCATCGCCGTCGCCGACGTCCCGCGCGCGGCGCGCTTCTACGATGCGGTGATGGCCGCGCTCGGCGTGCCCTGCGTGTGGCGGGAGGAAGGCGCGGTCGGCTACGGACGTCGCAGCACGGCGGGGGATGACGGGCACGGCTACCTGACGATCCGGCTGGGTGCCGCCCCCGCCAGCCCCGCCTGCCACTGGTGCTTCCGCGCGCCGGACCGTGCGGCGGTGGACGCCTTCCATGCCGCCGGCCTCGCGGCGGGCGGCAGGGATGACGGGCCGCCGGGCCTGCGGGGGCACTACCATCCGGACTACTACGCCGCCTTCCTGCGCGACCCCGACGGCAACCGCATCGAGGCCGCCTGCCACCGCGCGGCGCCCGCCGCATGATGCGGATGGTCGCCGCCCGGCTGGTTCAGGCCGCGGCGACGCTCGCGCTGCTGTCGCTGGCGATGTTCCTGCTGATCGGGCTGATGCCGGGCGATCCCATCGACCTCGCCATCGCCGGGGACCCGCGGCTGACGGCGGAGGATGCGGCGCGGCTGCGGGCGCTGCACGGGCTCGACCAGCCGCTGATGGCGCGCTACGCGGCCTGGGCCGGTGCGCTGCTGCGGGGGGAGTTCGGCTATTCGCGCCTGTTCGCGCAGCCGGTGGCGGGGGTGATCCTTCCCGCGCTCGGCTCCACCCTCGTGCTGCTCGGCGCGGCGCTGCTGCTGGCGGGGGGCGTGGGCGTGGCGCTCGGCCTGCTCGCGGCGGCGCGGCCGCGCGCGGCGCCGGCGGTGGATGCGGTGGCCATCCTCGGGCAGTCGGCGCCGTCCTTCTGGCTCGGCATCCTGCTCATCATCCTGTTCGCGGTGACGCTGGGCTGGCTGCCGGCGGGCGGGACGGGCGAGGCCGGCGGGCTGGACGCGCTGCGCTTCCTGGTGCTGCCGGTGGCGACCCTCGCCATCGCCAACCTCGCGGCCTATGCGCGGCATTCCGCCGCCGCGCTGTCCGCCACGCTGCGCGAGCCCTGGGTGGTGGCCGCGCGCGCGCGCGGCAACGGGGAGGCGCGGCTGCTGCTGCGCCATGCCCTGCCCAACGCCGCCGTGCCGATCCTGCAGGTGGCGGCGCTGGATGCCGGCGCGCTGGTCGGCGGCGCGCTGATCACCGAGACGCTGTTCGCGCGGCCCGGCATGGGCAAGCTGATCTACGACGCGGTGATGGGCAACGACACCAACCTGGCGCTGGTGGCGCTGCTGCTGGTGGCGCTGGTGACGATGCTGGCGACGCTGGCGGCCGACCTGGCGCAGCGGGCGCTCGACCCGCGGCTGAGGGACGGATGAGGCTTCGCGCCGGGCTGCTCCTCCTCGCGCTGCTCGCCCTCGCCGCCGCGGCCGCGCCGCTGGCGGAGGCCTGGCTCGGCCATGATCCCTTCGCGCCGGACCTGTTCCGAAGGCTGGCGCCGGTCAGCGCGGAACATCCGCTCGGCACGGACGAGCTGGGCCGGGACCTGCTGCTGCGCCTGCTGCACGGGGCGCGCGTCTCGCTCGCGGTCGGCGTCGCCACGGCGCTGGCGGCGGCGGCGATCGGCACTGCGGTCGGGCTGCTGGCGGCCTGGCGGGGCGGCGTGGCGGATGCGGTGCTGATGCGCCTGGCGGACGGGATGCTGGCCCTGCCGGCGCTGCCGGTGCTGGTCGTGCTGGCGGCGGCGGACACTGGGCGCATCGGCCTGCCGCGCGGCGAGCCGCTGTCCGACATCCTGCGCATCGTCGCCATCCTGGCGGTCTTCGGCTGGGTGGGGGTCGCGCGGCTGGCGCGGGCGGCGGCGCTGTCCGCGCTGGCGCGGGACCATGTGCGGGCGGCCCGCGCGCTCGGCGCTTCCGAAGCGCGGGTGCTGCTGCGGCATGTCGCGCCGGACATCGCGGGTCCCGTCGCGGTCGCCACCGCGCTGGCCGTCGCCGGCGCCATCCTGGCCGAGAGCACGCTGAGCTTCCTAGGCCTCGGCATCGCGCCGCCGGCGGCAAGCTGGGGCAACATGCTGTCCAACGCACAGGACCTGGTCTTCAGCGCACCCTGGGCGGCCGTCTGGCCGGGGCTCGCGATCCTGGTCGCGGTGGCGGCCTGCACGCTGGTGGCGGACGGGCTGCGCGCCCGGCGTTAGCGCCCGGACAACCCCAGTTGGACGCGACTTGGACAGGTTCCGCCGTTGTTCACGGTGCGCGGGCCGTAACCCGCTGATCTGGAATGGTGGGCGCACTAGGGCTCGAACCTAGGACCCGCTGATTAAGAGTCAGCTGCTCTACCAACTGAGCTATGCGCCCATCCGTGAGCGGCGATTTACGGAGAGATGGGCCGCTTGTCCAGCCCGCCCGTGCAACCCTGCCCCGAGAATTCGTCAGGGCCCGTCGCGCGCCGCTCCCATTTCGGCGTCGCGGTGGACATGGGCGGACAGCAGGATGCCGAAGCCCACCATCACCGTCAGCATCGCCGACCCGCCATGGCTGATCAGCGGCAGCGGCACGCCGCCCACCGGGATGGTGCCCGTCACCATCGCCACGTTCACGAAGACGTAGAGGAAGTAGTTCGTCGCCAGCCCCACCGCGATCAGCCGGCCGAACTGGTGGCGGCTGCGGAGCGCGACGAGGAAGCCGAAGGCGATCACCCCGGCCAGGAGGCCGAGCACGGTCAGCGCGCCGACCAGGCCGAATTCCTCGGCGATCATGGTGAAGATGAAGTCCGTCTGCTTCTCCGGCAGGAAGTTCAGGTGGCCCTGCGTGCCCTGCAGGAACCCCTTCCCCCAGAAGCCGCCCGAGCCGAGCGCGATCTTCGACTGGATGATGTTGTAGCCCGCGCCGAGCGGGTCGCTCTCGGGGTCGAGGAAGGTGGTGATCCGCGCCCGCTGGTAGTCGTGCAGGTGGTCGTAGACCACGGGGGCGGCCAGCGCCGCGCCGCCGACCACCAGCGCGAACTTCCACAGACGCACCCCGGCGGCGAAGAACACCGCCCCGCCGATCATCACGGTGATCAGCGCGTTGCCCAGGTTGGGCTGCTTGAAGATGAGCGCCGCCGGGACCAGCACCGCGACGACCGGCGGGATCAGGAACAACGGGTTGCCGATCCGCTCCCAGCTGGCCTTGTGGAACCAGGAGGCCAGCGCCACCACCAGCAGGATCTTCATCAGCTCCGACGGCTGGACCTGCACCGGGCCGATGTCGATCCAGCGCTGCGCCCCCTTCCCCACCTGCCCGTGCATCGCCACCAGCACCAGCAGGCCGATGCCGAAGACGTAGCCCACCCAGGCGAAACGCTGGATCAGCCGGATGTCGACCAGGGCGATGGACAGCATCAGCACCAGGCCGAAGCCGAAGCGCACCGCGTGGCGTGCCGCATAGGGCTCCGGCGCGCCGCCGCCGGCGGAGTAGAGCGCGACATAGCCGACCCCCGCCAGGGCGCAGAGCAGCAGCACGAAGACCCAGGGCACCCGCCAGAACTTCTGCAGCACCCCCGTATCGGGCGTGCGCATCAGCAGGCGGCGTTCGAACTTCATGTCCGCCCCGCCTCCGCGATCCTTGGGCCGAGGCCGCCCTGCCCGGGGCGGAGCCGCTGGAAGGCCTCGGCCAGCACCTCCCGCGCCAGGGGCGCCGCGGCGCCCGAACCGCTCGTCCCGTGCTCCACCACCACGGAGACGGCGAAGACCGGGTTGTCATGCGGGGCGAAGGCGACGAACAGCGCGTGCGGGCGCCATTCGCGCGGCATCTGGTCCACGCGGAACCCCCTTTCGCGCTGTTCGCGGCTGACGCGGCGGACCTGGGTGGTGCCGGTCTTGCCCGCCATCTGCGCACCGATCGCCGCCGGCAGCGCTGCGGCGCGCGCGGTGCCGCCGGCTTCGTTCACCACCGCCCACATGGCGTCCCGGACCAGGCGCAGCTGCGATTCGGGGATGCCGAGGCTCGGCCAGTCGTCGGGCCGGATGCCGCGCACCGGCCGCCCGCCGACGGCGCGCGTCAGGTGCGGCTGCACCGCCCGCCCGGTCGCCAGCCGCGCCGTCATGGTGGCCAGCGAGAGCGGCGTCAGCTGGTAGAAGCCCTGGCCGATGCCATGCACCACCGTGTCCCCCAGCGCCCAGGGCTTGCCCTGCGCCTGGCGCCATTCGCGCGTCGGCACCAGCCCCGGCCGCGTGCCCGGCAATTCGATGTCGAGCGGCACGCCGAGGCCGAAGCGCCGCGCCATGGCGGCGATGCGGTCGATGCCGATGCGCTTCGCCATCTCGTAGAAATAGACGTCGCAGGACACCTTGATGGCCTGCCGCATGTCCACCCCGCCATGGCCGGGGCGGTGCCAGCAATGGAAGCGGCTGTCGCCGAGGTCCATGTGGCCGGGGCAATGGACCCGGTCGCCGGGCTGGGCGACCCGCGCTTCCAGCGCGGCAAGCGCGACCACCATCTTGAAGGTGGAGCCCGGCGCGTAGAGCCCGTTGGTCGCCTTGTTGATCAGCGGCGTCGCGCGGTTCGCGGTCCATTCCCGCCACTGCGCGGCGGTCACGCCGGAATTGAACACGTTCGGGTCGAAGGAGGGCTGGGTGGCCATGGCCAGCACCTCCCCGTTGCGGGCATCCATCAGGACGACGGAGGTGCCTTCCTCGATCTTGCCGCGGATCGATTTCTGCAGCTCCGCATCGATGCTGATCTGCACGTCCTGGCCCTGCACGCCTTCCCGCCGGTCGAGTTCGCGGATGACGCGGCCGACGGCGTTGACCTCGAGCTGCACGGTCCCGGCGCGGCCGCGCAGCAGGCGGTCGTGGTGGCGTTCGATCCCGGCGCGGCCGACGCGCACGCCCGGCAGTTCCAGCAGCGGGTCGCCGTCCATGTCGCGCTCCGACGGCGGCGCGACATAGCCCACCATATGGGCCAGGTGCTCGCCCTCGGGGTAGATCCGGGTCGTGCCGACATCGACGCTGATGCCCGGCAGGTCGGGCGCGTTCAGCTCGATCCGCGCCATCTCCTCCCAGGCCAGGAACTCGCGCACGACCACGGGGACGAAGCGGCGGCGCCGGCGCAGCTCCCGCTCGATGCGGGCGCGCTCCTGCTCCGTCAGCGGCACGATGCGGGAGAAGGTCTCGAGCGTGGCGGCCGTGTCGGTGGTCTGCTCGGCCACCAGCAGGGCGCGCCAGTTCAGCTGGTTGCCGGCGACGACGCGGCCTTCCCGGTCCAGCACGCGGCCGCGGGGCGGGGCCAGCAGGCGCGCCGAAAGCCGGTTCTCCTCGGCCAGCGTCGCGTAGCGTTCGCCCTCCTCCACCTGGAGCTTGTGCAGCCGGTGGCCGAGGAAGCCCACCAGCCCCACCTGCGCCAGGCCGAGCAGCGCGGCGCGGCGGCCGAAGATGCCGCGGACGCGGAGTTCCTCGCGTTCCCTGCGGTTCACGTCGTCTCCTCCGCCCGGACCATCAGCGCGTGGATGCGCGACAGGACGAAGGCGAAGGCGGGGTAGAGCCCGGCGGTCAGCGCCGCCTGGTGCAGCGCCGGCGGGAAGGGCGGCACCAGCCAGTTCAGCACCGCCGTCAGCACGAAGCCGAAGCCCGCCGTGCCGGCCGCGAAGCCGCAGAAGCACAGCCAGACGAACAGGAAGCTCTGCCGCGCCAGGAAGCGCCGCCAGGACACGGCCAGCCCGTGCGCGACCAGAAGCGTGACCACCCCGGTGCCGAGCGGCGCGAGGGTCAGCAGGTCCTGCAGCAGGCCGATCAGGAAGACGGCGGGCGGCGCCATGGCCGCGGGGCGGAAGATGGACCAGAACACCACGCAGGGCAGCGCGGTGGCCGCCACCAGCGCGGGGATGCCGGTCGGCCCGGCGGCCAGCACCATCAGGAACGCCGTGGTGAAGGCCGGCAGCGCGGCGCGCGCCAGGTCGTCGAGCCGCCGCAGCAGACCGGGCGAGGGTTCGGGCCGCCCGACCATGGCGGCGCTACCGCCGCCCACGGGGCTCGGGCCGGGCGATGGCCTCGGGCGGGAGGATCCCGCCGAGGCCGAAATCGAACAGCCGCACCACGTCCAGCCGGTCGAGCCGAGCGAACAGCTCGACCTCCGCGACACCCGCCTCGGTCCAGCGCACCACGCCCACCGGCAGGCCGGCGGGGAAGCCGATGCCTTCCGCGCTGGTCACGATGCGCTCCCCCTCCTCCGGCCGGCTGCCCTCGGCCCAGTGCTGCAGGCGGGGACGGGCGCCGTTGGTGCCCACCATCATCGCCCGCGCGCGGCTGCCTTCGAGCGTGACGGGGATGCGGCTGTTGATGTCGGTGGCCAGCAGCACGCGGGCGGACCGGCTGCCTACCTCCGTCACGCGGCCGACGAAGCCGCGTTCGTCGAGCGCGATCTGCCCGCGGCGGAGCTGCACCTCCGGCGGCATGGCCAGCAGCACGGCGCGGGCATAGACCCCCCCGCCATCGGCCACCACGCGCGCCGTCAGGTAGGCCGGGGCGCGTTCCGGGATGAAGGCGAGCTGCCGGCGCAGCAGCGCATTCTCCGCCTCCAGCGCCAGCGCCGCGGCCTGCCAGCGGCGCAGGCGCTCGTTCTCGTCGCGCAGGCGGTAGTTCTCCTCGCGGATCTCGAGGAGCTCCTGCGCATCCAGCACGGCGTCCCGCACCGCGCGGGCAGGCTCGGCGAAGGCGGCGTAGAAGGGGGCCAGGGCGTCGGCCAGCACCGTGCGGGCGCGCTCCGCCAGCAGGGCATCGGCCTTGCCGAGCATGATGGTGCCGAAGGCGGCCGCGATCAGCACGGGCAAGGACAGCCGCGCCAAGGCCTGCCGCAGCGGAATGCTCAGTCGGATCACGCGGCCACCCCCAAGACGGCCAGTCCCCTACCGGTCCCCGCCGGGACCGGCCACCATCAATACATGGAGGTGAGGACGTGGCGAAGCCGCTTCATCTCCTCAAGGGCGCGGCCGGTGCCGAGCGCGACGCAGGACAGCGGCTCCTCCGCCACCACCACGGGCAGGCCGGTCGAATCCCGGAGCACGCCGTCAAGCCGGGTCAGCAGCGCCCCGCCGCCGGTCAGCACGATGCCCTTGTCCACGATGTCGGCCGCGAGTTCGGGGGGCGTGTTCTCCAGCGCAACCTTCACCGCGTCCAGGATCTGGATGACGGGTTCGTAAAGCGCCTCGGCCATCTGGCGCTGGCTCACCACCACCTCGCGCGGGACGCCGTTCATCAGGTCCCGGCCCTTCACTTCCTTCAGCGGCCCCTCGTCGCCATCCGGCGGCGGGGCGGCGGCGGCGATCTCCATCTTGATCCGCTCGGCCGTGCTCTCGCCGATCAGCAGGTTATGCTGGCGGCGGATGTAGGAGATGATCGCCTCGTCCATCTTGTCGCCGCCGACGCGGACAGAGCGCGCATATACGATGCCGCCGAGCGAGATGATCGCCACTTCCGTCGTGCCGCCGCCGACATCGACGATCATGGAGCCCGACGGCTCCGTCACCGGCAGGCCGGCGCCGATGGCCGCTGCCATCGGTTCCTCGATCAGCAGCACCTTCCGCGCCCCCGCGCTCTCCGCGCTCTCCTGGATCGCGCGGCGCTCGACGGCGGTGGAGCCGGAGGGGACGCAGACGATGACCATGGGGGAGGCGAAGGACCGGCGGTTGTTCACCTTGCGGATGAAGTGCTTGATCATCTCCTCCGCCACCTCGAAATCGGCGATCACGCCGTCGCGCAGCGGGCGGATGGCGGCGATGTTGCCCGGCGTGCGGCCGAGCATCTGCTTCGCCTCCTCGCCGACGGCGAGGACCTGCTTCTTGCCCCGGTTGTCGGCGATGGCGACCACCGACGGCTCGTTCAGCACGATGCCCCGCCCCTTCACGTAGACGAGGGTGTTCGCGGTGCCGAGGTCGATGGCCATGTCGGCCGACAGGAAGCCGAACAGGCGGGAGAACATGCGCGAGGGACCTTCCGAGCGTGGTTCGCACCGGGCGCCATCCGCCGGGCGGCCAGCCGCGCCCGGCGCCCGGGCATGGCGGCCCGCCCGGTGCTCACGGCTCCGCGGGGTGGCGCGAAGGCGGGTGGATACCCCTCCCCCGCCCCGCGCTCAAGCCCCGGCGTGACGGGGCGGGGATGCCGTGGGCGCGGGCGCCCCGGCGCCGGGCGCCATTGCCGAACCGCAGGGCGGCCGGGGCGTTCCGGGTCGGGGATGAACCGCAAGAGGAGACACGTCATGCGCAAGATCCTGCCCCTGCTCGGCCTCGCCTTCGCTGTGTCGGCCTGTGGCTATTCCGCGGGGGACCGTGCGGTGTCGGGCGGGCTGCTCGGGGCCGGCGCGGGGGCCGCGATCGGTGCCGCGACGGGCGGCGGCGTCGGCACGGGCGCGCTGATCGGCGGCGCGGCGGGCGCGGCCGGCGGCGCGCTGACCAGCCCGGGCTCGGTCAATCTCGGCCGGCCTGCCTGGAGGTAGCCCGCGCCCCTGCGCGCACGTTCCGGGGCGGGGTGGCGCAGGCCCCCCGCCCTTTTCCATGCCGGCCGCCCTATCCCCGGCGCATCATCCGCCGCAGCGCGCCGCGCCCGGCGGCGATCAGCGGACCCGCCCGGCGGCGCGGCGGGCGCGGCTGCGACGTGCGGCGGCGGACCTCGAGCCGCGCCCCGTCGGGCGCGCGGGTCAGGTGCAGGGTGCGGTCGTGATAGGCATCCAGCCCCGGGCGGTGGCCGATCGAGACCAGCGCGCTCTCGGCCAGTTCCTCGCGGAACAGGCGCATCATGCTGTCCTGGTTGTCGTCGTCGAGCGCGGCCGTCGCCTCGTCCAGGAACACCCAGCGGGGCTTGTGCAGCAGCAGGCGGGCGAAGGCCAGGCGCTGCTGCTCGCCGAGGGAGAGGACGCGGTCCCAGCGGTCCTCCTCGTCGAGCCGCGTGGTCAGGTGCGGCAGGGCGCAGCGTTCCAGCGCCGCCACCATCGCCGCATCCGCGAACTTCTTCGGCGACGCGGGATAGGACAGCGCGGCCCGCAGCGTGCCGAGCGGCAGGTAGGGGCGCTGCGGCATGAAGAACATCTTCTCCCGCGGGGGCAGCCTGATCTCGCCCGAGCCCCAGGGCCAGAGCCCGGCGATGGCGCGGAACAGCGTGGACTTCCCGGTGCCGCTTTCGCCCACGATCAGCACCTTCTCGCCCGCCGCGATCTCGGCCGTCGCCTCCTGGATCACCACGTTGCCGTCGGCATGGCCGACCTGGAGGTCGCGGAAGGCCAGCACCTCGCGCCCGTCCTCGGTCGGGCCGGTGACCAGGTGGATGGTCTGGTCCGCCTCCATCGACGCCGCGCTCTCGAAGGTGTCCTCCAGCGCGGCCACCCTCTCGATGTGGCTGCGCCAGTCGGCGAGCATGGGGAAACGGTCGACGAACCAGTTGAGGTTGCGGGTCACCTCCAGGAAGGCCTGCGTGATCTGCATGAGCACGCCGAGCGTGATGGCGCCCGCGAAATACTTGGGCGAGGCGACGACGATCGGCACCACCCCCGCCAGCATCCCGTAGGCCGAGGTGATGTAGACCAGCGCGCGTTCCCGCCCGTAGAGCTGCTTCATCACGCCGACCACGCGCCCGAAGGCCGCGCGCAGGTTGCGGTCCTCGTCCGGCTCGCCGCGGATCAGCGCGATGCCCTCGCTGCTCTCCCGCATGCGGATCAGCGCGAAGCGGTGGCTGCTCTCGGCCTCGTTGCGGCGGACATTGAGGTCGACCATCGGCGCGCCGATGAAGAAGGTCACCACGCTGCCGACCAGGGCGTAGATCAGCGCCGCCCAGACCATGTAGCCGGGCACGTCGAATTCGTAGGCGCCGAAGGCGAAGCGCAGCGAGCCAGACAGCGTCCAGAGGATGCCGATGAAGGAGATGAGTGTGAGGATCGCACCCATCAGCCCGACCACGATGTCCACCGCCATCGCGGTCGCCCAGCGCGTGTTCTCGCTGATGCGCTGGTCGGGGTTGTCGGCGGCGTCGGGCATGAAGTTCAGCTGGTAGTGCAGCCCGCTCTCCAGCCAGCGCGACTGCAGCGAATGCACCAGCCACCGCCGCCAGTCGAGCGACAGCATCTGCTTCGCCCAGAGCTGCGCGACCGCCGTTCCCATGGCGGCGAGCACCAGGAACAGCAGCAGCCAGAGCTGGCTGAAGAAGGCCACCCTGTCGCGGTTCTCGAGGGCGTTGAAGAAGTCCCGGTTCCAGATGTTGAAGCGCACCTGCACGACGATCTGCGCTATGGTCAGCGCGACCACCGCGAAGGTCAGCATCCAGGCACGGCGGCGATCGCCGGGCGAGGTGTAGTAGCCGCGCGCGATGCGCCAGAACTGGCGCGCGAAGCTCCTGCGCGGGGCGGCTTCCGCTTCGGCGGCGTCGGGTCCGGCCATGGTCCCTCAGCGCCGCCGCGGTTCGGCGGGCGGCGGCAGCGCCCGCAGCGCGTCCGGCGCCTCGCCGATCCGCTCGGCGGCCAGCGCGCGCCCCCCCTCCCCCGCCACGCCACGGCCCTCGGCTGCCAGCTTCGCGCCGGGCCGCAGCAAGGGGCCGAGCTGTTCCGCCGTGCCGGGCGGCACGGTGATGACCGTGCCGTCTTCCAGGATGGCGCCCGCGACCTCGCCCTGCGGGGCGAAGTAGGGCGACTTCACCGTGCCGTTCGCGGCGACGCGTTCCGCCTGCTCAAGCGCGGCGCGGCCGCCGAGCCGCCAGTAGACGCGGTCCACCACGCCGGGCGACGCCTCGTTGTTCGGCGCGAAGGCCAGCATGGTGATGACCGGCGCGCTGCGCGCGCGGATGCCCCAGACGATGATGGGCCGCCCGGGTGGTGCCGCCTGTCGCACCGCCTCGGCCACGTCCGGCGGGAAGACGACCTGCGGTCCCTCGCGGAACAGCAGCGCGTCCGTCTCGCCGCGCGGGTTCACGAGGTAGCGTTCGACCGTTCCCGTGAAGCTCGGCAGCTGCGTCGGGTCGAACCAGAATTCCGCGGCCGCCCCGCGCGGGGGCGGCCGGTCCTGCGCCGCCGCAGGGGGGCCGAGCAGCAGCGCCGCGGCCAGGCACACCAGGATCGGCCGCATCGCGCCGCTCTCCCCCTTCGACGCGGTCAGCGGTTCCGCATCGCGCCCACGACGAGGCTGATGAGGAACAGCACGATGAACACGCCGAACAGCAGCTGGGCGATGCCGGCGGAGGCCGAGGCGATGCCGCCGAAGCCGAACAGGCCGGCCACCAGGGCGACGACGAGGAAGACGAGGGTCCAGTAGAGCATCGCTGTTCTCCCGCGGATGGGAACCGCGCCAGCAACGCGGCGGCACCGCACCGGTTGCCGGCCGGAACGGGTCGCCGCGCGGTCGCCGCGCGGGGCGGGACGGGGCGGCTCAGACGCGGTCGAGCTTCATCCCGCGCGTGACGGCCTGGAAGGTGGCCACGGCGAGCGTCGTCGGCTCGAACGGCTTGGTGATCACGAAGGCGGGTTCCAGCTGCTGCCCGGTCAGCAGGCGCTCGGGGTAGGCGGTGACGAAGATGACCGGCGCGCTGTGCCCGGCGAGGATGCGCGACACCGCATGCGCGCCGTCGCCGCCCTCGCCCAGGTTGATGTCCGCGAGGACGAGAGACGGCCGCTCCGCCTCCGCGATCGCGACGGCCTCGTCCTCGCTCGCGGCGACGCCCACCACCTCGTGCCCCGCGCTCTCGACCAGTTGCTGGAGGTCGAGGGCGATGATGGGCTCATCCTCGATGATGAGGACGCGCGCCGCGACCCCGGCGCGCAGCTTCTCCCGCGCGCCGGCGAGCTCGGCGGCCGCGCGCTCCTCGCTGAGGCCGACCGCGGCGGCGGCGTCGGCCAGGTCGAGCTCCTCGAGCGAGGTGAGCAGCAGCAGGCGGCGCGACAGCGGCGCCACCGGCTCGTCACCCTCATCGTCCTTCGTGCCCGCCATGCGGCCGATCGCCGCGTAGAGCGCGACGCGCGCGGGCAGCAGGCCCGACCCGCGGAGATTCGGCACGTCCGGCACGCCCGCGCGCAGCGCGTCCGCCACGAGCGCATCCCCGCGCGCCTGCGAACCGGTGAGAGCGCGCGCGTAGCGGCGTGCATAGGGCAGCGCGCCGATCAGCGCCGCACGGTCGATCCTGCTCATCGCCTTGTCATCTCCCGCCGCCGTCCGTGCGGTGCCGCGCCGCCTTCCGGGTTGATATGGATTGGGGCGTGACAGAGCAAGACGAACGGGCACCGTTGCGTGCCGCAATCGCGCAGTTGTTGCCGCATCTGCGCGCGGCGGCGCGGCTGCTCACGCCGTCGCGAAGCGAAGCGGACGACCTCGTGCAGGAGGCGGTGCTGAGAATGCTGCGCGGCCTTGACGGTTTCGTAGCGCCTCCGGAATATGATGGCGACGTCGCCGCGGCGCTGCGCCCATGGGGCCTGGCGGTGCTGCGCAACACCTTCCGCGAGGGCTGGCGGCGCGCGAAGCGGGAAAGGCAGCACATGGACGCGGCGGCGCAGGAGGAAGGGCGGGCGGGCGGCGAGGAGACGGCGCAGCAGCTGCACGACCTTTCCCGCGCGCTGATGCGTCTTCCGCCTTCCCTGCGCGAGGCGCTGGTGCTGGTGGGCGCGCAGGGGCTGAGCCACGAGGAGGCAGCGGCCGTCTGCTCGGTCCCGGTGGGGACAATGAAGGCGCGGGTGTCGCGCGCACGGGCGGCGCTGGGCCGCGTCCTGGCGTGACGATGCGGCTTCGCAACCACGCTCGCGTGACCGGCTGACGGAAACGCGATGCATCCTCTCGTCCGGGGTCGTCATTCAGTCGGCATCAAGGACGGAGCGGACGATGCCGAACGAGTTCCACGGCCAGCTGGTGAACCTGCTGCCCCGCCTGCGCGTGCAGGCGCTTGCCCTCACCCGCAACCGCGCCGCGGCGGAAGACCTGGTCCAGGACGCGGTGGCGAATGCCCTGGCCGCGCAGGACAGCTTCACCCCCGGCACCAACTTCGCCGCCTGGATGCACCGCATCCTGCGCAACCGCTTCATCAGCACGCTGCGCAAGCAGCGCGAGACGACGGACATCGAGGACCTGCCGGCGGGCGCCTTCGCCGTCAGCGCCACGCACGAGGACCGGCTGGTGCTGAAGGAACTGGGCCGCGCCGTCACCCGGCTGCCGGCGGACCAGCGCGAGGCGCTGTTCATGGTCGTGCTGCAGGGCATGTCCTACGAGGACGTCGCCGCGGCGACGGGCTGCGCCGTCGGCACCGCGAAGAGCCGCGTCTTCCGCGCGCGCCGGCAGCTGCAGGCCTGGCTGATGGGCGAGGACCGCGCCGTCGCCAAGCCGGCCGAGGAGCGCACCGCCCCCCGCGGACGCCTCGCCTCGACGGACCGGGATGCGGCCTTCGGGGCCTGAGCCTCGTCAGCCCGGCCGCTGCATGGACGACGCGGCGGCCGGGCGCAGCAGGCGATGAAGGCAATGGACGGCAAGCAGGGTGGACCGCCGCGGCGCGTGACCAGTTCGCAATCGAGTCGGCAGGGCGGCCCCGAGGCCGCCTTCGAATTGTGGCTGAACCACCGTCTGCACCAGCTCTACGACAGCGTCGCGCAGGAGCCGCTGCCGCCGGACCTGCTGCGCCTGATCGAAACCGACCGGACCCGGCGCGGCGAGTAGCCGCGCCCCTCCCTCCGGGCCGCGCATGACCGCGCGTGCCAGTTCCGTCCGCCGCAGGCTTGCGCGCGTGATGCTGTTCGCGGCGCTGCCGGTGCTGCTGCTGGCGGCGGCAGGCAGCGTCTCGTTCTGGCGCATCGGCCTCGGCCGCGCCCTGGCCGATGTCGCGGCCGAGCGCGACCGGACGGTCGCCATCAACATGGCCGCCATCGACTCGGCCGCGGCGCTCCTGCGTGGCCTGGCGCTGGCGCTGGAGGCGGACCCGGAGGCCTGCGCGCAGGTCCTGTCGGTCGCAGCGTCGGGCGACCTGCATCTTTCCCTCCACGATGCCACCGGACGCGCACCTTGCGCGATGCCCGGCGGCGACGGCGCGGCCGCCACGGCGGCGCCCGCGCTGGTGCTGACCCAGCCCGCCGCGGGCGGCACCCTGCGTGCCGTGCTCGCGCCCCGCGCCGGCAGGCCGGATGCGCTGCACTGGCTGTTCGACGATGCCGGGCGGAAGCGCGGCTTCGGCCCCCTTCCCGTCCCCGCGGACCCGCCCGCGCCACAAGGGAACGACGCGTTCGAGGCGATGGCCGGCGACGGCACCGCGCTGCTGGTCGCGACGGGCGAGCTGACGCCGGGCATCGGCATCGCGGTCGCGCTGCCGGCCGCGCCGCTGCGCCGGACGGCGCTGCGCCTGGCGCTGCTGCACTTCGCCGAGATCGTCGCGCTGCTGGCGTTCAGCGGAACCGCCGTCCTGGTCGGCACCACCCGGGCCGTGACGACGCCGCTGCGCGGCCTGCGCGACGCGGTGATGGGCTGGAGGGCAGGCGCGCCCGACCTCGACATCCCTGACGAGGGGCGGATGCCCGCCGAGATGCGCGACCTTGCCGCCAGCATCCGCGACGCGAGGGAGACGCTGGCGCGGCGCGAGACGGAGCTGCGCGCCGCGATCGGCCGGGCCGAGCTGCTGGCGGGCGAGGTGCACCACCGCGTGAAGAACAACCTGCAGACCGTCAGCAGCCTCCTGGCGCTGCAGGCCCATCGCGTCGCCGACCCGGCGGCGCGGAACGAGTTCGAGGCGGCGCGCGACCGCGTCGGCGCGCTGGCGACGCTGCACCGCCACCTCTACGCCCAGCACGACCCCGAGGCGATCGACCTCGCCGCCTTCATCGGGGAACTCGGCGCGCAGCTTTTCGCGGCGGTCGGCGAGAGGCCGGGGCGGCGCATCGCGCTGCACGTCGCCGCCCCGGCGCTGCGGCTTTCGACGGACCAGGCCGTGCCGCTGGCGCTCGTCATCACCGAAGCGGTGGCGGATGCGCTGCGCCAGGGCTTCTCCGAAGCGCGCCACGGACGCATCTGCATCACGCTGGAGGCGACCGGCGACCAGGCGAGCCTCGTGATCGAGGATGACGGCGCCCTGCCACGCGCGCCGGACCCGCTGCGGGCGATGCTGCTGCGCGGGCTCGGCCGGCAGCTCGGCGGGGAGATGCGGGTGGAAGGCGGGCGCGTGGCGCTGACCTTCCGGCTGCGCCCCGCCGCCTCCCGCCCGCCGCCTTCGGTCAGCCCGCCAAGGGCTTGACGCCGGGCATCATACCGGCCCCATGAAGTGCTGACGCACTTCATGCTTCAAACGCCAGCGCGCCTCCGGCGCTCGGCTTCGCCGCATCGACGGCGGCGCCCGTTCGGTCGCCCGGCCCGCTTCGCCGGCCGCAGGTCGGGACTTCGTGAGCCGGGAATCAGGCGGCCGAGACCTCGGCCGGTGCCGTCCGCTCGCGCTTGACCAGCAGCTTGTTCAGCGCGTGCACATAGGCGCGGGCGGAGGCGACGATGGTGTCGATGTCCGCGCCCTGGCCGTCCACCAGCTTGCCGCCCTCCTCCAGCCGCACGGTGACGCGTGCCTGGGCGTCGGTGCCGCCGGTGACGTTCTGCACGGCGTAGAGCTTCAAGTTCACGTCGTGCGGGAAGGCCTGGCGCAGCGCGTTGAAGGTGGCGTCCACGCCGCCGTCGCCGCCGGCCACGCCCTCTCGCACCGCGCCGTCCACCTCGAGCGCGATGGAGGCGATCGGGCGCGTGTGCATGCCGGTCGAGACCGAAAGCCCGGTCAGGCGGATGCGGTCGTTGCCGCTGCCGCGCACCACCTCGTCATCGACCAGCGCGACCACGTCCTCGTCGTAGACGACCTTCTTCTTGTCGGCGAGGTCCTTGAACCGCTTGAAGGCGTCGTTCAGCGCGTTGTCGCCGAGTTCGTAGCCCAGCGCCTTCAGCTTGTCGCGGAACGCCGCGCGGCCGGAATGCTTGCCGAGCACGAGCGAGGAGTTGGACCAGCCGACGCTCTCCGGCGTCATGATCTCGTAGGTGGAGGCGTCCTTCAGCACGCCGTCCTGGTGGATGCCCGATTCGTGGGCGAAGGCGTTGCGGCCGACGATCGCCTTGTTGGGCTGCACGTCGAAGCCGGTGATGGTCGCCAGCAGGCGAGAGGTGCGGAGGATGCTCGGCGTCTTCACGCCGTTCTTCACCGGCACCGCGTCGTGGCGCGTGCGCAGCGCCATGACGATCTCCTCGAGGCTGGCATTGCCCGCGCGTTCGCCGATGCCGTTGATGGTGCACTCCACCTGCCGCACGCCCGCGCGGATCGCGGCCAGCGTGTTGGCGACGGCGAGGCCGAGGTCGTTGTGGTTGTGGGTGGAGAGGATCACGCGGTCCGCGCCGGGCACGCGTTCGCGCACCGTGGTGAAGATGCGGTGCATGTCCTCCGGGACCGCGTAGCCCACGGTGTCGGGGATGTTGATGGTGGTGGCGCCGGCCCTGATCGCGGCCTCGACGCAGCGGCAGAGGAAGTCGATCTCGGTCCGCGTGCCGTCCTCGGCCGACCACTCGACGTCGTCGGTCGCGTTGCGCGCGGCGGTGACGGAAGCGGTGACGAGTTCCAGCACCGCCTCCGGCTCCATCCGCAGCTTGACGCGCATGTGCAGCGGGCTGGTGGAGACGAAGGTGTGGATGCGGCCGCGGGCGGCGGGCCGGATGGCTTCCGCCGCGCGGGCGATGTCGCCCGGCGCGGTGCGCGCCAGGCCGCAGACCACCGGCCCGTCCTTCGCGAATCGCTGCGCGATGGAACGCACGCTCTCGAAGTCGCCGATGGAGGCGATGGGGAAGCCGGCTTCCAGCACGTCGGCGCCGAGTTCGGCCAGCGCCTCGGCCATGCGCAGCTTCTCCTCGAGGTTCATGGAGAAGCCGGGCGATTGTTCGCCGTCGCGCAGCGTGGTGTCGAAGATGATGATGCGGTCGGGGTCCATCGCCCCGAAGGACGGATGAGTGACGGTCATGCTGGGCTTCCTTCGGATCTCGTTCAGCCGGCCTCTGCGGGCGCGCCGCGCCCCGGATCCCCCTGAGCGGTGCCGGCTGAGGTCAGCCGGGCGTCACGCCCAGGGGCGGCGAAGTCGAAGGAGCAGGCCGAGGGGCGCGCGCAGCGGCAGGCCGCCCTTGCGGGCGGCATGAGGCACGGTGCGGGGCGCGCGGGGCGTCATCACGCGGGCAAGCTAGCCGCGCGGGCGGTGGGCCGCAAGCGCCGCGTGATACCGGCCATGCCCCGGGCCCGGCCCGCGGCGCAAGGTCGGAACCTTCCGGATCGCATCAGGGCGCCGATGAAGTTTCCGGTCACAACCTTTCCATACGGTCACTGCCGCGAGTCCCCTTCCATCGTCCAGGATCCCCGCCCATGCAGTTCCTGACGCGCCGGCTCTCCATCCCCTGGCGCCTCCACCTGATCACCCTCTCGGCCGTGATTGGCCTGGTGGCCATGGCGCTCGTCGCCGCCACGATGCACGGCCGTGCGCTGGAGGCCGACCGCGTCTCCACCCTCCGCAGCATGGTGGAAGCGGCCACCGGTATCGCTGCCCGCTACGAGGGCGAGGCCCGCGCCGGCCGCCTCGGCGCGGAGCAGGCGCAGCGCCTCGCCCTCGATGCGATCAAGGCGATCCGCTACCAGGGCCAGGAATACATCTGGGTGAACGACATGACCCCGCGGATGGTCATGCACCCCTTCCGGCCCGACCTCGACGGGCAGGACGTCGCGGAACTGCGGGACCCGACGGGGCTGCGGCTTTTCGTGGCCTTCGTCGACACGGTGCGGCGCGGGGGCTCCGGCACCGTCGGCTATCTCTGGCCGCGCCCCGGCGCCAACCAGGCGAGCGCGTCGGCGGTGGAGAAGCTGTCCTTCGTGCAGGGCTTCGCGCCCTGGGGCTGGGTGATCGGCACCGGGGTCTATGTGGACGACCTGCGTGCGGCGCAGCGCGCGGCGCTGGTGCAGGGACTGGTCGCGGCCGCGATCGCCGCGGGGCTCATGCTGCTGCTGGCGACGCTGATCGCGCGCGGCATCACACGCCCGCTGGCCGCCACCACGCAGGCGACGGCGGCGATGGCGGCAGGCGACCTCGCCAGCCCGGTGCCGGGGCAGGACCGGGGCGACGAGCTCGGCCTGCTGGCCCGCGCGCTGGAAGGCTTCCGCACCGACGGGCTGGAGAAGCGGCGCCTTGAAGCCGTGGCGGCGCAGGACCGCGCGGCGCGGGACCGGCGCCAGGCCGCCATGGACCGGCACACGCAGGAATTCGGCACCTCGATCTCCGGCGTCATGGGCTCGCTCTCCGCCTCGGCGGGGACGATGCGCAAGGCGGCCGACGACATGGCGGCCGCGGTGGAGCGCACGCGCGCCGGTTCCGCCACCACCGCGGGCGGCGCGGAGGAGAGCGCGCGCAACCTCACCTCGGTCGCGGCCGCGACCGAGGAACTGACCGCGAGCGTCGCCGAGATCGCCCACCAGGCCGGCCGCGCCGCCGCCACGGCGCGCGAGGCGGTGGCCCGCGCCGATGCCACCGACGGCAAGGTGCGCAGCCTGTCCGAGGCCGCGGGGCAGATCGGCGAGGTGGTGCGCCTGATCGCCGACATCGCCGGGCAGACCAACCTCCTCGCGCTCAACGCCACGATCGAGGCGGCGCGGGCGGGCGAGGCGGGCAAGGGCTTCGCGGTGGTGGCGAGCGAGGTGAAGGCGCTGGCCGCGCAGACCGCGAAGGCGACGCAGGACATCGGCGCGCAGATCGGCGCCATCCAGTCCGCCACGACCGAGGCGGTGGGCGCGATGCAGGACGTCTCGGCCGCCGTCGGCCGGATGCACGAGGTGGCCACCGCCATCGCCGCCGCGGTCGAGGAACAGGGCGCCGCCACGCGGGAGATCGCGGAGAGCGTCCAGACCGTCGCCGGCCAGACCGGCCAGGCGACGGCCGCGATGCGCGAGGTCGCGGATGCGGCGGAAGGCGCGGGCGGGGCCAGCCGCAGCGTGCTCGGCGTCGCGACCGAGATCGGCACCGTCGCGGCGACGCTGCGGGAGGAGGTGGACCACTTCCTCGGCTCCATGCGCACCGAGGCCGGCGAGGCCCGGCGCTACGAACGCATCCCCGGCCGCCAGGCGGAGGCGCTGCTGCGCCATGCCGGCGCGGCGGAGCGGCGCGTGGTCATCCGCGACATCTCGCGCGGGGGCGTGGCGCTGGAATGCGACCTCGCCCTCGATGCGGGGACCGAGCTGCGGCTGACGCTGCCCGGCGGGCAGGCGCCGGTGATGGCCCGCGTGGTGCGCGCCGCGGACCGCCTGCTGGCCCTCGCCTTCCGCCAGGATGGCGCGACGCTGGCGCAGGTGGACCGGGCCCTCGACCTCATCGCGCGCGGGGACCGCGCCCGCGCGGCCTGACGGCGGCACGGGCCGCGCGCCGCCCCCCGGCGCGCGGCCCGTGCCTTCATGCCGGCGGGTGGTGGTCCCACCAGTGGCGCGCGATGTCCGCGCGGCGGCAGACCCAGACCTCGTCGCGATGGGCGGCGACATGGGCGAGGAAGCGCTGCAGCGACCGCGCCCGGCCGGCGCGGCCGACCAGGCGGCAATGCAGCCCGACCGACATCATCTTCGGGCTGCCCGCCCGTCCCTCCTCCAGCAGCAGGTCGAAGGCGTCGCGCAGGTGGCGCTCGAACCCGTCCGGGTCGCCGAAGCCGGGCGGCACGCTGAACTTCATGTCGTTGTTGTCGAGCGTGTAGGGGATGACCAAATGCGGCCTGCCCGCTGCCTGCACGTAGTGCGGCAGGTCGTCGTCATAGGCGTCGCTGTCGTAGAGGAAGCCGCCATGGCGCGCGACGAGCGTGCGGGTGCGCGGGCTGATGCGGCCGGTGTACCAGCCCACCGGGCGGGTGCCGGTCAGGCGGGTGATGGTCTCGACGCAGCGCGCGATCTCGGCGGCTTCCGTCGCCTCGTCCATCCGGTGGTAGTCGATCCAGCGCCAGGCATGGGACGCCACCTCGTGCCCCGCCTCGGCGAAGGCGCGCGCCGCGTCCGGGTTCAGTTCCAGCGCACGGCCCACGCCGTAGACGGTCAGCGGGAAGCCTTGCGCCGCGAACAGCCGCAGCACGCGCCATACGCCGGCGCGGGCGCCGAAGTCGAACTGGGATTCGACGGTGCGGTTGCGCTCACCGAGGATGGGCGTGCCGCCCGGGACCTCCTGCAGGTAGATCTCGCTGCCCGCATCGCCGTTCAGCACCGTGTTCTCGCCCCCCTCCTCGTAGTTCAGCACGAAGGAGAGGGCGAGCCGCGCGCCGCCCGGCCAGCGCGGGTCGGGCGGGTTGGGGCCATGGCCGCGGAAGTCGCGCGGATAATCGGTGCCGTCGTCGAGGATGTGCGGGGCCTGGCTCATGCCCCGCAGAGTGCCGGGCCGCCCGCCGCCCTTCAAGCGGCCGCGGCGGCCGCGGCCAGGCCGACCGGCGGGCTGGCCAGCGGCTTCCGGCCCTTCGACAGCGCGACCGCGCCGGTCATGCTGGCCTGGGCCAGCGCCACCTGCGCCGCGCCCTCGGCGAAGGCGGCATCGGCCGCTTCCGCGACGATGGCGTGGTAGCGCGCGGGATCGCCCGCGCGGAAGGCGGCCCAGGCACCGGGGACGAGCCGGACGTCGAGCGTGGCGCCGTGCCGGGCCGCGGCTTCGGCGAAGATGGCGCGGGTCGGCTCCACCGTCGTCTCCACCGCGCAGAGCACGACGACACGCCCGCCGGAGCGGGTGGCTTCCTCGGCCAGCGCGGCGTCGACGCGCAGCACCGGCACGGGCGCCCTGGCGCGCGCCGCGCCGGGGCCGACGGTGGAGCAGGTGAGCAGCACGGCGTCCACGCCGGGCGTGGCCAGCGCCTCCAGCGCGGCGGCGGTGCGGGCGGCGATGGCGTCCGTCAGGCCGCCCGCGGCCTCGGCATCCCGCAGCAGGTCCTCGCGCAGCGTGTGGGTCAGGGTGACGCCCGGCGGGCAGGCGGCGTCGAAGACGGCGAGGTTGCCGGCGGCGGTGTGCAGGCAGGCGATGGTGGGCATGGCGCGTTCCTCCCGCGGACGAAGAAGGGCGGCAGGTTGCCCCGCCGCCCCCATCGCTGTCGACGCCCGGCGGGGCGGCGCGGTCAGTTCCGGGCCTTGTCCACCAGCTGGTTCTTCCTGATCCAGGGCATCATGCCGCGCAGCTTCTCGCCCACTTCCTCGATCGGGTGTTCGGCCAGGCGGCGGCGGGTGGCCTTGAAGCTGGCCTGGTTGACGCGGTTCTCCAGCATCCAGTCGCGGGCGAAGCGGCCGGACTGGATGTCCTCCAGCACCTTCTTCATCTCCTTCTTCGTCTCGGCCGTGATGATGCGCGGGCCGGTGACGTATTCGCCGTATTCGGCGGTGTTGGAGATGGAGTAGTTCATGTTGGCGATGCCGCCCTCGTAGATGAGGTCGACGATCAGCTTCACCTCGTGCAGGCACTCGAAATAGGCCATCTCGGGCGCGTAGCCGGCTTCCACCAGCGTCTCGAACCCGGCCTTGATGAGCTCGACCAGGCCGCCGCAGAGCACCACCTGCTCGCCGAACAGGTCGGTCTCGCACTCCTCCTTGAAGGTCGTCTCGATGATGCCCGACCGGCCGCCGCCGACGGCGGAAGCGTAGGAGAGCGCGATCTCGAGCGCGTTGCCGGACGGGTTCTGGTGGACGGCGACGAGGCAGGGGACGCCGCCGCCCTTCTGGTACTCGCCGCGCACCGTGTGGCCGGGGCCCTTCGGCGCGATCATGAACACGTCGATGTCGGGGCGCGGCTCGATCAGGTTGAAGTGGACGTTGAGGCCATGCGCGAAGGCAATGGCCGAGCCGGGGCGCAGGTTGGCGTGCAGGTGGTCGCGGTAGAGGTCGCCCTGCAGCTCGTCCGGCGTCAGCACCATCGTCACGTCGGCCCACTTCGCCGCGTCGGCGGGCGACATCACCTTGAAGCCCGCGGCTTCCGCCTTCGCCCAGGACCCGCCCGGGCGCAGCCCGATGACGACGTCCTTGACGCCGCTGTCGCGCATGTTCTGCGCATGGGCATGGCCCTGGCTGCCGAAGCCGATGACCGCGACCTTCTTGGCCTTGATCAGGTTCACATCCGCATCGCGGTCGTAGTACACGCGCATCTCTGGCGCACTCCCCTCTCTGGGTCTCTGGAAGAACTAGGCGCTGAAGCCCCGTGGCCCGCGCGCGATGGCCACCGCGCCGGTGCGGCTCACCTCCGCCAGCCCGATGGGCCGCATCAGCGCGCAGAAGGCGTCGATCTTGTCGGCGTTGCCGGTCATCTCGAAGACGAAGCTCTCGGTCGTCGCGTCCACGACGCGGGCGCGGAAGGCATCCGCCAGGCGCAGCGCCTCCACCCGGTTGTCGCCCTTCCCCACCACCTTGATGAGCGCAAGCTCCCGCGTCAGATGCGGGCCTTCGAGCGTGAGGTCGGACACCTTGTGGACCGGCACCAGCCTGTCGAGCTGCGCCTTGATCTGCTCGATCACCATCTCGGTGCCCGAGGTGCAGACGGTGATGCGCGACAGGCGCCCCTCGTCGTCCACCGGCGCGACGGTCAGGCTGTCGATGTTGTAGCCGCGGCCGGAGAACAGGCCGATGACGCGGGCGAGCACGCCCGCCTCGTTCTCAACCAGCACCGCGATGGTCGCGGCGCGCATGGTGTTGCCGTTGTCGGCCATGGTCGTGGTCTTTCGGGCGCGAGGAAAGGAAGAAGGGGTCGGCGGCCTGGCTCAGACCAGTACCTTGCCCTCGTCCGTCACGCCGGCGACGCCGCCTTCCTGGCCCGGGCCGAGGATCATCTCGTTATGCGCCGCGCCGGAGGGGATCATCGGGAAGCAGTTCTCCTTCTGGTCCACGGCGATGTCCGCGATCACCGGGCGGTCGATCGCGATCATCTCGCGGATCACGCGGTCCAGGTCGTCGGCGCTCGTGGCACGCAGGCCGACGCCGTGGAAGCTTTCGGCCAGCTTCACGAAGTCGGGCAGCGCGGCGGAGTAGCTTTCGGAATAGCGGCCGCCATGCAGCAGTTCCTGCCACTGGCGGACCATGCCCATGTACTCGTTGTTCAGGATGAACACCTTCACCGGCAGGCGGTACTGCGCCAGCGTCGCCATTTCCTGGATGTTCATCAGGATGCTGGCCTCGCCCGCGATGTCGATGACCAGCGCGTCGGGATGGGCGATCTGCACCCCCATCGCGGCCGGCAGGCCATAGCCCATGGTGCCGAGCCCGCCCGAGGTCATCCAGCGGTTCGGCCGGTCGAAGCCGAAATACTGCGCGGCCCACATCTGGTGCTGGCCGACCTCGGTCGTGATGAAGGTCTCCCGCCCCATCTCGCGCGTGATCTCGAACAGGCGCTTCACCGCGTGCTGCGGCTTGATGATGCTGCCCTTCTGCACGTAGCGCAGGCAGTCCTTCGCGCGCCAGGCGTCGATCTGGCGCCACCAGGCGGCGATCGCCTCGCGGTCCTGCGCGGTGCCGTCCTCCTTCCACGCCTCGATCAGCGCGGCGAGGATCTTGCCGGCGTCGCCCACGATGGGCACGTCCACCTTGACGTTCTTGTTGATGGAGGACGGGTCGATGTCGGCGTGGATCTTCTTCGAGCCGGGCGAGAAGTGGCTCAGCTTGCCCGTCACGCGGTCGTCGAAGCGGGCGCCGATGTTCAGCATGACGTCGCAGCCGTGCATCACGAGGTTGGCCTCGTAGGTGCCGTGCATGCCGAGCATGCCGATGAACTGCGGATCGGAGGCCGGGAAGGCGCCGAGGCCCATCAGCGTGTTCGTGCAGGGGAAGCCCGTCATCCGCACGAAGTCGCCGAGCAGGCGCGACGCCTCGGGCCCCGCATTGATCACGCCGCCGCCGGCATAGATCACCGGCTTCCGCGCGGCCTTCAGCAGCGCCACCGCCTTGCGGACCTGGCCCATGTCGGGGTCGGTCTGCGGGCGGTAGGACCGGTGCGGCACGCTGGCGGGCGGCGCTTCCGCATAGGGCGCCTTGTTGATGAGGATGTCCTTCGGCAGGTCGATCACCACCGGGCCGGGACGGCCGGACCGCGCGACATGGAACGCCTCATGCACCACGCGGGCCAGGTCGGCGCTGCGCTTGACCAGGTAGTTGTGCTTCGTCGCCGGCCGCGTGATGCCGGTGGTGTCCGCTTCCTGGAAGGCGTCGTTGCCGATCAGGTGGGTGGGCACCTGCCCGGTCAGGCAGACGATCGGGATGCTGTCCATCAGCGCATCCACCAGCCCCGTCACCGCATTGGTCGCGCCGGGGCCGGAGGTGACGAGCACGCAGCCCACCTTGCCGGTGGACCGCGCATAGCCTTCGGCCGCGTGGACGGCGGCCTGTTCGTGGCGGACCAGGATGTGGCGGATGGCGTTCTGCTGGAAGATCGCGTCGTAGATCGGCAGCACCGCGCCGCCGGGATAGCCGAAGATGACCTCTACGCCCTGCTCCTTCAGCGCGCGGAGGACGACCTCGGCGCCCGACATCGTCAGGGGCGTCGCGTCGGCGTGCTGGGCGGTGGCGGACATGACCTTCGGTGCTTTCCTCGATGCGTTCGGGCCGTGCGCGGCCGGCGCCCCGGCGGGCCTGCGCCTGCCGGGTTGGCTCCCTTACGCCCGCTGCTGCACTGCGTCAACGCGAATGCTCAACGAAAACTGCGAAATATTCTAACAAACTTTGCGATAATTGCGCGTTATCGGTCCATCTAGATTGTATATTATGCGTTGCGGCCGGTGGCGCCAGCGGGTGGTGGCGAAACCAGGTCGCTTGGCGCTTCGTGTAGCGCCGCGTGTTGAGGATCGCGCGTTCCGACGCCGCTTCCAGCGTCATCCGCCCGGCCAGATGGGCCAGCAGTTCCGGCACGCCATGCGCCCGCATCGCCGGCAGCGCGGGGTCGAGGCCGAGCGCACCGAGCGCGCGCACCTCCTCCACCGCGCCGGCGGCGAGCATCGCGTCCCAGCGCGCGGCGATCGCCTCCCGCAGCGCCGGGCGCGGCGGATCGAGCAGCAGGGCGGCGAAGCGCCAGGGCGCCGGCCCGGTCCCGCTGCCGCGCTGCCACGCCTTCAGCCCCCTGCCCGTCCCGGCCGCCACCTCGAAGGCACGGGCGATGCGCTGGCTGTCGCCGGGGCGCAGCGCCGCCGCCGTCTCCGGGTCGATCGCGCCGAGGCGGGCATGCAGCGCCTCCGCGCCCTCCTCGGCCAGCAGGCGCCGCGCCTCGGCGCGCGCCGCCTCGGGCACCGGGGGGATGTCGGACAGGCCCTCGGTCAGCGCGGCGAAGTAGAGCCCGGTGCCGCCGCACAGGATGGGCACGCGGCCGGCGGCCCGCGCCGCCGCCATCTCGGCCAGCGCGGCGCCGCGCCACCAGGCGGCGGTGCCGGCCTCGGCCGCCGGGCGCACGCCGTAGAGCGCGTGCGGCGCGCGGGCCAGGTCCTCGGCCGGCGGGCGCGCCGTGAGGATCCGCAGCTCGCGGTAGACCTGCATCGAGTCGGCGTTGATGACGGTGCCACCGAGCCGTTCGGCAAGCCGCAGGGCCAGCGCGCTCTTCCCGCTGGCGGTCGGGCCGGCGACCAGGAGGGCGGGCGGAAGCGCGCCGGCGCCGGCCGCGGATGGTTGCGCCGCCGGGCTCACGATGGCATGCGCGGCGGATGCCGCATGTCCTGACCCTGGTCGCCGCGCCCGGCGCGCTCGACCCCGTCCTCGTCAACCGCTGCCGCGCGGCGCTGGAGGCGCTGGGCGCCACCCCCGGCCGGCCGGACTGGCTGGCGGAGCGCGAGGCGGTGGACCTGCCCTTCCAGGGCGCGCCGGACCAGGCCGCCGCCGCCGCGCGAGGCGCGCTGGAGGGAGCGGCGGTGGACGCCATCGCGACCCCGGCCGAGGGCCGCCGCAAGCGCCTGCTGATCGCCGACATGGACAGCACCATCGTCACGTCGGAGACGCTGGACGAGATCGCGGCCCATGCCGGGCTGAAGGACCGCATCGCCGCAATCACGCGGCGTTCGATGAATGGCGAGCTGGATTTCCGCCAGGCGCTGGTCGAGCGGGTGGCGATGCTGGAGGGCCTCGACACCGCCGCGCTGGAGGCGACCTGGGCGCGGACGGAGATGATGCCCGGCGCGGCGGCGCTGGTGGCGACGATGCGCGCGAACGGCGCGGTGTGCTGCCTCGCCTCGGGCGGCTTCACCTTCTTCACCGGGCGCGTGGCCGAACGGCTCGGCTTCCACCATCACGTCTCCAACACGCTGCTGATCGAGGGCGGCAGGCTGACGGGGCGTGTGGCCGAACCGGTCTTCGACCGCAATGCCAAGCTGGCCGCGCTGATCCGGCTGGCGAGCGACAACGGCCTGCCGATGGCGGCGACGCTGGCGGTGGGGGATGGCGCGAACGACCTCGACATGATCGGAGCGGCGGGGCTCGGCGTGGCCTTCCGTGCGAAGCCGGTGGTGGCGGCCGCGGCGCGGGCGCGGGTGGACCACGGCGACCTGACCGCGCTGCTCTACGCGCAGGGATATCGGCGGGCGGAGTTCGTGGAGGGCTGAGGCGGCTCCCTCCCCCCCCGGCGACCGGGGGGGAGGGTTGCGCCGCCGGCGTCAGCCGGGCTGGCCGCGCTGCGGGGCGTTGAGGCGCAGCGGCACCCAGCGCTGGCCCTGCGCGCTTTCGATCAGCAGCAGCGCGGTGGCGCGGCCCTGGCGGCGCAGGCGCTCCAGGCGTTCCTGCACCTCCTGCGGGCTGCCGACGCGTTCCTGCTGGACTTCGACGATCACGTCGCCGGGGCGCAGTTCCCGCTCGGCCGCCGGGCTGCCGGGCGAGACCTCGGTGATGACCACGCCGCGGCTTTCGGCACGCAGGCTGAACCGCTCCCGCGTCTCGGGCGAGATCGGCGCGACGCGCAGGCCGAGGCCCGAGAGCTCGGTGTTCTGCGGGCGCGGCGCTGGCCCGGGGGTGGCGGCGGCCTGCTGCTGGTCAGCGGGGAGTTCCGCCACGGTGACGTTCACCGTCTGCTCGCGACCGTCGCGCCAGACCACGACCGGCACCTGCTGGCCGACGCGGGTGTCGGCGACGATCCGCGGCAGGTTCCGCATCTCCCGCACTTCCTGCCCGTTGAAGCGCAGGATCACGTCGCCGGCCTGGATGCCGCCGGCGGCCGCCGGGCCGCCATCCTGCGCGCGCGCCACCAGCGCGCCACGCGTGCCGTTGCGGATGCCGAGGCTCTCCGCGATCTCGTCCGTCACCTGCTGGATGTTGACGCCGAGCCAGCCGCGCCGCACCCGGCCCTCGTCGCGCAGCTGCGCCACGATGTTGCGCGCCAGGTTCGACGGGATGGAGAAGCCGATGCCGATGGACCCGCCGGAAGGCGAGTAGATGGCGGTGTTGATGCCCACCACCTCGCCGTTCAGGTTGAACAGCGGGCCGCCGGAATTGCCGCGGTTGATCGCCGCGTCGGTCTGGATGAAGTCGTCGTAGAGGCCCTGGCGGATGTCGCGCCCGCGGGCCGAGACGATGCCGGCCGTGACGGAGCCGCCGAGCCCGAAGGGATTCCCGATCGCCACCACCCAGTCGCCGACCTGGGCGGTGTCGCTGTCGCCGAAGGGGACGGAGGGCAGCGGCTGGTCATGGCGCACGCGCAGGACCGCAAGGTCGGTGCGCGGGTCGGCGCCGACCAGCTCGGCGCGGATCGTGGTGTTGTCCTGCAGGACGACGTTGATCTCGGACGCGCCCTCGATGACGTGGTTGTTGGTCACCACGATGCCGGAGGCGTCGATGATGAAGCCCGAGCCGAGCGACTGCGCGCGGCGCTGCGGCTGCTGCTGCTGCGGCCGGCCGGGCTGGTTGGGCTGAGCCTGGCCGGGCGGGCGGTTGCGTTCGAGGAAGTCGCGGAAGAACTCCTCGAAGGGGCTGCCGGGCGGGGCCTGCGGCACTTCCGGCGCGTCGCGCCCGGCGCGGGGGCCGGCGGCGGCCTGGGTGGTCTGGATGTTCACCACCGCCGGCAGCAGGCGCTGGGCAAGCGGCGCGAAAGAGGAGGGCGCGCCGGGCGGCGGGACCTGCGGCGCGATCTGCTGGGCGAGCGCGGCGGGCGCTGGCGGCAGGGCCGCGAAGGGCAGCGCCAGCGCGCCGGCGAGGGCCCAGGGGGCGAATGGACGGGCGAAGCGCACGTTGGGCAACCTTCCGTTGGGTCCAGCTGTGAGATGGGGCATCCGCCCCGGTCGCTGCAACATTGCCATCTACCTCCGGATCCGGAACCCCACGGGGCGTCACGACATGTGACGAAAGGTGAGGGCGCGGCCGGGTTCCCTCACCCCCTCACCAGGGCCCAGGCGACCGCGACCCCGATGGCCGCCGCCGCCAGCCCGCCCACGCGCAGCCGGTCGTCCGGCTGGCCGAGCAGCAGCGCCAAGGCCTTCCGCATGGCGGCGGGGGCGACCGCGTAGAGCAGCCCCTCGACCGCCAGCACCACCGCGACGCCGGCCAGGACCTCGGCGGGACCCATGCCGGCGGCGCGCTACTGTGCCGCGCGCGGGGCCGGCGCCGGCATGCTCTCCCGGAAGTAGCGGAAGAACTCGCTGTCCGGCGACAGCAGCAGGCGGGTGTCACCCTCGCTGAACGCCTCGCGGTAGGCCTGCATGCTCCGCCAGAACTGGAAGAACTGCGGGTCGCGCTGGAAGGCGTCGGCGAAGATGCGGATCGCGTCCTGCTCGCCCTGGCCGCGCAGGATGTCGGAACTCGCCTGCGCCTCGGCCAGCAGCACGGTGCGTTCGCGGTCGGCGCCGGCGCGGATGCCGGCGGCCTGCTCCGCGCCCTCGGCGCGCAGCTCGCGCGCGACGCGCTCGCGCTCGGACTGCATGCGCTGGAGGATGGCCTGGGTGTTGCCGTCCGGCAGGTCGGCGCGGCGGATGCGGACATCCGTCACCTCGATGCCGAAGCGCCGCGCCTCGTCGTTCACCTGGCGGCGGATCTCGGTCATGATCCGGGCGCGGTCGTTCGACAGCACGCTCAGCAACGGTTCGTTGCCGAGCACGCGGCGGACGGAGGAGGTGACGATGGAGTTCAGCCGCGCGCGGATGCCGGCTTCCGTGGCGCCGACGCTTTGGAAGAACAGCAGCGGGTCGGTGATGCGGTAGCGGGTGAAGCTGTCCACGATCAGCCGGCGCTGGTCGCCGAGGATCACCTCCTCGCCGGTCGCGTCGTAGTCCAGCAGGCGGCGGTCGAAGGCGATGACCGACTGGATGAAGGGGATCTTCGCCTTCAGCCCTGGATCGCGGATCACGCGGATCGGCTGGCCGAACTGGGTGATCAGCACCTGCTGCGTCTGGTGGACGGTGAACAGGGTGGAGGCGGCGACGACGATGCCGACGGCCGCCACCACCGCGAGGATCAGGGCGCGGTTCATCGGGGAATTCCCTGCGGGCGGACGGGCGCGAAGGACGCGCCCGGCGGCGGGGGTTGCGGCTGGGGCTGGGGCTGGGCGGACTGGCGCATCGCCTGCGGCACCGCCGCCGCCGGCACGCGGGCGCCGTCGCCGAGGTTCAGCAGCGGCACGACGCCCTGCAGCCCGGTGTCCACCAGCACCTTCGGATTGCGCCGCAGGATCTCCTCCATCGTCTCGATGTACATCCGCCGCAGCGTCACGTCCTGCGCCGCCTGATAGGCGGTGAGCACGCTGACGAAGCGCTGCGCCTCGCCGCGGGCGCGGGCGACCTGGCTTTCGCGGAAGCCCTCGGCTTCCTGCACCATGCGCTGGGCGTCGCCGCGGGCGCGGGGGATGATGTCGTTGCGGTAGCTCTCGGCCTCGTTGCGGGCGCGGTCGCGGTCCGCATTCGCGCGCTGCACGTCGCGGAAGGCGTCCACCACCTGCTGCGGCGGGCCGACATCCTGCAGGTTCACCCGCTGGATCTCCACCCCCGCCCCGTACTGGTCGAGGATGCCCTGCGTGCCGCTGCGGACCGCCTGCTCGATCTGGGTGCGGGCCTCGGTCAGCGCGGGCTGGATGGGGGTGCGGCCGATCACCTCGCGGATCACGCTCTCGGCGGCGGCCCGCACGGTGGCCTCGGGGCTGCGGGTGTTGAACAGGAACTCCGCCGCGTCGCGGATGCGCCACTGCACGACGAGGTCGATGTCGATGATGTTCTCGTCGCCCGTCAGCATCAGGCTCTCCTCCGGCATGTCGCGCGCGGAGATCGGGCGCGTGCCGGGGGCGGTGTCGAGCGGGGCGCGGTAGCCGACCTGCACGGTGTTCACGCGCGTCACCGACGGCGTCGTCACCGTCTCGAAGGGCCAGGGGACGTGGTATCTCAGGCCGGGCGGGGCGGTGCGGTTGAAGGCGCCGAAGCGCATCACCACGCCCTGCTCGTCCGGGTTCACCCGGTATAAGCCGGATGCCGCCCAGACCGCCACCAGCACGAGGCCGATCAGCGCGATGCCCTTGCCGCCGGCCCCGCGCGGCAGCCAGCGCCGCACCGCGTCCTGCGCCTGGCGGATCACGTCGTCGAGGTCCGGCCCGCGGCCGCCGCCGCCGCCCTGCCCTCCGCCCGAAGGCGGCTGCGGCGCCCCCCAGGGCCCGCCTGGCCGGGGGTTCCCCCAGGGGCTGGGTCCGCCGCTGCTGTTCCACGCCATCGGGCCGTTGCCCTCCTTCATCCCGGCTTATGCTTCTGCCACGTCGCCTCCCGACCGGGGAGGGGTGCAGCCGCCGCACCGAAGGTCCATATGGGGCCCGCCGGGACGGAGCGAGCCCGCGCGGCGCTGGCGGACCGGCCCGGGCGGGTGACCCGCGCCCGGCCGGGAGGTCCCCTCCCGGCCGGGCGTTGCGGATCCGACGCGGCTGGCGCGATATCGGACGGGACAGGGGGTTTTTCAAGCGATGGGCGAGATGCTGGAGCAGGCGGTGCGCGCCGCGCTCAGGTCGGTGCGCGACCCCGTCAGCGGCCGTGACGTGGTGGAAGCGGGCATGGTCGAGGGGCTCGCCGCGCGCGACGGCCTGGTGCAGTTCGCCATCCAGGTCCCGCGCGAACGCGCCCGCGACAGCGAACCGCTGCGCGCCGCCGCGGAACGCGCGGCCGCCGCCGTGCCCGGCGTGCTGTCCGCCACCGTGGTACTGACCGCCCACCGCGCCGAGGCGCCGGCCGTGAAGCCCGCGGCCGGGCCCGGTGGCAAGGCGGCGCCGGGCCAGGGGCCGATGCTGCTGCCGGATGTCGGCGCCATCATCGCCGTGGCCTCGGGCAAGGGTGGCGTCGGCAAGTCCACCACCGCCGTCAACCTCGCCGTCGCGCTCGCCACCCAGGGGCTGCGCGTCGGGCTGCTGGATGCCGACATCTACGGCCCGTCCCTGCCGCAGATGCTCGGCACCCGCGAACGCCCCCGCGCGGAGGGAAGCCGCATCATCCCCCTCCAGCGATGGGGGCTGAAGGCGATGTCCATCGGCTTCCTCGTGGAGGAGGAGACGCCGATGATCTGGCGCGGCCCGATGGTGATGGGCGCGCTGGAGCAGATGATGGGCCAGGTCGAGTGGGGCGCGCTCGACGTCATGGTGGTGGACATGCCGCCGGGCACGGGCGACGCGCAGCTGACGATGAGCCAGCGCGTGCCGCTGGCCGGCGCCGTCATCGTCTCCACGCCGCAGGACGTCGCGCTGATCGACGCGCGGCGCGGCGTGAGGATGTTCGAGCGCGTCGGCGTGCCCGTGCTCGGCCTCATCGAGAACATGAGCTTCTTCTGCTGCCCGAATTGCGGCCACCGCGCCGATGTCTTCGGCCATGGCGGCGCGCGGGCCGAGGCGGAGCGGATCGGCGTGGAGTTCCTGGGCGAGCTGCCGCTGAAGATGGCGATCCGCGAGCTGGCCGATGCCGGCACGCCGATCGTCGCCGCCCGGCCGGAGACGGAGGAGGCGAAGGCCTACCAGCGCATCGCGTCGCGGCTGCGGGAGAAGGTCGCGGAACGCGGCGGCGCGCAGGCGGGCCCGCGGATCGTGGTGGAGTAGCGGCGCGCCCTTCCCCGCCCGCGGGGACGGGTCAGCGCAGCAGCACGTCCGTCTCCGCCGCCACCGGCATCCCCGCCGCGGCGCCCGGCCGGGTGCAGGCCAGCGCGGCGGCGGCGGCGGCGCGGCGCAGCGCGGCCTCGGCCGGCAGGCCGCGGTCGAGCGCGGCGCAGAGCACGCCGCACCAGCAATCGCCCGCGCCGGTCGTGTCCACGGGCGTGACGTGGAAGGCGGGCACGCGCAGGGGGCCGGCCGCGCCGGCCAGCACGGCCCCGGCCTCGCCCAGCGTCACCGCGACATCGCAGCCGAGCGCGCCGCGCAGCGCATCCGCCCCCGCGCCGCAGCCGAGCCGCGCGCCCAGCACCGCGGCCTCGTGCTCGTTCGCCACCAGCAGGTCGAGGCGGCGCAGCGCCTCCGCCGGGATCTCGGCCGGCGGCGCCAGGTTCAGCACCACCCGCGCGCCGCGGTCCTTCGCGCGATGGACCAGCGTCGCGACCTCCGCCGGCGGAACCTCCATCTGCATCAGCAGCGTGGCGCCGGGATGCAGCGCCGCATCCTCCACCTGCGCGGCGCGCGCCGCGAGGTTGGCGCCGGGCGCGACCGCGATCTGGTTGCGCCCGGCCGGATCGACGCAGATCGAGGCGCAGCCGGTCGGCAGGTCCACCACGGCAAGGCGGGAGAGATCGACGCCCGCCCCTCGCAGCGCGGCGGTGGCGACGGTGGCGAAGGCATCGCGGCCGACGCAGCCGGCAAAGGACACGCGCGCCCCGTCCCGCGCCGCCGCCACCGCTTGGTTCGCGCCCTTGCCGCCGGGCAGGGCGCGCAGGTCCCCGCCGAGCACGGTGACTCCCGGCGCCGGCAGGTCCGGCACGGCGAAGACGAGGTCGGCATTGGCGGAGCCGAAGACGAGGACGGTCATCCCGATGGCGTCGCGAACATGCCGCCCGCCCGCGCCCGGTCGTAGAGCGCCGCGATCAGCGCCTCGAAAGCGGGCGCCACGGCGCGGGCGGGGTTCATCCGGCCATGCGTCTGCGCCTCCGCGATGCCGGCGTCGCGCCAGTGACCGGTGCCGATCACCCCTTGCAGGAAGCCCTGCGCGCGGTCGCAGGCCATGGCGAAACTGGCTTCCCTGCTCGTGCCCTCCTCGAACTCCTCCCACAGCCCGCGCAGCCGGGCGCCGAGGTCGGGTGGCAGGGCGCCGAAGACGACATCGGCGGCCGCGCGCTCCCGCGCCGCCTGGGTCAGCAGATGCGCCTCGTCATAGGCGAAGGTGTCCCCGGCCTCGATCTCCACCAGGTCATGCGCGGCGATCATCGCCAGCACATGGCCGAGGTCGGGCGGGTCCTCCACCTCGCCATGCAGCAGCAGGGCGACGAGGGCGACGTTCCAGCAATGCTCGGCCGAGTTCTCCTGCCGCGCGCCGCCATCCGGGCCGCGGGTCCGGCCGCGCCGCTCGACATGCTTCAGCCGGTCGGCCAGGGCGAGGAAGTCGATCAGGGCGGCAAGGCGCGTGCTGTCCATGGCGCGCGCCCTTACCGTGCCGTCCAGCGGCCGAGGAGGAAGCCGAACAGCACCGCGCCGCCCAGCAGGGCCACGACCTCGCCAAACAGCGCGTGACCCAGCGGCAGGCCGAGCGTGACCAGCAGCACCAGCAGCGCCACCTTCCACCAGCGCGCCAGCGCGCCGGAGGCGGTGGCAGCAGGCTTGCCGCGCCCCTTGCCGCCCCGCTTACCTGCTGCGGCGCTAGCCGCCACGGCCGAGCACCTCCATCAACTCCCGCCATTCCCGCTTCGACAGGCCGGACCCCTCCTGGCCCACCGCCTCGCCGGCCAGCATCCGCCGGACGATGCCAAGCATCTGGGAGGACAGCGTGACCGCGCCGAGCCGGTAGTCGCGGAAGGCGCCATGGGCGATCGGCACCCAGGCCTCCACCATCGCCAGCATGGCATCCGCATAGGCGCGGATCTCGTACTGGGCATGCGGGTCGGCGCGCAGGGACAGGAAGTGGAACAGGTTGTGCAGGTCGCACTTCCAGTACCATTGCGTGTAGGCGTTCAGCGTCAGGTTCATGCGCGCCAGTTCCCGCGCCAGCCCCTGCCGGGCGGGGTCGAGCGGCTGGCCGGCCTCGTCCTCGTTCAGCATCTCGATGTAGTGGTCGTAGTTGCGCGCGGCGTCCTGCCGCAGCAGGTCCAGCACGCGCGCCGCCTCCTCCCCTTCCAGCAATTCGCCGCGGCCCTGGCGGTTGGATGCGGATTGCGCGGCCAGGTGTTCGGGGGCGGGGATGTAGAATTCGCGGTCCAGGATGGAATAGCGGGCCGAGTATTCGTTCACGTTCGACGTGCGGTGCCGGATCCATTGCCGCGCCACGAAGATCGGCAGCTTGATGTGGAACTTCACTTCGCACATCTCGAACGGGGTCGAATGGCGGTGCCGCATGAGGTAGCGGATCAGGCCGCGATCCTCGTTCGCCGCCCGCGTGCCGCGCCCGTAGGACACGCGGGCCGCCTGCACGATCGCGGCGTCGTCGCCCATGTAGTCGATGACGCGCACGAAGCCGTGGTCGAGCACGGGGACCGCCTGGAACAGCATCGCCTCCAGCGCGGGCACGGTCGGGCGGCGTGTCCGCCCCTCCGCGGCGCGCGCGGCCTCGATCTCCTGCTGCTGTTCGGCGGTGATGGCCATCTGCCAGGTGTCCCGGATGGTGTCCGGCGGCCTCTCTACCTGTTCAGGCGGCCGTGCGGCAGCCCCCTCGATTCCTGCCGCGGGGTCGCCTATATAGGTCCTGCCGCTTGCGGCTATGGCGATAAACACGGTTCAGAATAAGCGTTGCGGACCCGGGGGCAGTGCCCGGCGCCTCCACCACTCAGCCGCCCTTGTCGGGGCAGCCGGAACGGGGGCGAAACAGGCTCGACGCGCGTGGTAAAGGGACCGCTTTTGCCCGGCATTGTACCGCCGTTATCGGGCTAAATCCTAAGTGCGAACGACAACAGCCGCGAGGCTGTCGCACTCGCTGCCTAACAGGTAAGCGCGGCTCGGGGGGCGCCGGGCAACAGAAGCCCCCCACTTTCGCCGGACCTGCCGGACCATGCAGGCCAGCCGCGGTCCATCCAGAAGATGCGTCCGCATGCCATCTCGTGGTCCGGGGCCTCTTTCCCGGCCGGCTGGCGCACCGTATGGTCCGGCCGTTGCGGATGGACCCATGAGCGACGAGCAGCGCCCGGCCCCGAGCCTGATCCCCTATGACCGATGGACCGACGACGCCCTGCGCGAGGTGGTGGCGCGCGCGCTCGAACTCGCCGCGCGGGAAGGGCTTCCGGGGGAGCACCACTACTACCTGACCTTCCGCACCGACCATCCCGGCGCCAAGCTTCCCGGCCATCTCCGTGCCCGCTACCCGCAGGAGATGACCATCGTCCTCCAGCACCAGTTCGAGGCGCTGACGGTGGACCGCGCGGCCGACCTGTTCTCGGTCCGGCTGCATTTCGGCGGCGTGCCGGCGACGCTGGTCGTGCCCTTCGCATCGCTGACCGGCTTCGCCGACCCCTCGGTCCGCTACGGCCTGCGCTTCCAGCCGGTGATGGCGCCGCCCGCCCCGGCGGTGGAAGACCAGCCGGCACCGGCCGAGGACAAGCCGGCGGCGCCCGAAGCCCCGGCCCAGGTGGTGAGCCTGGACGCCTTCCGCCGCCGCCCGGCGCGGGACTGAACCCCGGCCGCGCGGGGCGCCGGGGCGCCCCGCGGGCGGCGTCTATTCCTGCCGGCCCTGGAAATACTGGTAGCTGCCCGGCACCATCCTCTCGAGCCCGGTGAAGCGGATGGTCTCGCCGCCGATGGTGACGGTGCCGCTCACCCCGGTCAGGTTGATGTAGTTGCTCTCGATCCGCGGCTGGGCGGAGCCGCTGTCGAGGCGGATGGCGCCGAGCAGCTGCTGCAGGCTCATCCCCGCATCCTCGATCACCAGGATGTCGGTGCCGCCGCCGCCCTGGATCGTGTCGTTGCCGTCGCCGGGATGCCAGCGGAAGTTGTCGTCGCCCTGCACGCCGAGCATCGCGTCGCCCATCAGCAGGTCCGCGCCGGTGCCGCCGATGATGATGTCGCTGCCCGCCCCGCCCGAGACGGTGTCCGTGCCCGCGCCGCCGGTCACGATGTCCGTGCCTTCGCCGCCATCGACCGAATCGTTGCCCGCCTGGCCGCCGGCGATGTCGTTGTCCGCGCCGGCCTGGATCGTGTCGTTGCCGGTCCAGCCCATCACCGTGTCGGCGCCGTAGCCGGTGCTGTAGTTGTTGTTGGCGCTGGTGCCGGAGATGCGCTCCGCCCCGTTCCCGCCGGTCACGGCGTCGAGCGCGGCTTCGGTGATCTGCGCCTTCGGGGGGGTGTCCGTGGCCATGGCCCTGCTCCGTCGCTGTCCTGGGGTGGCGCCATCAGACCCCGGAACGGGCGCTGACGCCAGGGTGGTTCCAACGATGGGCGCGATAGGCGGCGCCTGTCGGCCCGCGCGGCGGGTGCCCCGGCCCTGCGGCCGTGACCGTTGGCGCGGAAGGCCGGCTGCGCTACCACCCCGGCGACGCCCCGGCCCCGCCTTTCGCGGGGCAGCCCGCGGAGACCCGCCGTGACCGCACCGCTCGACCTCGATTCCCCCGTGACCGCGCCCGCGCGGCCCGCCAACTTCACCTACAGCCCGATGTACCCCCTCGGCGCCGACGCGACGCCCTGGCGCAGGCTGGACATCGCCGGGGTTTCGACCGCCACCTGCGACGGGCGGACGGTGCTGAAGGTGGAGCCGCGGGCGCTGGAACAGCTGGCCTTCCAGGCCTGCCGCGACGTGTCCCACCTGCTGCGGCCGGGGCACCTGCAGCAGCTGGCCAACATCCTGAAGGACCCCGAGGCGTCGCCGAACGACCGCTTCGTCGCGCTCGACCTGCTGAAGAACGCCAACATCGCCGCCGGCGGCGTGCTGCCGATGTGCCAGGACACCGGCACCGCGATCGTCTTCGGCAAGAAGGGCCAGCGCGTCTGGGTGGAGGGCGACGAGGAGGAGGCGATCTCCTTCGGCGTCCACCGCACCTACACCGAGACCAACCTGCGCTATTCCCAGATGGCACCGCTGACCATGTGGGACGAGGTGAACACCGGCAACAACCTGCCGGTCGAGTTCTCCATCATGGCGCAGCCCGGCGACCACCACGCGGACGAGCTGCACCTGATGTTCGTCCTGAAGGGCGGCGGCAGCGCCAACAAGACCTTCCTGTTCCAGCAGACCCGCGCCGTGCTGTCGCCCGAGAAGCTGCTGAAGTTCCTGGAAGACAAGATCAAGACGCTCGGCACCAGCGCCTGCCCGCCCTACCACCTGGCGGTGGTCATCGGCGGCACCAGCGCGGAGGCGAACCTCAAGACCGTGAAGCTCGCCTCCACCAAGTGGCTCGACGCCCTGCCGACGCAGGGCAGCAAGGCGGGCCATGCCTTCCGCGACGTGGCGTTCGAGCGCGAGGTCCACAGGCTGACGCAGAACCTCGGCATCGGCGCGCAGTTCGGCGGCAAGTATTTCTGCCATGACGTGCGCGTGGTGCGCCTGCCCCGGCACGGCGCGAGCCTGCCCATCGGCATCGGCGTCTCGTGCAGCGCCGACCGGCAGATCAAGGCGAAGATCACGCCGGAGGGCGTGTTCCTGGAACAGCTGGAACACGACCCCGCCCGCTTCCTGCCCGAGGCGACGGAGGAGATCCTGGGCGGCGACGTCGTGCGGATCGACCTGAACCGGCCAATGGCCGAGATCCGCGCGGAACTGTCGAAGCACCCGGTGAAGACCCGCGTCAGCCTGACCGGCACCGTCGTCGTCGCGCGCGACATCGCCCATGCGAAGCTGCAGGAACGGCTGGACCGGGGCGAGGGCCTGCCCGACTACATCAAGAACCACCCGGTCTACTACGCCGGCCCCGCGAAGACCCCGACGGGCTACGCGACGGGCAGCTTCGGCCCGACCACGGCCGGCCGCATGGACAGCTATGTCGAGGCCTTCCAGAAGGCCGGCGGCAGCCTGGTGATGCTGGCCAAGGGCAACCGCAGCAAGGCGGTCCTGAACGCCTGCAAGGCGCATGGCGGCTTCTACCTCGGCAGCGTCGGCGGCCCGGCCGCGCGGCTCGCGCAGGACTGCATCCGCAAGGTCGAGGTGCTGGAATACCCGGAACTCGGCATGGAAGCCGTGTGGCGGATCGAGGTCGAGGACTTCCCGGCCTTCATCGTGGTGGATGACAAGGGCAACGACTTCTACGAAGGGCTGGAGTGATGCCGCGGTCCCGCATCTCCTCCGGCTCCCGCTTCGAGGAGGAGATCGGCTATTCCCGCGCCCTCGTCGACGGCGACTGGATCTTCGTCTCGGGCACCACGGGCTACGACTACGCGACCATGACCATCGCCCCGGACGTGGCGGAACAGTGCGAGCAGGCCTTCCGCAACATCGAGGCGGCGCTGAAGCAGGCCGGCGGGCGCATGGACGACGTGGTGCGCGCCACCTACTACCTGCCCGACCGCGCCGACTGGCCGCCCTGCTGGCCGGTGGTGAAGAAGTGGATGGGCCGCGCGCGGCCCGCCGCCACCATGCTCTGCACCGGCCTGCAGGCGCCGGAGATGCGGATCGAGATCGAGGTCACGGCGCGGCTGCGCCGCCGCGAGGGGGAGAGATAGGCAGATGCGCTTCGCCGTGGACCGGCTGGACCACCTGGTCGTCACCTGCCGCGACGTGGAGGTCAGCGCCGGCTGGTACCAGCGCGTGCTGGGGATGGAGCGGGAGGAGTTCGGCCAGCAGCGCCGGACCGCCCTGAAGTTCGGCGGCCAGAAGATCAACCTCCGCCCGCGCACGGCGACGCAGGAGGAGTGGTTCTCCTCCGCCACCGCGGAACCGGGGACGCAGGATCTCTGCTTCGTCGTCACCGTCTCGGCCGATGACGTGGTGGACCACCTGAGGGGCATCGGCGTGGCCGTGGAACTCGGGCCCGTGGCGAAGGCCGGCGCGCTCGGCCCCATCACCTCGGTCTATTGCCGGGACCCGGATGGGAACCTGATCGAGTTGGCGACCTATGGGGATGCGTTTCCCGGATAGCGCAGCCCGGCAAGGTTGCGCGGAGGACCCGACCATGACCGCCACGCGCACCGAAACCGACAGCCTCGGCAGCATCGACATCCCGGCGGACCGCCTGTGGGGACCGCAGACGGAACGCGCGCGGCGGCTGTTCCGCATCGGGCGCGAGTTCTTCCCGCCCGGCCTGGTCCGCGCCGTTGGCCTGCAGAAGCAGGCGGCGGCGGAGGCGAACCGCGCGCTCGGCGAATTGCCGCCGGAGATCGCGGAGCCGATCGCCGCCGCGGCGGCGGAGGTCGCGGCCAACCGCCACGACGCGGAATTCCCCCTGCCCGTCTGGCAGACCGGCAGCGGCACCCAGACCAACATGAACGCCAACGAGGTCATCGCGAACCTGGCGAACCGGGCGCTCGGCCAGCCGCTCGGCAGCCGCCGGCCGGTGCATCCGAACGACCATGTGAACCGGGGCCAGTCCTCGAACGACAGCTTCCCCACGGTGATGCATGTGGCGGCGGCGGAGGCGGTGACGGGGCGGCTGGTCCCGGCGCTCCGCGCGCTGCACGCCTCGCTCGCGCGGCGGGCGGGGGACTGGGCGGGGATCGTGAAGATCGGCCGCACCCACATGATGGATGCCGTGCCGGTCACGCTCGGCCAGGAAGCGGCGGCCTGGGCGCGGCAGGTCGAACTCGGCATCGCCAGGGTGGAGGGCGCGCTGCCCCGCCTGATACCGCTGCCGCAAGGCGGCACGGCGGCCGGCACCGGGCTGAACCGCCACCCCGATTTCGCGGCCCGCTTCGCCGGACGCATGGCGGCGCTGACCGGCCTGCCCTTCACCGCCGCCGACAACCCCTTCGAGGGGATGGGCGCACATGACGCCTTCGTCGAGATGTCGGGCGCGCTCAACGTGCTTGCCGTGTCGCTCAACAAGATCGGCAACGACATCCGCCTGCTCGGCAGCGGGCCGCGGGCGGGTTTCGCCGAGTTGGTGATCCCGGCCGACGGGCTGTCGAGCAGCATCATGCCGGGCAAGACCAACCCGACCCAGTCCGAGGCGCTGACCATGGTGGCCGCGCAGGTGATGGGCAACCATGTTGCGGTCACGGTGGGCGGCGCGCAGGGGCACCTGGAGCTCAACGTCTTCAAGCCGCTGATCATCCACAACCTGCTGCAATCCGTGCAGCTTCTGGCCGACGTGGCGGAGAGCTTCGCCGCCAACATGGTGGACAAGCTGGAGCCGAACCTGCCGCGCATCGCCGACAACCTGGCGAAGTCGCTGATGCTGGTGACCGCGCTGAACCCGCGGATCGGCTACGACAAGGCGGTGGCGATCGCGAAACTGGCGCTGGCCGAGGACATCACGCTGAAGGAGGCGGCATCCCGGCTCGGCCATGTCGCGCCCGAGGATTTCGACCGCTGGGTGGTGCCGGCCGGGATGGTGCGGCCGGGCATGGTGCTGGAGGGCGGGTGAAGGCGCATCTGCGCAAGCGCAGCTTCCGGCTCGCCGGACACCGCACCTCGGTGGCGCTGGAGCCGGAGTTCTGGGCGTCGGTGGAAGCCGCCGCGGCGCGACGCGGCCTGAGCCTTGCCGCGCTGGTGGCGGAGCTGGATGCGGCGCGGGCCGATGCCGAGCTGCCGCTGGCCAGCGCGCTCCGCGTCTTCGCCCTGCGGGAGGCGCTGGCGCCCCCGCCCCGCACCAGGGGCGGTGCGGAAGGCGGTGCGGGCTAACCCCGCTCGGCCCGCCAGCGCGCCCAGGCGGCGGTTTCGGGCAGGGCGCGCGGCGCCTCGGCCGGGCCGGTCAGGCGCAGGCCGGGCTCGGGCGCGTCGGGCGCCGCCGGGCGCACCGTGATGCGCAGGTCGAGCGAGCCGCGGGGCAGGTCCACCTCCCCCGCCAGGATCGCCGTCGCGCCGCCTTCCGTGGTGGCGCGCCCCTCCGTCACCCGCAGCCGGCCGCCTTCCGCCTGACCTTCGAGGTCGAGCCGGTCGAAGGCCGTCGCGCCGGAGGTGAGCGCCCGCCGCACCGCCGCTTCCGCCGCCGCCGGGTCCGGCAGGCCGGAGGCCGCGGTGGCGGCGGCCAGGTCGAAGCCGGTCAGCACGCCGTCGCGCAGCGAGGCCCGCCACCGGCCTTCCAGCGTGCCGAGCAGCGCCGCCGGCGAATGGCCGCTGGCCAGCAGCGTGAAGCCGACCTCGCCGCGCCCGGCCGCGAGGTCGAAGGGCAGGCCCAGCAGGGGGGAGGCCACCGTCGCCTCGGCCAGCCGCGCCTCCAGCACCAGTTGCGGCGCGGCATCGGCCGGCACGTCGACCAGCAGCGTCGCCTCCAGCGTCCCGCCGGCGATGCGCCCGCGGATGCCTTCGGCCTGCAGCCGGCCCCCTTCCAGGCGCAGCGCGGCCGCGGCGCCGTCCACCACCAGCTCCCCCGCCTCGATCCGCGCCGCCTCGAAGGCGATCTCGGCATCAAAGCCCGCCAGCGCGGGCAGGCCGAGCGGTTCCGTGCTGCGCCAGCCCGGCAGCGGCAGCGGCAGGCGTTCGGCAGCGATCCGGCCGGTCAGGCGCGGACGGGCGCCGGTGGCGAGCGTCAGCGCGCCGCGCCCGCGCAGGCCGCCGGCCACGATCTCGAAGCTGTCCGCCGCCAGCGCCTGCGGACCGGCCGAGACGGTTGCCACGAGCGAGAAGGAGCCCTCGCCGAGCCAGGTCCCCGCGCGGCTTCCGAAGGCTTCCGCCAGCAGCCGCGGCGCGCCGGGATGGCGGAGCGTCAGGCTCGCCGTCCCGCGGCGCTGCAGCAGGTCGGCCGTGCCGGTCGCCTCCAGCCGCAGCTCGCCGATCTCGGCGCCGCCGCGCAGCGCCAGCGCATCGGGCGTGCCGCCGCCGGCCAGGCGCAGCGACAGGCGCTGACCTGCCAGCGCCGTCCCGTCGGGCCAGGCCCCGGGGACCAGCGCCGCGAGACCGCGCGCATGGGGGCCGTTCATCTCCAGGCTGAGATCCTGCAGCCGCACCTGCGGCGCGAAGGTGACGACGCCGGAGGCCGCGACATCCGCCCCCGCCAGCTGGCCGGACAGCCGGCGGAGCGTGAGCCTCCCCCCCTCCAGCGCGACGTCGAGGGCCGCGCGTTCCAGCACCGTCGCGTCCCAGCTCGCCCGTTCCGCCGCGAGGCGCAGGTTCACGTCGAGCGTGGCGAAGGCGCGACCGGTGGCCGCGAGGTCGAGCCCGCCGGGCAGCCAGCGCGGCAGGTCCAGCCGGTCGATCGTCAGCCCCATCCCGAGCGCGGGGCGCGAGCCGTGGCGCATGACGCCGGCGCCGGACAGGCGAAATCCCTCGAAGCTGGCGCTGAATTCCGGGATGCCCGCCTGCGCCTCCTCCAGCACCAGGCGCAGCCGGCCCTCCCCGCGGCGCAGCAGCGCGGGGTCCAGCCCCTCCACCGGCAGGCCGAAGGCGGCCAGGGTGGGGCGAAGGTCGGCGCCCGCGAAGCGCGCCCCGATCTCAAGCCGCCCGCCCGCGGTGGCGCCGGCGAAGTCCAGCTCCGTCTCCCCCGGCAGCAGCACCGAGACGTCGGTCAGCGTCAGGCGCTGGTCTTCCAGGAAGGCGGTGCCGCGCAGGCGGCGCAGCGTCTGGCCGCGGAAGGCGGCAGCCTCGGCCGAAAGGTCGATCGCCACCGGCCAGGGTCGCGCGCCCCCGGTCCGCAGCGCCTGCACCCAGCCATCGAGGTCGAGGCGGCTCGCGATCAGCGAGATGTCGAGCCGCGGCGCGGGCAGCAGCCGCAGCGCGATCGCGCCTCGCGCCGGGCTGCCGCCGATCTCCATCGCCAGTTCCTCGCCGGCGATCAGCTCGGCATTCGCGGTCAGGCGCCCGGCGGCGCGGAAGGCCCCCCCCGGGCTCGGCACCAGGGCCGCGAGGTCGGGGCCGCGCACCTCCATGCTGCCCTCGAAGCCCGCGCCGGGCACCAGCACCCCGCGCAGCCGGCCCGAGAGTTCCGGCAGCGCGAGGGAGCCTTCGAAGGTCGAGATGCCGTCCCAGCCGGGGCGGCCGAGGCTGGCGGTGAAGCGCGCGGCGCGGCCGGCCAGCGCGAAGCCGCCGGCGATCTCGAGCGCCTGCATCGCGCCGCCGGAGCTGAGCGAGGCGGTCACCCCCTCCAGCACCGCATCGCCCAGGCGGATGCGCCCATCCTCGATCCGGGCGTCGAATTCGGTGATCCAGGTCGGCGGCCGGAAGGCGAGCAGCGCGCCCGGCGGCCAGGGCAGCGTGACATCGGCGCCGACCAGGGCCAGTTCCCGCGGCTCCAGCCGCCCGCCCAGCAGCGCGGTGAGGTCGAGCCGCAGCCGCAGCAGCCGCGCCGTCACCCGCGCCTCGTCATCCATGCCGCCGATGGAGACGCCGCCGGCGCGCAGCATCGGCTGGGGCAGCAGCACCAGTTCCACCGCGCCATCGAGCGTGACGGGGCGGCCGAGCCGGTCGGTCGCGATCTCCGCGAGGCGGCCGCGCCAGGACTCCCAGTTCACCGCCCGCGGGCCGAGCCAGAGCCCGGCCAGGACGAGCAGGAGCAGAAGCCCCGCGGCGGCCGCGACCTTCCTCATCCCGGCTGCGGTGCGCCCCAGCCGCCGCCGCCGGGGGTCTCGAGGCCGAGCACCTCCCCCGCGGCCAGGCTGGCCCGGTCCTGGCCCTTCATCGCGTGGATGCTGCCGTCGAGGCGTTCCACCCATTGCCGCCCGGACGCACCTGGCAGCCCGCCTTCCAGGCCGTGCGGCGCGACGGTGCGGCGGGAGGCGACGATGACGGCCTCCATCGGGCGGAGGAAGCGGATGCGCCGCCGCGCCCCGTCGCCGCCCGCCCAGCGCCCGGCGCCGCCTGAGCCGCGGCGGATGGCGAATTCCTCGAGCCGGACGGGGTAGCGGAGTTCCAAGACCTCGGGGTCCGTCATGCGGGTGTTGGTCATGTGCGTCTGCACCGCCGCCGTGCCCGCGAATCCGGGCCCCGCGCCGGTGCCGCCGCAGACCGTCTCGTAATATTGGTAAACCGCATCGCCGAACAGGAGGTTGTTCATCGTCGCCTGGGCCGAGGCGCAGGCGCCGAGCGCGGCGAGCAGCGCGTTGCAGGTCATCTGGCTGACCTCGGTGTTGCCCGCGACCACCGCCGCGCCGGGCCGGGGCGAGAGGAAGGTGCCGTCCGGCACCACGATGTCGAGCGGGACGAGGCAGCCGTCGTTCAGCGGGATCTCCTCCCCCACCAGGCAGCGGAAGCAGTAGAGCACGACGGCGCGGCAGACCGCGGCAGGGGCGTTGAAGTTGTCCGGGCGCTGCGGGCCGGTGCCGGTGAAGTCGATGGTCGCGCGGCGGTTCGCGCGGTCCACGCGGACGGCCACCTTCAGCGGCGTGCCGTCGTCGATCACCGTCGCGAAGCTGCCGTCCTGGAGGCGGTCCAGCACGCGACGCACCGCGGCTTCCGCATTGTCCATGACGTGGCCCATATAGGCGCGCACGGTGTCCAGCCCGAAGTCGCGCACGGCGCGGCGCAGTTCCTGCACGCCCTTCTCGTTCGCGGCCACCTGCGCCTTGATGTCGGCGACGTTCACGTCCGGGCTGCGGGCGGGGTATCTCGCGCCGGCCAGCAGGGCGCGGAACTCGGCCTCGCGGAAGCGGCCGGCGTCCACCAGCAGGAAGTCGTCGATGACGACCCCCTCCTCCTCCAGCGTCGCCGATCCGGGCGGGGTGGAGCCGGGCGTCAGGCCGCCGATGTCGGCGTGGTGCCCGCGGGAGCCGACGAAGAACAGGATGTCGCGCCCGGCCTCGTCGAAGACGGGGGTTATGACGGTCACGTCCGGCAGGTGGGTGCCGCCGTTGTACGGATTGTTCAGCGCCACCACGTCGCCCGGCTTCAGCGTCGCCTTGCGGGAGCGGATGACGGTCCGCACGCTTTCGCCCATGGCGCCGAGATGCACGGGCACATGCGGCGCATTGGCCACCAGCCGTCCCGCCGCGTCGAAGATCGCGCAGGAGAAGTCGAGCCGTTCCTTGATGTTCACGCTGAGGCTGGTGTTCTGCAGCACGGCGCCGGTCTGCTCGGCGATCGACATGAACAGGTTGTTGAACAGTTCCAGCATCACCGGATCCACCCGGGTCAGCCCGGCCGTGCGCGCGGTTTCGCGCTGTTCGGTGCGGCGCAGGACCAGGTGGTTGCGCGCCGTCACCTCGGCCGTCCAGCCGGGCTCGACCACGGTGGTGGCGATGGCCTCGCGGATCAGCGCGGGACCGGCGATGCGGTCGCCCGCGCGCAGCGCCTCGCGGTCCAGCACCGGCGCCTCGCGCTCGGCGCCGCCGGTCCAGAGCGGGACGGTCGCGAGCCGGGGGACCGCCTCGCCCGCCGGGCGGGGCGGCAGGGCGGCCTCCTCGATCGCCTCGCCCGGCGCCGTCACCTCGACCACGCAGGCCTCGACGACGACCTGGCGTTCGGGGGTGGCGAAGCCGAAGCGGCGGCGATGCGCCTCGGTGAAGGCGGCCAGCACCTCCCCGTGCGCGCCGAAGGCCACGGGCAGGAAGCTGTCGGTGCCCTGGTAGCGCAGATGCAGGCGATGCGCGGCGGAGAAGGCGCCGGTCGCGCCCTGGCGCGCCAGCTCCGCCCGGCCGGCTTCCTCCAGCGCGGCGAGCCGGGCGCGCAGGCCCTCCATCGCATCCTCCGCCAGCGGCGCCTCGACCGCGGCTTCGCGGATGGTGGACTGGTCGGCGAGGCCCATGCCGTAGGCGCTGAGCACCCCGGCGAAGGGGTGGATGAACACCGTTTCCATCCCGAGCTCGTCGGCGACGAGGCAGGCATGCTGGCCGCCGGCGCCGCCGAAGCATTGCAGCGCGTGGCGGGTGACGTCGTGCCCCTTCTGGATCGAGACCTGCTTGATGGCATTGGCCATGTTGGCGACGGCGACGCGCAGGAAGCCTTCCGCCACCGCGCGCGGGTCCTGCGGCGTGCCGGTCGCAGCCGCGATCTCCCGCGACAGGGCCTCGAACCTCTCCCGCACGATCGCGGCATCCAGCGGCTGGTCGCCGCCCGGGCCGAAGATCGCGGGGAACTGGTCGGGCCGGATCTTGCCCACCATCACGTTCGCGTCGGTCACCGTCAGCGGCCCGCCGCGGCGGTAGCAGGCGGGGCCCGGCACGGCGCCGGCGCTTTCCGGCCCCACGCGGAAGCGCGCGCCGTCGAAGCCGAGGATGGAGCCGCCGCCGGCCGCCACCGTGTTGATCGCCATCATCGGCGCGCGCATCCGCACGCCGGCCACCTGCGTCTCGAAGGCGCGCTCGAACTCGCCGGCATAGAGCGCGACATCGGTGGAGGTGCCGCCCATGTCGAAGCCGATGATGCGGTCGAAGCCCGCCATCGCCGCGGTGCGCGCGGCGCCGACGATGCCGCCCGCGGGCCCCGACAGGATCGCGTCCTTGCCTTGGAAGGAAGACGCCTCCGACAGCCCGCCCGAGGACTGCATGAAATAGAGCCGCACCCCCGGCAGTTCGGACGCCACCTGCCCGACATAGCGGCGCAGGATCGGGGAGAGATAGGCATCCACCACCGTCGTGTCGCCGCGCGGCACGATGCGCGGCAGCGGGCTGGCCTGGTGGGAGAGGCTGACCTGGGTGAACCCCGCTTCCCGCGCCAGGTCGCCCAGCCGAAGCTCATGCGCCGGATGCGCCCAGGCATGCATCAGCACGATGGCCACCGCGCGGATGCCGTCGGCGAAGGCGGCGGCGAGCGCGGCGCGGGCGGCAGCCTCGTCCAGCGGCTCGATCTCCGCCCCGTCCACCGCGACGCGGCCGCCGATCTCGGCCACCCGCTCATGCAGCAGCTCCGGCAGCCGCACCTCGAGGTCGAAGAGCCGCGGGCGGGCCTGGTTGCCGATCCGGGCCATGTCGGAGAAGCCGCGGTTGACCAGCAGCAGCACGCGTTCGCCCTTGCGTTCCAGCAGGGCGTTGGTGGCCACCGTGGTTCCCATCTTCACCGCGTCGATGGTGCCGGGCGGGATCGGCGCCCCGTCCTCGGCGAGGCCGAGGATGCGGCGGATGCCGGCGACGGCGGCATCGCGGTAGCGGCCCGGATTCTCGGACAGGAGCTTGGCGGTGGAAAGGCGGCCGGCCGGGTCGCGGGCGACGATGTCGGTGAAGGTGCCGCCGCGGTCGATCCAGAACTGCCAGCCGGACATGGGCCACTCCCCCTCGCGCCGCGGTGATCCCACCGCCCCCGCATCGGCGCAAGGCCGGGGGCAAGGCGGAGGTTCATTGACAATTTATCGGTAAATCGTCAACGTATTTCCGCAACGAGGCACGGGGGCCGACATGCCTGGGGCGAAGCGCAAGGGCGGCACGGAAGGCCCCGTCGTCTCCTCCGCCCATCTCGCGGCCGGCGCCTCGCCCGCGCTGTCGGAGGTGGAGTTCGGCCTCATCCTGGCCGGCCACGGCTTCGCGCGCTGGATGGCGCGCTGCATGGCGGCGGCCGGGCGGCCGGGCCTGTCGCCGACCGAGATCCTCGTCCTCCACACCGTCCGCCACCGCGACCGGCCGAAGCGCCTCGCCGATATCTGCCTCGTGCTCGACATCGAGGACGCGCATGTCGCGACCTATGCCATCCGCAAGCTGGAGCAGGCCGGGCTGGTGGCGACCGGCCGCGCGGGGAAGGAGAAGCTGGTGGCGGCGACCGAGGAGGGCGCCGCGCTCTGCGCCGCCTATGCCGAGGTGCGGGAGAAGCTGCTGGCCCGTCCGCTCCGCGCCTCCGGCCCGGCCGAGGCGCAACTGTCGGAACTGGCGGAGCTTCTGCGCGCCCTGTCGGGCTTCTACGACCAGGCCGCCCGCGCGGCGGCGACCCTGTAGCGCGCCGCGTGGCGGCGACCCTGTAGCGCGCCGGGCGGGCATGCTACGACCGGTGCTCGCAGGAGACAGGCAGGGCCTTGAGCGTCTGGGGCAAGATCCTTGGTGGCGTGGGCGGCTTCCTCACCGGGGGGCCGCTCGGCGCCGTGGTGGGGGCGGCGCTGGGCCATGCCGCCGACCAGGGGGCGCTGACCGGCGGGCGGATCGCCCCCGGGGCGGCCGACCTCGCCGCCCTGCTCGGCAACCGGGAGACGCTGTTCGCGATCTCGGTCATCGTGCTCTCGGCCAAGCTCGCCAAGGCGGACGGGCCGGTGAAGCGGCAGGAGATCGACGCCTTCAAGGCGATGTTCCGCATCCCGCCCGAGAACCTGCGCGAGGTCGGGCAGATGTTCGACAAGGCGCGCGAGGACGGCGAGGGGTGGGAACCCTTCGCCGAACGGCTGGGCGAGGCCTTCGCCGACAACCGCGCGATGCTGGAGGACGTGCTGGCCGCGCTGTTCTACATCGCGCGTGCCGACGGGCCGGTGACGCGCGGCGAATTGCCGGTGCTGCAGGGCATCCACCTGCGCTTCGGCCTGGACGCTGCGGCGTGGGACAGGGCGAAGGCCGGCAGCCCCGCCTCGGGCGGCGGCGGCGGCGCGGTGGAACAGCAGCAGAAGACCGACGACGCCTATGCGACGCTCGGCCTCACCGCCGCCGCGACGGATGAGGAGGTGCGGCTCGCCTGGCGGAAGCTGATGCGGGAGAACCACCCGGATGCGCTGGCGGCGCGCGGCGTCCCGCCCGATTTCGTGGCGCGCGCGACGCAGAAGGTGGCGGAGATCAACGCCGCCTGGGACCGCATCAAGCGCCAGCGCGGGCTTTGACCCGGTGCGCATCCGCGACCTGCCCAGCCCGAACCACGACGCCCGCCCGGACGGCACGCCGGTGGACATGCTGGTGCTGCACTACACCGGGATGCGGAGCGGGGCGGAAGCGGTGGCGCGGCTGCGCGACCCGGCGGCGCGCGTCTCCTCCCACTACGTCGTGGAGGAGGACGGGGCGGTGTTCCGCCTGGTGGCGGAGGACCGGCGCGCCTGGCATGCCGGCATCTCCCACTGGCGGGGCCATGCGCTGCTGAACGGGCGCAGCATCGGGGTCGAGATCGTCAACCCGGGGCACGAGCACGGCTACCGCCCCTTCCCCGCGCTCCAGATGGGGGCGGTCGCGGAGCTATGCCGCGGCATCCTGGCGCGCCACCCCATCCCGGCGCGCAACGTCGTCGCGCATTCCGACATCGCCCCCGACCGCAAGGAGGACCCGGGCGAGCTGTTCGACTGGGAAGGGCTGGCGGCGGAGGGGGTGGGGCTCTGGCCGCGGGGGGACGCGGCAGCGCCGGCCGCGGACCCGCTCGGCGCGCTCGGCGCCATCGGCTACCGCACCGACCTGCCCCTGCCCGTGCTGCTGCGGGCCTTCCGGCGCCACTGGCTTCCCGCGCGGATCGACGGGCCGGCGGATGACGCGACGCGGGCGCGGATTGCGGCGGTGGCGGCAGCGGTCGCGTGACGGGGCTGGACGTCGCGGCGGTGCTGGGCGGAAGCGGCCCGCATCTCGACGCGCTGGCGGCGCTGGCGCTGGCCGGGCCGCCGGGCGCCTGGATCGGCGCGGGCTTCGTGCGCAACGCGGTTTGGGACAGCCTGGCCGGACGGGTGCCGGAGGTGGCGACGCTCGCCGACCTCGACGTGGTGTTCCTGGACACGGCCACCCCGCCTGCGCGCGATGCGGCCTTCGAGGCATCGCTGCGCGCGGCGCGGCCGCTGCCCTGGTCGGTGACCAACCAGGCCTGGATGGCGGCGGCCCATGAGCACGCGCCGTATCGCGACCTGGCGGATGCGCTGGCGCATTGGCCGGAGACGGCGACGGCGGTGGCGGCGCGGCTTGCCGCGGGGCGGGTGGAGCTGCTGGCGCCGCATGGGGTGGAGGACCTGCTGTCGATGACGCTGCGGCCGACGCCGGCGCATGCCGCCGATCCGGGCATCCTGCACGCGCGCATGGCGGCGAAGGGCTGGCGCGCGCGCTGGCTGGGGCTGCGGCTGGACGCCGGCTAGGACCATTGGCCGTGACAGGACCATTGACCGTGAGCGCGCGGGGCGCCACACGGGCGGCGGTGCCGGGTGGCTGGGCGACCGCTGGCGGGGCAACCCGCTGGAGGAAAGTCCGGGCTCCACGGGAATACGGTGCCGGCCAACGGCCGGCGGGGGACGCGCCGCAAGGCGGGAACCCCAGGGAAAGTGCCACAGAGAGCAGACCGCCACGACGTGGAGCGATCCACCTCGGGGCAAGGGTGAAAGGGTGGGGCAAGAGCCCACCGCGCCCCCGGCGACGGGGGCGGCATGGCAAACCCCACCGGGAGCAAGGCCGAATAGGGGCGGCCGGCCGAGCAGCTTCGGCTGCGGAAGCAGGGGCGTTCCCGCCCCGCCGCCCGGGTTGGCCGCGTGAACCCCTCGGCGACGGGGGGTCCAGAGGAATGGTCGTCCAGTGTCGCGAGACATGGACAGAACCCGGCTTACAGGCCACCTGGCACCACTTTTCCTCGTAATCCACAGGTCTTCCACAGGCTGTTGCTGCCTATTTGCCGGGCACGTTAAAGGAACAAAACTGGAATACTATGATTGTCTACGATCGGACATTCACGGTCTGACAAGGTATGCCAGAAATTCATCCTAGCGCATTGACAGAAGCCACTTTTCGCCCATCCGCTTACGCCCAGGGAACGGGTTTTCCGCTTGTCGTCCCAGGAAATCCCGTGCTATCCCAAAGCACCCCGGACGGAGCCTGCTCGGGGGGGCATCGGGGCTCCGGAAGGGGTTGGTCGGGCGAGCCGGTGGGGTCGGGGGGCCTCACCGGCCGCTGAGCGGGGGACGGCGGCCAGGCGGCTGTCGAGCGGGGGCGGCAGCATAGCGCGATGACCCAGTTCGTGGGCACGCATTTCGGCAAGCTGGACCGCAAGGGACGCATCTCCGTCCCCGCGATCTTCCGTGCCGAACTCGATGCCGCTGCCACGAACCAACTGGTCTTCCGCATCTCCCACCAGCATCCCTGCATCGAGGCCCGCTCCCGCGCGGTGTTCCAGCACATGCTGGAAAGCATCCTCGCGCTCGAGCATTTCTCCGAGGACCGCGATGCGCTCGAAGCCGGGATCGTCGCCGACAGCACCGTCCTCCGCCTCGACGGCGAGGGGCGGCTGGTGCTGCCCGAGGACATGATCGGCACCATCGCCCTCGGCGAATCCATCGCCTTCCTCGGCAAGGGCGACCGCTTCGAGATCTGGGACGCCGAGGCCGCCCGCGCCCATGTGGCGGAGGCCAAGCGCCGCGTCCTCGAAAAGCGTCTCACACTTGCCGCAACTCCCCTCCACCCGAATCCGCGGGGCGTGGCATGATCGGCCACGCCCCCGTCATGCTCGAGGAGGTGCTGGCGACCTTGCGGCCGCGATCGGGTGCCATCTATCTCGACGCCACCTTCGGCGGCGGCGGCTATGCCTCCGCCATCCTGGGTGCGGCCGAATGCACGCTCTGGGCCCTCGACCGGGACCCGGATGCGATCGCGCGCGGTGCGGAAATCGCCGCGCGGCATCGGGGCCGCCTGCGCCTGCTCGAAGCCTGCTTCGGCGACATGCTGGACACCCTCGCCTCGCACGGGATCGACGCGCTCGACGGCGTGGTGATGGATCTCGGCGTGTCCTCCTTCCAGCTCGACCAGGCCGAGCGCGGCTTCTCCTTCCGTGCCGACGGCCCCCTCGACATGCGGATGGGCCGCGAGGGGCCGACCGCCGCCGATCTCGTCAACACGCTGCCCGAGGCGGAGCTCGCCCGCATCATCGCCGAATTCGGCGAGGAGCGGCACGCACGCCGCGTGGCCAGGGCGATCCTCCGGGCCCGCGCCGAGTCGCCGATCCTCACCACTGCGCGACTTGCCGAAATCGTGCGTCGCGCGGTGCCGCGCGACCCTTCGGGCATCGACGGCGCGACCCGTTCCTTCCAGGCGCTGCGGATCGCCGTGAACGACGAGCTCGGCGAGGTCGAGCGTGGGATCGCCGCGGCGATGGACCTTCTCGCCCCGGGCGGGCGGCTGGTCGTCGTCGCCTTCCACTCGCTCGAGGACCGCATCGTCAAGCGCGCCTTCGCCGATGCGACCGGCCGGTCCGGCGCGGCGTCGCGCCATGATCCGGCGGCGCTGCTGCCGCCGCCCGAACCCGCTTTCGCGCTGCTCACGCCGCGCGCGCTCCGCCCTGGCGAGGCGGAGCTGCAGACCAATCCGCGTGCGCGCTCGGCGCGCCTGCGGGCCCTCGAACGCCGCCCACCCCCTCATGCGCGGATGGCGACATGATCCGGCCCTTCACGGTCCTCTGCTTCTTCGCCTTCGCCGGGGCCGGTGCCTGGCTATACCAGGTCAAGCACTCGGTCGCGCTGCATGACCGCGAACTGCGCGAGATCCGGCGCGAGACGGAGGCGGCGCGGGAGCGCATCAGCATCCTGCGCGCCGAATGGGCCCTGCTGAACGAGCCGGAGCGGCTGCGCCAGGTCGCCACGCGCCACCTTGCGCTCGAGCCGATGCAGCCGCAGCACTTCGCCCGCGCCGCCGAGATGGAGCGCCGCCTGCCGGGGGCGGTCGCCTTCGCCGGCGCGCCGAACCTGTTTGCCCCGCCGCCCGCGGCGGAGCCGCCG
>NZ_JBNXUO010000016.1:0-114588 GCF_050563535.1 Falsiroseomonas sp. CW058
CCGATGAGAGCCCCTCCGCGCCCGGGCTCGACCTGCTGCTCCGGTCCTCGCCGGAGTTGCCGCGTTGGGCCGCGGGCCTGCCCGCACCCGTCGTCACGGGGCTGACGGCGGACAGCCGCGCCGTCGCGCCCGGCTTCCTGTTCGCCGCCCTGCCCGGCGCGCGCGCCGATGGCCGCGCCTTCATTGCCGATGCCGTCGCGCGCGGCGCCGCCGCCGTGCTGGCGCCCACCGGGACGGCCTGGCCCGAGGGCGTGGCGCCGCGGCCGCTGCTGGCCGCCGAGGACCCGCGCCGCGCGCTCGCGCTGCTCGCGGCTGCCTTCCATGGGGCGCAGCCGCGCATCGTGGTCGCGGTGACGGGGACCAACGGCAAGACGAGCACGGTCGACTTCCTGCGCCAGGTCTGGGCGGCGGCGGGGCTGCGCGCCGCCTCGCTCGGCACGCTCGGCCTGCGGGCGGAGGGGTTCGCGCCCGGCCCCTCGCTGACCACGCCGGATCCGGTCGCGCTGCATGCCACGCTCGCCGCGCTCGCGCGCGCACGCGTGGAGGCGGCGGCGATGGAGGCGTCTTCCCACGGGATCGACCAGCGCCGGCTGGACGGCGTGGCGCTGGCGGCCGCGGCCTTCACCAACCTGACGCGCGACCACCTGGACTACCACGGCAGCATGGCGGCGTACCGTGCGGCCAAGCTCCGCCTGTTCGACACGCTGCTGCCGGCCGGCGCGCCGGCGGTGGCGCATGCGGGGATGGAGGCCGGGACCCTCGATGCGCTGCGCGGCATCGCGGCGCGGCGCGGCCTGCGCCTGCTGACGGTGGGCGAGGACGGGGATGCGGTGCGGCTGGTCGCCCAGCGCCCGACCCCGGCGGGGCAGGAGATCCGCCTCGACGCCTTCGGCCGGCGGGAGGACCTCGTCCTCGCCCTGCCCGGCCGCTTCCAGGCGGACAATGCGATGGTCGCGCTGGCGCTCGCGGTCGGCTGCGGGATGGAGGCGGCGCGCGCGGCCGCGCTGCTGCCGCGCCTCATGGGCGTGCGGGGGCGGATGGAACTGGCGGCGAGGCTGCCGAACGGCGCCGCCGTCTATGTGGACTACGCCCACACGCCGGATGCGCTGGAACGGCTGCTCGCCGCCCTGCGCCCGCATGTGGCGCCGGGGGCACGGCTGCATGTGCTGTTCGGCGCCGGCGGCGACCGCGACCCGGGCAAGCGCCCGCTGATGGGCGCCGCCGCGGCGCGCCATGCCGATCTCTGCTGGGTGACGGACGACAACCCCCGCAGCGAGGACCCGGCCGCGATCCGCCGCGCCGTGCTGGCCGGCTGCCCGGGCGGGGTGGATGCGGGCGAACGCGCCGACGCCATCGCGCGGGCCATGTCGGCGCTCCGCCCCGGCGACGTGCTGGCGGTGGCGGGCAAGGGGCATGAGAGCGGGCAGACCATCGGCGCCGTGACGCATCCCTTCGACGACGCCGCGCTGGTGCGCGGCCTGGCTGGGGGAGCCGCGGCATGACCCCGCTCTGGACCGCGGCGGAGCTGCGGGCGGCGACCGGCGGCAGCCTGGCCGGCGAGGGCGGCGCGACCGGCGTGTCGATCGACAGCCGCGCCATCGCGCCGGGCGACCTGTTCGTGGCGCTGCGAGATGCGCGGGACGGGCATGATTTCGTCGCGGATGCGCTGGCGCGCGGCGCCGCGCTTGCCATGGTGGACCGCGACCCGCCCGGCGTCGCGCCCGGTGCCCCGCTGCTGCGGGTGGCGGACACGCTGACGGGACTGGGCGCGCTGGGCGCCGCGGGGCGGGCGCGCAGCGGGGCGCGGGTGGTGGGCGTGACCGGCAGCGTCGGCAAGACGACCACGAAGGAGATGCTGCGCCTCGTCCTCGCCGCGCTCGGCCCCACCCATGCCTCGGCGGCGAGCCACAACAACCACTGGGGCGTGCCGCTGACCCTCGCGCGGCTGCCGCGCGACGCCCGCTTCGCGGTGGTCGAGATGGGGATGAACAACCGCCACGAGATCGCGCCGCTCTCGCGCCTCGCGCGGCCGCATGTGGCGGTGGTCACGGCGATCGGCACCGCGCATATCGGCCATCTCGGCAGCCAGGCCGCGATCGCGGAGGAGAAGGCCGACATCGTGCTGGGGCTGGAGCCGGGCGGCGCCGCGGTCCTGCCCGCCGACACGCCCTTCCTGCCGCGGCTCCGTGCCCGCGCGGCGGAAACGGGGGCCACGGTCGCCACCTTCGGCGAGGCGGCCGAGGCGGATGCCCGGCTGCTGTCCTGGCGCGGCGACGCGACGGGGGTGGACGCCGAGATCGAACTGCGCGGCGCGGTGCTGCCGGTGCGCATCGGCGCGCCCGGGCACCACATGGCGCTGAACGCCTGCGCGGTGCTGGCGGCGGTGGCCGCGCTCGGCGCCGATGCAGGCCGGGCGGCCGCGGCGCTGGCGCTGTTCGGCGCGGGGGCGGGGCGCGGGCAGCGGGTGGCGCTGCGCCTGCCCTCCGGCAACGCGACGCTGATCGACGACAGCTACAACGCCTCCCCCGCCTCGATCCGGGCGGGGCTCGACGTGCTGGCGGCGCAGCCGGCGGCACGGCGCATCGTCGCGCTCGGCGACATGCGGGAGCTGGGGGCGGAGGCGCCGGCGATGCATGCGGAGCTGGCCGGGGATGTCGCGCGGGTGGCGGACCTCGTATTCTGCTGCGGCCCGCTGACCGGCCACCTGTTCGCCGCGCTGCCCCCCGCGCGGCGCGGCGCGCACCTGCCGGACAGCGCGGCACTGGCGCCGTTGCTGGCCGCCGCGATCCGTCCGGGCGACGCGGTGCTGGTGAAGGGTTCGCTCGGCAGCCGGATGGCGCTCGTGGTCAGCGCGCTGAAACAACTGGACGCGAATGTCGGCATGGCCGGCGCAGGGGTGCTTTCGTGATCTTCAACCTGCTCTCGCCGCTTGCCGACGAGTTCATCCTGTTCAACCTGATCCGCTACACGACCTTCCGCGCCGGCGCCGCCTGCATGACCGCGCTGTTCCTGGCGCTGTTCTTCGGGCCGGCCATCATCCGCTACCTGCGCGCCACGCAGAACGGCGGCCAGCCGATCCGCGAGGACGGGCCGCAGAGCCACCTGGTGACGAAGAAGGGCACGCCGACGATGGGCGGCGTGCTGATCCTGTTCGCGCTGGCGGTGTCCACGCTGCTGTGGGCGGACCTGCGCAACGGCTTCGTCTGGGCGGTGCTGCTGGTGACGCTGGGCTATGGCGCGCTGGGCTTCGCGGATGACTGGCTGAAGGTCACGAAGCGCAACACCAAGGGGGTGTCGGGGCGGCAGAAGCTGGTGGCGCAGGCCGCCATCGGCGCGGTGGCCGCTGTCTGGATCGCCTGGCTGATGCCGCCCGGCCTCGGCGACAAGCTGGCCTTCCCGGTCTTCAAGGAGGCGCTGCTGCCGCTCGGCCTCGCCTTCCCCATCCTGGCGATGCTGGTGATGATGGGCGCGTCCAACGCGGTGAACCTGACCGACGGGCTGGACGGGCTGGCGATCGTGCCGGTGATGATCGCGGCGGGGGTCTTCGGGCTGATCGCCTACCTCGTCGGCAACCGCGTCTTCGCGGACTACCTGCAGCTGCATTTCGTGCCGGGCACGGGCGAACTGGCAGTGTTCCTCTCGGCGCTGATCGGCGCGGGGCTCGGCTTCCTGTGGTTCAACGCGCCGCCCGCGGCGGTCTTCATGGGCGACACCGGCAGCCTGTCGATCGGCGGCGCGCTCGGCGCGGTCGCGGTTGCGACCAAGCACGAGATCGTGCTGGCCATCGTGGGCGGGCTGTTCGTGGTGGAGACGCTGTCGGTCATCATCCAGGTCTTCTGGTTCAAGCGCACCGGGCAGCGCGTCTTCCTGATGGCGCCGCTGCACCACCATTTCGAGAAGAAGGGCTGGGCGGAGCCCACCATCGTCATCCGTTTCTGGATCATCGCCATGGTGCTGGCGCTGGTCGGCCTGTCGACGCTGAAGATCCGATGAGCGCGCCGGGCCGCGAAGCGCCGCAGGGGCGCAACCCGGACATGGCCGGCGGGCCGCGCTTCGCACCCTTCGCGGGGGAACGCGTGGCGCTGGTGGGCCTCGGCCGCGCCGGGCTGCCGGCGGCGCTGCGCCTGCGCGACTGGGGCGCCGAAGTGACGGTGTGGGACGACCGGGCGGAGGCGCGCGCGGCGGCCGAGGCCGCAGGGCTCGCGCTGCGCGACGTCTCCTCCGGCCCCTTCCCGGCCGATGCATTGCTGCTCTCGCCCGGCATACCCCATGCAATGCCCAGCCCGCACCCCGCCGCCGAACGCGCGCGGGACGCGGGGGTGCCGATCCTCTGCGACGTGGAGTACCTGTTCCGCGCGGTCCGCGCCGCGGGCAGCGGGGCGGCCTTCGTCGGCATCACCGGCACCAACGGGAAGTCCACCACGACGGCACTGGTCCACCACCTGCTGCGCGGCGCGGGGCGGGTGGCGGAGGTCGGCGGCAATCTTGGCCCCGCGGCGCTCGGCCTCAAGATGTTGGGGTCGGACGGCGTATACACACTCGAAATGTCGTCTTACATGTTGGAGCGAATCGCAACGGTCGTCTTCAACCTGGGCGTGATGCTGAACCTCAGCCCCGATCACCTCGACCGTCACGGGAGCATGGCCGGCTATGCCGCTGCGAAGGCGCGCATCTTCGCCGGACAGCGCCCGGAGGATCTTGCCGTGCTGGGCCAGGACGACCCGATGACGGCGGCGATGGCGCCGGCGGTGACGGCGCGCCTGGTGCCGATCTCGGGCCGGCGCCGGGTGGCGGGCGGGATCTGGGCGGAGGGGATGTCGCTGCGCGACGAGGCGGGCGAGATCGCGGACCTGCGCGCCGCCCCGGCCCTGCCCGGCGCGCACAACGCGCAGAATGCGGCGGCCGCGGCGGCGGTGGCCTTCGGGCTCGGCCTGACGCGGGCGCAGGTGGCGGCGGGGCTGGCCGGCTTCCCCGGGCTGGCGCACCGGCAGGAAGGGGTGGGCAGCCTCGGCGGCGTCGCCTTCGTCAACGACAGCAAGGCGACCAACGTGGACAGCGCGGCGCGCGCGCTCGGGTCCTATGACCGCGTGGTGTGGATCGCGGGGGGGATGGGCAAGGAAGGCGGGATCGAGGGGCTGGCGCCCTTCTTCCCGCGCATCGCCCGCGCCTTCCTGATCGGGCGCGACGCGGCCGCCTTCGCGCAGACGCTCGCCGAGGCCGGCGTCCCGCACGAGGTCGCGGGCACGCTGGAGGCTGCGGTCCCGGCCGCCGCGGCGGCCGCGCTCGGCGGCGCGGCGCCGGTGGTGCTGCTGTCGCCCGCCGCGGCCAGCTTCGACCAGTTCACCGGCTTCGATGCGCGCGGCGACCGCTTCCGCGCGCTGGTGCGGGCGATGATCGCCGGCGCCGCAGGCTCGCCCGGGGGGAAGGCCGCATGATCGCCGTCTCGCGCGCGGACACGTCCCGCCTCGGCCGCTGGTGGTGGACGGTGGACCGCTGGACGCTGGCGGCGCTGCTGGCGCTGATCGGCTTCGGCTACGTGATGATGCTGGCGGCGTCGCCCGCGGTGGCGGAACGCATCGGCGCCTCGTCGCGCAACATGTTCTTCCTGCGCCAGATCTTCTACCTCGGCGCCGCGACGGCTGTGATGCTGGCGGTCTCCACGCTGAACGTGAAGGAGGTGCGGCTGCTCGCCTGGCTCGGCTTTGCGGGGGCGCTGCTGCTGGTGGCGGCGACGCTGGTGGCGGGGGTGGAGATCAAGGGCGCGCGGCGCTGGCTGTCGCTGCCCGGCATCGGGTCGCTGCAACCGTCGGAATTCCTGAAGCCGTGCTTCGCCGTGGTGGCCGCCTGGCTGGTCGCCGAGGGCAAGGTGAACCGGCGCTGGGGCGCGACAATCCTCGCCATCGCGCTCTACCTGCTCATCGCGGGCCTGCTGAAGGGCCAGCCGGACATCGGGATGCTGCTGGTGGTCACCGCGGTGTTCTTCGCGCAGTTCTTCGTGGCGGGGCTGAACCTGTTCGCGGTGGGCTTCGTCGGCGCGCTCGGCGTGGCGGGGGCGGGGCTGGCCTATCTGCTGTTCCCGCACGTCCAGTCGCGCGTGCACCGCTTCCTCGACCCCGCGGCGGGCGACAACTACCAGGTGACGGTGGCGCTGGAGGCCTTCGGCAATGGCGGGCTGCTGGGCCGCGGCCCGGGCGAGGGGCGGGTGAAGAACGTCCTGCCCGACGCGCATGCCGACTTCGTCTTCGCCGTCGCGGGGGAGGAGTTCGGCCTGGTGATCTGCCTGGTCATCCTGGCGCTGTTCTGCTTCGTGGTGGTGCGCGGCCTGGTGCGGCTGCTGGGGGAGACGGACCTGTTCATCGTGCTGGCGGCATCGGGGCTGCTGACGCAGTTCGGGCTGCAGGCCTTCGTCAACATGGCGTCCTCGCTGCACCTGATCCCGACCAAGGGGATGACCCTGCCCTTCGTCAGCTATGGCGGGTCCTCGGTGCTGGCGATCGCGCTGGGGATGGGGTTCCTGCTGGCGCTGACGCGCCGGCGCCTGTCCCGCGCCGAGGATGAGCGATGATGCGCGGCCCCGTGGCACGCCCCATCGTGATCGCCGCCGGCGGCACCGGCGGCCACCTGTTCCCGGCCGAGGCGCTGGCGGCGGAGCTTGCGGCGCGCGGAGAGCGCATCGCGCTGATGACCGATGCGCGGAGCTCGGCCTATGAAAGCCCGGCCTTTGGCGGGGCGGAACGCTTCGTCCTGAAGGGCTCGGGCCTGGCCGGGCGGGGCGCGCGGGCGGCGGCGCGCGGCGCGCTGGCGCTGGCGGCGGGCACGATGGAGGCCCGCGGCATCCTGAAGCGGCTCGACGCGGCGGCGGTGGTGGGCTTCGGCGGCTACCCCTCGGTGCCGCCGCTGCTGGCGGCGCGCACGCTCGGCCGTGCCCGGCGGCCGGTGACGGCCCTGCACGAGCAGAACGCCGTGCTCGGCCGCGCCAACCGGATGCTGGCGCCGGGCGCGGACCTGCTGGCGCTGTCGGTGCAGGACACGACGAAGGTGCCGGCCTCGGCGCGGGTGGAGGTGGTGGGCAACCCCGTTCGCCCCGCGCTGGCGGCGCTGGCCGGGCAGCCCTATTCCCCGCCGGCGGAGGACGGGGTGATCCGGCTGCTGGTGCTGGGCGGGTCGCTCGGCGCGCGCGTGCTGGCGGATGTGGTGCCGGCGGCGGTGGCCTCACTGCCCGATGCGCTGCGCGCGCGGCTGGTGGTCACGCAGCAGACGCGGGCGGAGGACCTGCCGCGGGTCGAGACCGCGTATCGCGCGGCGGGCGTGCCGGCCGACCTGTCGCCCTTCTTCGGCGACGTCGCGGTGCGGCTTTCGGTCGCGCATCTGGTGATCGCGCGGGCGGGCGCCTCGACGGTGGCCGAACTCGCCTGCGCGGGTCGTCCTTCCATCCTGGTGCCGCTGCCGCACGCGATCGACGACCATCAGACCGCCAACGGAAGGTCCCTTGCCTCCGTCGGCGCGGCGTGGCTCATGCCGCAACCCGGCTTCACCCCCGATGCACTGGCCAGGCACCTGGCGGCGATGTTCGCCTCGCCGCCCGTGCTGGCGCGCGCGGCGGGGGCGGCGCAGGGGCTGGCGCGCCCGGATGCGGCGCGGCGGCTGGCCGACCTCGTCCTCTCCCTCGTGGCGCGCGCGGATGCGTTGCCGGAGCCCCGCTAGATGCGCGCCCTGCCCCTCTCGATCGGCCCCATCCACTTCGTCGGCATCGGCGGCATCGGCATGTCCGGCATCGCCGAGGTGCTGCACAACCTGGGCTATGCGGTCCAGGGCAGCGACATCTCGGAAGGCTACAACGTCGCCCGCCTGCGGGAGGCCGGGATCCCGGTGATGGTGGGCCATGACGCCGCCAACCTGGGCGCGGCGCAGGTCGTCGTCGTCTCCACCGCCGTCAGGCGCGACAACCCCGAGGTGCAGGCCGCCCGCGCGCGGCTGGTCCCCGTGGTGCGGCGCGCCGAGATGCTGGCGGAGCTGATGCGGCTGAAGTGGTCGGTCGCCATCGGCGGCACCCATGGCAAGACCACCACCACCAGCCTCGTCGCCGCCGTGCTGGAAGCCGCGCGGCTCGACCCCACCGTGATCAACGGCGGGATCATCAACGCCTATGGCACCAACACCCGCCTCGGCGCGGGCGACTGGATGGTGGTGGAGGCGGATGAGAGCGACGGCAGCTTCCTGAAGCTGCCCGCCGTGGTCGCCGTGGTGACCAACATGGACGCCGAGCACCTGGACCACTGGGGCACGGCCGAGGCGATGAAGGAAGGCTACGCCGCCTTCGTCGGCAACATCCCCTTCTACGGCTTCGCCGTGCTCTGCGCCGACCACCCGGAGGTGCAGGCGATGATCCCGCGCCTGTCGGACCGGCGGATCATCACCTACGGCTTCTCGCCGCAGGCGGATGTGCGGGCCGAACGCCTGATCACCGACCGCATGGGCGCCACCTTCGAGGTGGTGGTGCGCGACCGCGCCACCGGCCGCAGCCGCACCATGAAGCCGATGCGCCTGCCGATGCTGGGCAGCCACAACGTGCAGAACGCGCTTGCCGCCATCGCCATCGCCACCGAGATGGACGTGGACGAGCAGACGATCCGCACCGCGCTGGCCGGCTTCAAGGGCGTGAAGCGCCGCTTCACCCGCACGGGCGAGGCCGGGGGCATCACCATCATCGACGACTACGGCCACCACCCGGTGGAGATCGCGGCGGTGCTGAAGGCGGCGCGCCAGGCCGGCGCGCGCGACGTGGTGGCGGTGGTGCAGCCGCACCGCTACTCGCGCCTCGCCTCCCTGTTCGAGGATTTCTGCGCCTGCATGAACGACGCCGGCACGGTCATCGTCGCCGATGTCTACGCGGCGGGCGAGCAGCCGATGCCCGGCGTCGACCGCGACGCGCTGGTGGAGGGGCTGCGCGCGCGCGGGCACCGGTCCGTCGTGCCGCTGCCCGGGCCCGACAGCCTGGCGGAGATGGTGAACGCCATCGCGCGGGCGGGCGACTACGTGGTCTGCCTCGGCGCGGGCAACATCACCAACTGGGCGCATGCGCTTCCCGAACAGCTCGCCGCGCTGCAGACGCGCACGCGGCCGCGGCTGGTGGGCGGCAGCAAGTGAGGGCGGGGATGCAGGCGCACGCCGCCCTTCCCCCGTTGCGCGGGCGCGTGCAGCAGGGCGCGGCACTCGCGCCCCTCACCTGGTTCCGCGTCGGCGGGCCGGCGGAATGGCTGGTGCGCCCTGCGGATGCCGACGACCTGCTGCTGCTGCTGCGCGACCTGCCGGCGGAGATGCCGCTGACGGTGCTCGGCGCCGCGTCGAACACCATCATCCGCGACGGCGGCCTCCGCGGCGTGGTGGTGAAGCTCGGCGGGCGCGCCTTCGGCGCGGTCGAGGTGGAGGCGGACGGCATCGTCGCGGGCGCCGCGGCGCTGGATGCGACGGTTGCGGAACATGCCGCGGCGGCGGGTCTCGCGGGGCTCGAGTTTCTGTGCGGCATCCCGGGAACGCTGGGCGGGGCGGTCGCGATGAACGCCGGTGCCTACGGGGGCGAGGTGAAGGACGTGCTGGACTGGGCGGAGGTCGCGACGCCGCACGGGCTGCTGCGCCTTCCGGCCGAGGCGTTCCGCTTCGCCTATCGCCGCGCGGAACTGCCGCCGCGCTCGGTGGTGGTGCGCGCAAGGCTGCGCGCCGCGCCTGGCGATGCCGCGGCGATCGCGGCCCGCATGGCGGGGATCCGCGGCGCGCGGGAGGCGACGCAGCCCGTCCGCGCGCGCACCGGCGGGTCCACCTTCAAGAACCCGCCCGGCGCGCGCGCCTGGCAGCTGGTCGACGCGGCGGGCTGCCGCGGCCTGGTGCGCGGCGGCGCGCAGGTGTCCGAACTGCACGCGAATTTCCTGCTCAACACCGGCGGCGCCACGGCGGCCGACATCGAGGGCCTGGGCGAGGAGGTCCGCGCGCGCGTCAAGGCGCGGAGCGGGGTCGAACTGGAATGGGAGATCAGGCGCATCGGGGAGGCCGCGGCATGACGACGCGCGTTGCAGTGCTCCATGGCGGGGTCTCGGCCGAGCGCGAGGTCAGCCTTGCGACCGGGGCGCAGGTGATCGCGGCGCTGCGCCAGGGCGGCTTCGAGGTGACGGCGATCGAGGTCGGCCCCGACCTCGGCGCCGCGATCTCGGCGCTGCAGGCGGCGAAGCCGGATGCGGTGTTCAACGCGCTGCACGGCCGCTTCGGCGAGGATGGCTGCATCCAGGGCGTGCTGGACTGGCTCGGCCTGCCCTACACGCATTCCGGGCTGCGCGCTTCCGCGGTGGCGATGGACAAGGAAGCGGCCAAGGCCGCCTTCGCCGCGGCTGGCATCCCGGTGGCGGAAAGCCGTGTCGTCTCGCCCGAGGAGCTGGAGGCGGCGGACCCGCTGCCGCGCCCCTATGTGGTGAAGCCGGTGAACGAGGGGTCGTCCGTCGGCGTCGAGATCCTGCGCGACGGCGACAACCGCCGGGCCGAGATCGCGCGGCGCTGGAAGTTCGACCGCCGGATCATGGCGGAAGCCTTCATCCCGGGGCGGGAGCTGACGGTGGCGGTGATGGGCGACCGGCCTCTCGAGGTGACGGAGATCGCGACCGGCAACGTCTTCTACGACTACGAGGCGAAATACGCCGAGGGCGGCAGCCGGCACACGCTGCCCGCGCCGTTGCATCCTTCGGTGCGCGAGCAGGCGATGGCGATCGCGCTGCGGGCGCACCGGGCGCTCGGCTGCCGCGGCGTGTCCCGCGCCGACCTGCGCTATGACGACACGGCGGGGGAGCCGGGGCGCCTGTTCCTGCTCGAGGTGAACACCCAGCCCGGCATGACGCGCACCTCGCTGGTGCCGGAACAGGCGGCGCATGTCGGCATTCCCTTCCCCGAGCTCTGCGCCTGGATGGTGCGGGAGGCCCGGCATGGCCCGTAGCGCGACCCTCTCCGCCGGCCGTGCGCGGCGGGAGCCGGACCGGCCGAGCCGGCTGCGGCTGTGGTTGAAGCGGAGGCGCGGACTGGCCAGGCCGGCGGCGCTCGGGCTGCTCGGCCTCGGCGCGCTCGGCGCGGTGGCGGTCGGGCTGTATGCGGCCGATCCGGCGGGGCGGGTGCAGTCGGTCGTGGAGAACGCGGCGGAGATCGGGCTCGCGGCCGGGCTGCAGTACCGCGACCTCGTGCTGGAAGGGCACCGCAACACGCCGCCCGACCTGATTCGCGCGGCGCTCGGCGTCGAGCGCGGCGACCCGCTGCTGTCCTTCTCCCCGGTGGAAGCGCGCGCGCGGCTCGAGACCATCGCCTGGGTCGAGAGCGCGCATGTGGAACGCCGCTTCCCCGGCACGATCCTGGTCCGCCTGACGGAGCGCACGCCCTTCGCCATCTGGCAGAATGGCGGCCGCTTCGCGGTGATCGACCGCGAGGGCCGGGTGGTGACGACCGAGACGCTGGACGCCTTCGGCCCCCTGCCGCTGGTGGTCGGCGCGGGGGCGGAGCGGCAGGCGGCGGCGCTCCACGACCTGCTCGTCGCCCATGCCGAGGTGCTGCGCCGGACGCAGGCGATGGTGCGGGTCGGCGAGCGGCGGTGGAACCTGCGGCTGCACAACGGCGTGGACGTGCTGCTGCCCGAAGGCCAGGAGGCCCCGGCGCTGAACCGGCTGAACGAGCTGCATGCGCGGCATGCGCTGCTCGACCGGCCGCTGGTGGCGATCGACATGCGGCTGCCCGACCGGCTGGTGCTGCGCCAGCCGCCGGCGCCGGAGCCCGCGCAGCCCGTGCGGCGGGCGGGGAACCCCCGCGGATGAACGCGCTGCCCCGCCTTCCCGTGCCGGTCGATCCCGGGCCCGAGCGGCGGCGCCGCGGCGCGCGCGGCGGCCCCTTCGGCGTGCTCGACATCGGCACCACCAAGGTGGTCTGCCTCATCGCCCGCATCGAGGCCGATGGCGAGCCGCGGGTGCTGGGCTTCGGCTGGCAGCGCGGGCGGGGCGTGAAGGGCGGCTCCATCGTCGACCTGGAGGAGGCGGAGCGCGCGATCCGCGCCGCCGTCGGCCAGGCGGAGGAGATGAGCGACACGCAGCTTTCGGGCGCGATCGTCAACCTGTCCTGCGGGCAGCCGGATTCGCGGCTGGTGCATGTGCAATGGCCGATCGGCGGGCGCGCGGTGACGGAGGCGGACCTGCGCGCCATCCTGTCCGAAGGCCGCCGCCGTGGGCACGAGGACGGGCGGGAGACGGTGCACGGCTCTCCCGTGTCCTTCACCGTGGACGCCACGCCGGGGGTCGAGGACCCGCGCGGCATGGTGTGCGACACGCTCGGCGCGCGGGTACACCTGGTGGATGCGTCGCAGGCGGCGCTGCGCAACCTCGGCGCCTGCCTGCTGCGGTGCGACCTCGAGGTGGAGGAACTGGTCTCCGCGCCGCTGGCCGCCGGGCTGGCGACGCTGGTGGAGGACGAGAAGCGCATCGGCGCGACGGTGATCGACATGGGCGGGGGCACAACCTCGCTCGCGGTCTTCAGCGAGGGCCAGCTGATCCACACCGCGCAGATCCCGGTGGGCGGGTGGCAGGTGACCAACGACCTCGCCCGCGTGCTGTCCACCCCGATCAGCCATGCCGAGCGGCTGAAGACGCTCCATGGCGGCGCGCTGGCCGCGCAGGACGACGAGCGCGAGATGCTGCCCGTGCCGCTGGTGGGCGAGGACGAGGACCACATCGCCCGCGTGCCGCGCGCGATGGTGGTGAACATCATCCGCCCCCGGCTCGAGGAAACCTTCGAGATGGTGCGGGAGAGGCTGGAGCAGGCCGGCGTCGCGAAGGAGGCTGGCACCCGCGTGGTGCTGACCGGCGGCGCGAGCCAGCTGATCGGCGCGCGCGAGCTTGCCGCGCGCGTGCTGGACCGGCAGGTGCGCATCGGCCGCCCGCGCGGCGTGCGCGGCCTGCCGGAGACCGCCGGCGGCCCGCCCTTCGCCGCCGCCATCGGGCTGCTGGCCTGGGGCGCGGGCGAAGGCCGCCCCCTGGTCGACATCGCGCCGGGGCCGGACCGGCCGCGCGGCGTGGTGCGGCGCGTGATCGACTTCGTGCGGACGCGGCTGTGATGCGCCGCGCCGCGCCCTTCCCCCTTCGTCCCGCCGCCGCGCGCCGATGGCGCAGCATCGTCGCGATGCGTGCAGGAACGACGACGTCCGCCACCCCCCCTTTCCCCGACTCCGCCGCGCAAGGTTGAGATCAAGCAGGAGGCCCCGCCAATGACCCTGAACCTGACCATCCCGAGCCACCAGCACACCGATTTCAGCCCGCGCATCACCGTCGTCGGCGTCGGCGGCGGCGGCACGAATGCCGTGAACAACATGGTGGCCATGGGCCTCGACGGGGTGGAGTTCCTCGTCGCGAACACCGACGCGCAGTCGCTGGTGAACAGCAAGGCGGACCGCCGCGTGCAGCTCGGCCCGCACCTGACGCAGGGGCTCGGCGCCGGCGCCAAGCCCGAGATCGGCCGTGCCGCGGCCGAGGAGGCGACGGAGGAGCTGGCGCGGCACCTCGACGGCAGCCACATGGTCTTCGTCACCGCCGGCATGGGCGGCGGCACCGGCACGGGGGCGGCTCCGGTCATCGCGCGCATGGCGCGGGAGAGGGGAATCCTGACGGTCGGCGTGGTGACCAAGCCCTTCGACTTCGAGGGGCCGAAGCGCAAGAAGTCCGCCGATGCGGGCATCGAGGAGCTGCAGCAGTTCGTCGACACGCTGATCGTCATCCCGAACCAGAACCTGTTCAGGCTGGCCAATGAGCGCACGACCTTCGCCGAGGCGTTCAAGATGGCGGACAACGTGCTCTACATGGGCGTGCGCGGCGTGACCGACCTGATGGTCAACCCGGGCCTCGTCAACCTCGACTTCGCCGACATCCGCACGGTGATGGCGGAGATGGGCAAGGCGATGATGGGCACCGGCGAGGCCGAGGGCGAGGAGCGCGCGGTGAAGGCGGCGGAAGCCGCCATCAGCAACCCGCTGCTGGAGGACACCTCCATGCGCGGCGCGCGCGGCGTGCTGATCAACATCACCGGCGGCTACGACATGACGCTGTTCGAGGTGGACGAGGCCGCGAACCGCATCCGCAAGGAAGTGGACGAGGACGCGAACATCATCTTCGGCTCCTCGATCGACGAGGACATGAACGGCCGCATCCGCGTCAGCGTCGTCGCGACCGGCATCGACGCGCGCGAGCGCGAGGCGGAGCGCCCGAAGCTCGTCGCGATGGGTGGCGGCGCGGCGGTGCAGGCCGTGGCAACCCAGCACGCGCCGCAGCCGCAGCCGCAGCGCGGCCCGGGCGGCTTCACCCCGCGCGTGGCCGTGGCCGCCGCGCCCGCGCCCGCCGCGATGCGCCCGGCCCAAGCCTTCGTCGCCCCGGCGCAGGTGGCCCCCGCTCAGCCGGCGCCGCTGGAAGCCCCCCCGGTGGCCGAGGCGCCGGTGGTGCTGAGCCACCAGGCCGAGCCCGCCCTGCGTGCCCCCGCCGCGACCCGCGCCCCGGCCCAGCCCGCACCGGCCGCCGGCGCCTTCAACGGGCTGTTCCGCCGCGCAACCGGCCTGATGCGGCGCGACGTGCCGGACGCCGCCCCGACCCCGCAGGCTGCCCCGGCCCCGCGGGCCGAGCCGGCTGCCCCTCGGCCCCAGGCGCGGCCCGCGCAGCACGACGAGGCGGGGCTCGACATTCCGGCCTTCCTGCGGCGGCAGAGCAACTGAGGCCGGAATAGGGCGATTTCGCGCCGCAGCAACCCTTCATTAACAGGGACTTGCGGCGTAATATCGCGAAACAAGGCTTGAATGGCGCCCCGGCGGCGTGGGTGGCATCACCCACTTCCCGGGGCGCCGTCATGTTCGGCGCGCTGCGGGCCATGACCGGCCGACAGACAGGCCATCGGGGGAATGTCAGCGGATTGCGCCCCTTTCCGGGGCGGGGCCGATGACGTCATCAGGGGCTGAACGCGCATGGACGGATTCCTTTCGATCGACCGGGCCCGGCGTCGCACGCTGAAGACGGCGATCGGCTGTGTCGGCGTCGGGCTGCACAGCGGGCGGCGCGTGTCGCTGACGCTGCGGCCGGCCGCCGCGGGCAGCGGGATCGTCTTCCGCCGCACCGATCTCGGCATCGACATTCCGGCGCGCTTCGACCGCGTGGTGGACACCCGGCTCTGCACCGCGCTCGTCGCCGAGGAGGCGCCGCAGGCGCGCATCGGCACGGTGGAGCACCTGATGGCCGCGCTGGCCGGCACCGGCGTGACCGACGCGCTGGTCGAGCTGGACGCCGCCGAGGTGCCCATCCTCGATGGCTCCGCCGCCCCCTTCGTCTTCCTCATCGACTGCGCCGGCACCGTCGCGCTCGGCGCGGCCGCCCCGGTGGTCGAGGTGCTGCGCCCGGTCCGCGTCGAGGAACGCGGGGCCCATGCCGAGCTGCTGCCCGCCGCGACGCCAGGCTTCGAGGCGACGCTGTCCATCGACTTCCCCGGCACCGTCATCGGCCAGCAGCGCCTGGCGATGCGGGTGACGCCGGCCGCCTTCCGGGCCGGCCTGATGGATGCGCGGACCTTCACCCTGGCGGAGGAGATCGCGCGGCTTCGCGCGGCCGGCCTGGCGCAGGGCGGCAGCCTCGACAATGCCGTGGTGGTGGACGGGCCGCTGGTGCTGAACCCCGGCGGGCTGCGTCGGCCGGACGAATTCGTGCGGCACAAGCTGCTCGACGTCGTGGGCGACCTGGCGCTGGCCGGGGCGTCCCTGTCGGCGCGCTTCGTCGGCCATCGTTCGGGCCATGCGCTGAACAACAAGCTGCTGCGGGCGCTGTTCGCCGACCGCGCCGCCTGGCGCCTGGTGGAAGGCGAGGTCCTGGCCGACGGCGTCGCCACCCGCCTGCCCGCCGCAGCCGCCCCGGCGATGGCCTGACGCCGTCCCGGCGATGGCCTGACGCCGTCCCGGCGATGGCCTGACATCGCCCCGGGCCGACTTTCCCCGACCCGGGCGCCTTGCCCGCACCGCGCCCGGACGTGGTATAGGGATGCCCCCATGCGCGACCGGTCCCCGATGCTCCGACGTCTGCTTCTGATCCTTCCGCTCCTGCTGCCCCTGGCCGCCTGCGGCACCAATGCCTGGGATGGCCGGATGGCCAGCATCGGCGCGTCCCGCAACGCCGCGGCCGAGGATACCTCGGCCGAGGGGCTCTATGCCGCGGGGATGGAGGCGCTGGACCGCCGCGAATTCGCCCGCGCGGTGGACCGCTTCGACATGGTCGAGCGCGAGCACCCCTATTCGCCCTTCGCGACCAACGCGAAGCTGATGTCGGCCTATGCCGAGTACCAGCGCAACCGCTACACCGAGGCGATCGGCGGCCTCGACCGCTTCATCCAGCTGCACCCGGCGCATCGCGACATCGCCTATGCCTACTACCTGCGCGCGCTGTCCTATTACGAGCAGATCAACGACACGCAGCGCGACCAGCGCATCACCGAACAGGCCATGGCGGCGCTGCAGGACGTTGCGAACCGCTTCCCCGGCACGCCCTATGCGCGCGACGCGCGGCTGAAGATGGACCTCGCGCGCGACCACCTGGCGGGGCGCGAGATGGTGGTGGGCCGCTTCTACCAGAACCGTCGGCTCTACGCCGCCGCGATCGGCCGCTTCCGCCGTGTGGTGGACGAATACCAGACCACCAACCACGTCCCCGAGGCGCTGCACCGCCTGACCGAGCTGTACCTGACCCTCGGCCTGACGGAGGAAGCGCGGCGCACGGCCTCCGTGCTCGGCCACAACTACCCGGGCAGCCCCTGGTACCAGGACAGCTACGCGCTGCTGGTGGCGGGCGCGGAACCGGCCGAGATCGACCGGCCGGGCTTCCTGCGCCGCGCGGCCAGCACCCTGTCGCTGGGGCTGTTCTGATCCCTCCGCCGATGGGCGGGGCACGGGGCGCGCCATGCTGAGTTCGCTCGCCATCCGCGACGTGGTGCTGATCGAGCGGCTGGACCTCGCCTTCGGGCCGGGCCTGACCGTGCTGACGGGCGAGACCGGCGCGGGCAAGTCCATCCTGCTCGACAGCCTCGGTCTCGCGCTCGGGCAGCGCGCGGAAAGCGGGCTGGTGCGCGCGGGCCAGCCGCAGGCGAGCGTGGCCGCCGCCTTCTCGGTCGCCGATGCGCACCCCGCGCGGGCGATGCTGGCCGAACAGGGGATCGAGGCGGAGGACGAGATCGTGCTGCGGCGCGTCGTCACCGCCGATGGCCGGTCGCGCGCCTTCGTCAACGACCAGCCGGTCGGGCTCGCGCTGCTGCGCCGCCTTGGCGCGCTGCTGGTGGAGGTGCAGGGCCAGCACGACCAGGTGGGCCTGGCGGACCCGGCCAGCCATGCCGGGCTGCTCGATTCGGCCGGCGCGCTGGAGAGGCTCCGCGCCGCGGTCGGCGAGGCGCACCGCGCCTGGCGCGAGGCGGAACGCGCGCTGGCCAAGGCGCGGGAGGAAATCGCCGCCGCCGCGCGCGACGAGGAGTTCCTGCGCCATGCGGTGGCGGAGCTGCAGGACCTCGCCCCGGTCGAGGGGGAGGAGGATGCGCTGGCCGCCGAGCGGCAGCGCCTGCAACAGGGCGAACGCCGGGGCGAAGCCATTGCCGAGGCGATCGCCGCGCTGAGCCCGCGCGACCGCCGCAGCGCCAACCCCGCCAATGCCCTGCGCGGCGCCATCCGCGCGCTGGAACGCCTGCCCGCCCCGAACACCGAGGCGGAGCCGGCGCTCGATGCGCTCGGCCGCGCGCTGGATGCGCTGGCCGAGGCCGAGACGGCGATGGAGCGCCTGGCGCATGAGGGCGGGCCCGATCCGCGCCGGCTGGAACAGGTGGAGGAGCGGCTGTTCGCGCTCCGCGCCGCCGCGCGCAAGCACCTGGTGCCGGTGGTGGAACTGCCGGCGCTGCTGGAGGCGCTGAAGGCGCGCCTCGCCGCGCTCGACGCCGGAACCGGCGCGGTCGCCGCAGCGGAGCGCCAGGCGGCGGAGACGCGCGCCGCCTACCTGTCGGCCGCGGGACGGCTCACCGACCAGCGGCGCGAGGCGGCGCAGAAGCTCGAGAAGGCGGTGGCGAAGGAGTTGCCGCCACTGAAGCTGGACCGCGCGCGGCTGGTTGTGGAGGTCGCGGCAAGGGCGGAAGGCGCCTGGGGCCCGGACGGCGTGGACCGCGTGACCTTCCTCGTCTCCACCAACCCCGGCCAGGCGCCCGGTGCGCTGGACAGGATCGCCTCGGGTGGCGAGCTGTCGCGGCTGATGCTGGCGCTGAAGGTCGTGCTGGCGCGCGGCTCGCCGGTGCCGACGCTGGTCTTCGACGAGGTGGACAGCGGCATCGGCGGCGCGACCGCGGCGGCGGTGGGGGACCGGCTGGCGCGGGTGGCGGAACGGCTGCAGGTGCTCGTCGTCACCCATTCGCCGCAGGTCGCGGCGCGCGGCGTGCGGCACCTGTCGGTGGCGAAGCAGGTGAAGGCGGGCCGGGCGGAGACGCGGGTGACCCCGCTCGACGCCCCGGCGCGGCGCGAGGAGATCGCGCGGATGCTGGCGGGCGAGAGGGTGACGGAAGCCGCGCGCATGGCGGCCGACAGCCTGCTGGCGGGGGGACTGCTGTGACCCGGCGGGCGGCGGTGGCGACGGAACCTGCCGGACGGCGCGGCAGGAGGCGGCCGGCATGACGGACCCCGCGCTCCGCACCCGCAAGGTCGAGGTGCTGACCGAGGAGGAGGCAGGCCGGGAACTCGCCGCCCTCGCGGCCGAGATCGCGCATCACGACGAGGCGTATCACCGCCAGGACGCGCCGGAGATCAGCGACGCCGAGTACGACGCGCTGGTGCGCCGCAACCGCGCGATCGAGGCGCGCTTCCCCGCGCTGCTGCGCGAGGACAGTCCCACGCGCCGCGTCGGCGCGGCGGCGGCGGAAGGCTTCGCGAAGCTGCGCCACGGCGTGCCGATGCTCAGCCTCGACAACGGCTTCGGGGACGACGACTTCCGCGAGTTCCTCGCCTCCATCCGCCGCTTCCTGAAGCTGGCGCCGGAGGAGGCGCTGGCCTTCGTGGGCGAGCCGAAGATCGACGGCCTTTCGGTCAACCTGACCTACGAGGATGGCCGCTTCGTCCGCGGCGCGACGCGCGGCGACGGCGCGGTGGGCGAGGATGTGACGCGCAACCTGCTGACGCTGCAGGACCTGCCGAAGCACCTGCCCGCCCCCTTCCCCGCCCGGATCGAGATCCGTGGCGAGGTGTTCTGCGACAAGGCCGATTTCCTCGCCTTCCGCGCGCAGCAGCAGGCGGCGGCGGCCGAGCGCGAGGAGCGGCGCGCGCGGGGCGAGAAGGTTGGGCCTGCCATCACCATTCCCGTCAACCCGCGCAACTTCGCCGCCGGGTCGCTGCGGCAGCTGGACCCCGGGATCACGGCGCGGCGCCCGCTCAAGCTCTTCGCCTATGCGATGGGCGAGGCGAGCGAGCAGCCCGCGGAAACCCACTGGACCTGGCTGGAGCGGCTGCGGGGATGGGGCTTCGCGGTCAACCCGCTCTCCGCCCTGCTGGAGGGCGAGGAGGCGGCGCTGGCCTTCCAGCGGCGCATGGCGGAAACGCGCGCCGACCTCGCCTATGACATCGACGGCGTCGTCTACAAGCTGGACCGGCTGGACTGGCAGCGGCGGCTCGGCTTCGTCGGGCGGGCGCCGCGCTGGGCCATCGCCTGGAAATTCCCGGCGGAGCAGGCGACGACCACCCTGCTCGACATCGAGATCCAGGTCGGCCGCACCGGCGCGCTGACGCCGCGCGCGGTGATGCGGCCGGTCGGCGTCGGCGGCGTGATGGTGACCCATGCCAGCCTGCACAACGAGGACGAGATCGCGCGGAAGGACGTGCGGATCGGCGACACAGTCATCCTCCAGCGCGCGGGCGACGTCATCCCGCAGATCCTCGGCATCGTGCCGGAGCGGCGGCCGGAGGGCGCGCAGCCCTTCGCCTTCCCCGACCGCTGCCCGGTCTGCGGCAGCCACGCGGTGCGGCCGGAAGGCGAGGTGGTGCGCCGCTGCACCGGCGGCCTGACCTGCGCGGCGCAGACGGTGGAACGCCTGATCCACTTCACCCGCCGCAACGCGATGGACATCGAGGGGCTGGGCGTCGAGAACATCCAGGCCCTGTTCGACGCCGGCCTGGTCAGGGGCCCCGCCGACATCTTCCGCCTGGCGCGGCACGAGGCCGAGATGCGCGGCTGGGAGGGCTGGGGGGCGAAGAAGATCGCCAACCTGCTGGCCGCCATCGAGGCGCGGCGCCAGGTGCCGCTGGAACGCTTCATCTTCGCCCTCGGCATCCGCCGCATCGGCGAGGCGAATGCGAAGCTGCTGGCGCGGCACTACCATTCCTTCGCGGAATGGCGGCAGAGGATGGTCGCCGCCACCACCATCGGCAGCGAGGCGCGGGAGGAGCTGGGCTCGATCCAGGGCATCGGCCCCGCCATCGCCACCGAACTCGCCGAGTTCTTCGCCGAGCCGCACAACCGCGCCGCGCTCGACGACCTGGCGCGGGAGGTGACGCCCCAGGATGCCGAGATCGCGGCGGCGGCGGACAGCCCCTTCGCGGGCCGGACGCTGGTGTTCACCGGCACGCTCGGCACGATGAGCCGCGACGAGGCGGAGGCGCAGGCCGAACGGCTGGGCGCGAAGGTGACGAAGAGCGTCTCGCGGAAGACGGACTTCGTCGTGGTCGGCGCCGATGCCGGCAGCAAGGCGGCGAAGGCCGCGGAGCTTGGCGTGCGGGTGCTGACCGAAGCGGAATGGAGGGAGATGGCGGGGCTGGGCTGACGGGCGGCCTTGCGCCGGCCGGCCCGCGCGCCCTATCTCGGCGCGCCATGCATGCCTCCCTCATCGCCGCGCTGCTGCTGTCGGTCGCGGCCTACATCCACACGCGCTCCGCCGATCCCGCGATGCGGCCGGCGAGCCCGGCGGCGGACCTCGCCTGGCGCGGGCTGTCCTTCGCGGCGCTGGTCGTCTGGGGGGCGCTGGTGGTGAAGCTGTTCTACGAACGGGACTGGGCGGATGGGCTGGCCGCGCTGCTCGGTTCCTTCGCGCTGAACTGGTATTTCGGCCATCGCGGGCCGAAGCCGACCTGGCCGGGGCTGTCGATGCTGTTCGCCGTGGTGGGGCTCGGCCTCGCGGGCTACGCCTTCACGCGGGGATAGCCTGCGATCGGCCCGGGTGTGCGCACCGGAGGTGGGCACGCCGGGCCGTGAATCGCTGGCGTGGACGAGGGCCGGACCCGCATCGGCGGGATCCAGTCAGGCCGATGCGGGTCCGGGCGGCAGATCGAGGCGCAGCACCTCTCCCCCGCTGCCGTCCAGCGCGGGGAAGCGGCTGCGCACCAGCGGGTCGTGGCCGGGGATGACCAGGCTTTCGTCGCCGCCGGCCAGCGCGCGCGCGCGGCGCCAGCCCTGCACCATGGCGCCGAGGTCGAAGACGATCGGGAACGGGTTCTCCCGCGCCATGTTGGCGTAGTAGTGGCTGGCATCCCCCGCGATCACCAGCGGGCCGCGCGCGGTGGCGACCCGCACCATCTGCAGCCCGTCCGAATGGCCGCCGACGCGGTGCAGCGTGACGCCGGGCGCGACCTCCCCTTCCCCGTCGTGGAAGCGCACGCGGTCGGCGTAGAGCGCGCGGACCAGCGCCACCACGTCCTCCGCCTCGAAGGGGTGGCGCAGGCAGTGGCTGCACATGTGCCGCCCCGTGGCGAAGGCCATCTCCCGGTCCTGGACGTGGAAGGCGGCGTTGGGGAACAGGCCCAGGTTGCCCGCGTGGTCGTAGTGCAGATGCGTCACCACCACGTCGCGGATCGCCTCCGGCGCCGTGCCGACGGCGCGCAGGCAATCCGAGACGGGGCGGAGGATGGTGCGGCCGCGCCGCGCCGCGGTGGCCGCGTCGAAGCCGGTGTCCACCAGGATCTCCCGCCCCCCCGGCCCGCGCAACAGCCAGACGAAGTAGTCCATCGGCATCGCCTCGTGCGCGTCGGCGACGGGCATCAGGAAGTTGGCCCCCGCCGCGCGGTCGTGATGCGCGTAGCGAAGGGCGAGGACCTGCCACATGCCGCTCACCCCTGCCCCGCGCCGATCTCGCCCGCCGCCAGCATCTCGGCGAAGCGGGCGGCGGCGGTGTGGTCCTGGCCGGGGCCGAGCAGCTTCGCCGCCGCCGCCCAGAGTTCGCGCGTCTGCGCGCCGAGCGGCGCGGGCGTCTCCGTCTCCCGCCCGATCTGCATGGCGATGGACAGGTCCTTCACCATCAGGTCGAGCCCGAAGCCGGAATTGAACTTCCGGTTCAGCACGAACTGCTTCAGCTTGCGCTGCGTGCTGTTGTTCATGCCGGAGGAGGCGTTCAGCACATCCACCATCACCTCCGGGTCGAGCCCGAAGCGGGACCCGATCAGCAGCGCCTCCACGCTCGCGAGGAAGCCGGCGGCGCTGACCAGGTTGTTCAGCGCCTTCATCGCCTGCCCCGCCCCGACATCGCCGCAGCGCGTGACGCTGCCGCCCATGGCGTGCAGCAGCGGGTCCACGCGTTCCAGCGGCACCGCGTCGCCGCCGGTCATGATCGCCAGCGTCCCCGTCTCGGCCCGCGCCACGCCGCCGGAGACGGGCGCATCCACCACAGTCACGCCGCGCAGCGCGAGTTCGGCGGACAGCGCGCGCGTGACCGACGGCTCGCCGGACGACATCTCGACCAGGACCGTGCCGGCCGCGAGGCTGCCGGCGATGCCGCGCACCACCTCCGCCACCTGCCGGCTGGCGGGCAGCATGGTGATGACGGCGTCCGCGCCTTCCGCGCAGGCGGCGGCGGAGGCGGCGGCGGTGCCGCCGTGGCGGCGGGCGAAATCCTCGGCACGGCCGGGCGCGGCATCGTGCACGGCCAGCTGGAAGCCGGCCTCCACCAGCCGGATGGCCATGGGCCAGCCCATGCTGCCGATGCCGATGAAGCCCACGCGCGCGATCGCCGCCATCCGTCCGTCCGTCCCCGCCTGATTGGCCGCGCAAGGCTGGACCGCAGGGCCGCGCCGGGTCAACGCTGCGCCGTCAGGCGGGAGGAACGGCCGGTGTTGTTCGAGGGATTCGCGCTGGAGCACCACGAGGCGAATGGCGGGCGCTTCCGTCTGCGCCGCGGGGGCGAGGGGCCGCCCCTGCTGCTGCTGCACGGGAACCCGCAGACCCATGCGATGTGGCACCGGGTAGCGCCGGCGCTGGCGCGACGCTTCACCGTGGTCTGCCCGGACATCACGGGCTACGGCTTCTCGGCAAGGCGTCCGGTCACGCCGGACCACGCGCCCCATGCGAAGCGCGCGATGGCGGCGGACATGCTGGCGCTGATGCGCGGGCTCGGCCACGACCGCTTCGGGGTCGTGGCGCATGACCGCGGCGCGCGCGTCGCGCACCGGCTGGCGCTGGACGCGCCGGGGGCGGTGGAGCGGCTCTGCGTCATGGACATCGTGCCGACGCTGCACCACTTCGAGCAGGCCGACATGGACTTCGCCATGGGCTACTATCACTGGTTCTTCCTGGCCCAGCCGCACCCGAAGCCCGAACGCATGATCCTGCGCGACGTGGAGGACTGGTTCGACCTGCAGACCTCGCGCGAGCCGAAGGACAGGGGCTTCTTCCACCCCGAGGCGCGCGCCGACTACCTCGCCGCCCTGCGGGAGACCGGCACGGTGGAGGGCATCTGCGAGGACTATCGCGCCGCTGCCACCATCGACCTGGTGCATGACCGCGCGAGCCGCGCGGCCGGCGACAGGCTGCGCTGCCCGCTGCTGGCGCTGTGGGGCGCCAAGGGGAAGGTCGGGGGCTGGTACGACGTGCCGGCGGTGTGGCGCAGCTACGCGGATGGTCCGGTCACCGCCGCGGCGGTGAATTCCGGCCACTACCTGGCGGAGGAGGCGCCGGAGGAGGTGCTGGCCGCGCTGGACGGGTTCCTCGGCCGGGCGGGCTGACGGGCGCCGAACCGCGCCCCGCGGCGGGGCGTTGCATCCGCGCCGGACCGGACCGGATCCCGGCGCATGATGGAGATGCCCGCATGATCCGCCTGACCGCCGCCGCCTTCGCATTGGGCAGCGTCCTCGCCCTTCCCGCCCTGGCGCAGGCGCCGGCGCCGGCCACGGGCGCGACCACCGCCATCCCCGGCACCGCCGGCGGCGGCCCGATCACCTCGCTGACGGCGGGGCAGATGACGGCCGGGCGGCTGATGGACCTCGACGTCCATGGCAGCGACGGCACCCGGATCGGCGAGGTGGAGGACTTGGTGCTCGACCCCGCCTCGGGCCGGATCGTCGCCATCGTGATCGAGGTGGCCGGCACGCTCGGCATCGGCGAGCGCGAGGTGGCGCTGCCGCTGGAGAGCGTGCGGATGGAAGGCGACCGCCGCGTGACGGTGGGCATGACGCGTGAGCAGCTGCGCGAACTGCCCCGCTTCGAGCGGCGCTGACGGCGCCGCCCGGGATCAGTCGAAGGGCAGGATGAAGGGCAGGTCGGTGTCGCCGGTCCGCCCGCCGAAGGCGGTGACCAGGGCATGCGCCTGGCCGCGGTGATGGGTCTGGTGGTTGAAGAAATGCGTCACCAGCACCGCCACCGGCCGCGTCACCTCCCGCCCCATCGCGCCGCTGAACCAGGTGAGCGTGCCGCCGAGCCAGGCGGGGTCGATCCGCGCGGCCCAGGACTCGATGCCGGCATCGGCTTCGGCGCGGCCGGCCTTCAGCCGGTCCCAGTCCGGGTGCAGGGCTGGGCTGTCCTTGATGCCGACGCGCGGCGCGTCCCAGCCCGCGAAGCGGCCCATCCAGGTCGTGTCGCCCCAGAGCAGGTGGGACAGGGTGCCGTGGATGGAGCCGAAGAAGGCGCCGCGATCCTGCCTGCGCTGCGCATCGGTCAGCGCATCCGCCGCGGCGTAGAGCCTGCGGTTCATCTCGGCATTGTAGGCCGCCATCATGCGGCACCAGTCCGGCGTGATCATGGGACGAGCGCCTTCCAGAAGAATGCCGTGTCGTGCGGCGCGTGGTCCGCGCCCAGTTCGAAGCCTGGAATGGTGCCGAGCGCGGTCCAGCCGGCGGCGCGGACCAGCGCCTCCGCCGCGCCGCCAGCGCGGGCGTCCAGCACCAGGATGCGGCGCCCCATCCCGCGCGCGGCCTGTTCGGCGCGGCGCATCAGCGCGCGGCCGACGCCGCGGCGGCGCGCGGGGGGCGCAACCATCAGCGTCCGCAGTTCCGCGACATGCGGCCGGTTCTCCGGCAGGTCGAGACGAAGGTGGACGGCACCCGCCACCTCGCCCTCCAGCCAGGCCACCAGCAGCACGGCCTTGCCGAGCGCGACCCCGGAGGAGATGCCGCGCCAGTGGTCCTGCGCGACGGCAGGCGCCAGCGGCGGCAGCCAGGCGGGGCCGCCGCCGTCGGCGACGCAGTCCACCAGCAGCCGGGTCAGCTGCCGTTCCGCGCTGGCGGCCGCCGCGGCGTCCAGCGCCTCCACCTGCAGCCCGGCCAGCGGCTTGGCGTAGCGGAATTCCAGGCTGTTCGAGAGGTCGTCGAGGATGCGGATCGAGCCCTGCCGCACGAAGCCGCGCTTCTCGTAGAAGCGATGCGCGGCGTCGAAGCGCGTGTCGGTCCAGAGCACGAGGCGTTCGGCCCCGGCGGCGCGGGCATGGCCTTCCACCGCGCCGAGCAGGGCATGGGCCAGCCCGCTGCCGCGCGCTTCCTTCGCGACATAGACCTTGCAGACCTCCCAGGCGCGGTCCTGGTGCATCGGGCGCGTCGCGGCCATGCCGACCACGCGGCCCCCTTCCCCCGCTGCCCAGAGCGCGCCGCCGGCCGCGCGGAAATGGGTGGCGAGGGCGCGGAGTTCCGGCACCTCGCCATCCACGTCGAGCACGCAGCCCGGGTATTCGGACCAGCAGGCGCCGATGAGGGCGATGAAGCCCTCCGCGTCCTCGTCCCGGCCCGGGCGGATGGGCGGCGTCACGAAAGCCCGCGGCAGAACTCCTGGATGCGGCCGCAGGCCTCGCGCAGACTGTCCGTGTCGGTCGCGTAGGAGATGCGGATGTAGGGGCTCATGCCATAGGCCGCGCCCTGCACCAGGGCGACGTGGTGTTCCTCGAGCAGGGCGAGGGCGAAGTCGGTGTCGGTGGCGATCTTCCGCCCGCCCTTCGTCGTCTTGCCGAGGCAGCCGGCGACGTTCGGGAAGACGTAGAAGGCGCCTTCGGGCTTGTGGCAGGCGATGCCGGGGGCCTGGTTCAGCATCTCGACCACCATGTCGCGGCGCTGGCGGTAGATGGCCGCGCGTTCGGCCACCAGGTCCTGCGGGCCGTCGAGCGCGGCGACCGCGGCGGCCTGGCCGACCGTGCTGATGCCGCTGCTGATCTGGCTCTGCATGTTCACCATCGCCGCGATCAGCGGCTTCGGCCCGCCGCAGAAGCCGACGCGCCAGCCGGTCATCGCATAGGTCTTGGACACGCCGTTGACCGTCAGCACGCGGTCCTTCAGCCGCGGCTCGACCTCGGCGATCGTGCAGAACTCGAACCCGTCATAGACGAGGTGCTCGTACATGTCGTCGGTCATCACCCAGACATGCGGGTGCTTCAGCAGAACCTCGGCCAGCGCCTTCATCTCGGCGCGGGAACAGGCGGCGCCGGTCGGGTTGTTCGGAAAATTCAGGATCAGCCACTTGGTCTTCGGCGTGATCGCCGCGTCCAGGTCCTCGGGGCGCAGCTTGAAGCCGTTGTTCTGCGGGCAGTTCACCGTGACCGGCTTCGCGGTGGCGAGCTTCGCCATCTCCGCGTAGCTGATCCAGTAGGGGGCGGGGATCAGCACCTCGTCGCCCGGGTCGCAGGTGCCGAGCAGGGCGTTCATGATGACCTGCTTGCCGCCGTTCGAGACCATGATCTCGTCGAGCGCGTAGTCCAGGTTGTTGTCGCGCTTGAACTTGCGCTGGATCGCCTGCTTCAGCGCGCGGGTGCCGTCCTGCGGCGGGTATTTCGTGTCCCCCGACAGCGCCGCCTGGTGCGCCGCCTCGACCGCATGGGCGGGGGTGTCGAAGTCCGGCTCGCCGACCGCGAGGCTGATGACCTTCACGCCCTTCGCCGCGAGTTCGCGCGCCTTCGCGGTCATGACGGCGGAGGCCGCGAGTTCGATGTCCTTCAGGCGGTTCGCAAGGGCGGGCATGATGACGGCGGGTTCCCTGGGATGTGCCGCGCCACCCTAATCCGCGCGCGCCGCACGCTCAATCCGCGGGGCGCTCCATGATCCAGTCGAAGGGGGCTTCCCCGGTGAGGACGAAGCCCTGGCGTTCCCAGAACCGGCGGGCGGGGCTTGCCTTCAGCACCTCGATCCACCAGCCCCGGCCGGGGTGGCGGGCACGGAGCGCCGCGAAGACCTCGGCGCCGAGACCCCTGCCCTGCACCCGGGGCTCCAGGAAAACGCTGTGCAGTTCCATCGCCGCACCGCGGGGGTAGAGGCCGAGGCAGCCGATGGCCGCGCCATCCCGCTCGATCACCATGAGGCTGCCGGCGTCGAGGTGCTGGCGCATCCGGGCGCGCCGGCGTTCGGGATCGAACCGCCCGATCCGCTCCAGATGCGCGCGCATCGTGCGGATCGAGAGGTCGAGCAGGTGCTCGAAATCCGCCTCCGCCGCGGGACGGAAGCGGATGGGCACTACTTCAGCCCCGCGCAGAACTTCTGGATGCGCGTGCAGGCATCGGTCAGCGACGCGTCGTCGGTGGCGTAGCTGATGCGGAAATGGCCGGGGAACATGAAGGCCGCGCCGTGCACCGTGGCCACCCCCTGTTCCTCTAGCAGGGCGAGGCAGAAATCCTCGTCCGTCTCGATCCTCCGCCCCGTCGCGCTGGTCTTGCCGAGGCAGCCGCGGATGTCGGGGAAGACGTAGAAGGCGCCTTCCGGCGTCGGGCAGCGCACGCCCTCGGCCCGGTTCAGCATGCCCACCACCAGGTCGCGCCGGCGCTGGTAGACCTTCCGCATCTCCTCCACGCTGTCCTGCTGGCCGCACAGCGCCTCGATCGCCGCGGCCTGGCTGATGGAGGAGGTGTTGGAGGTGGACTGGCTCTGCAGCTTGTCCATCGCCTTGATCAGCTTCACCGGCGCGCCCGCGAAGCCGATGCGCCAGCCGGTCATCGCATAGGCCTTGGAGCAGCCGTTCATGGTGACGGTGCGGTCCTTCAGCCGCGGCTCGACCCCGGCGAGGGTGGCGAACTTCGTGTCGCCGTAGACCAGCTTCTCATAGATGTCGTCGGAGAAGATCCAGACATCGGGGTGGCGCAGCAGCACCTCGGCCAGGGCCTTCAGCTCCGCCGCGCTGTAGGCGGCGCCGGTCGGGTTGCTGGGGTTGTTGAGGATGAGCCACTTGGTGCGGGGCGTGATCGCCGCCTCCAGCTGCTCCGGCGTCATGCGGAAGCCCTGGTTCGGGCCGCAGGGCACGATCACCGGCTTGCCCTCGGCGAGCGAGACGATGTCGGGGTAGCTGACCCAGCAGGGGGCGGGGATGATGGCCTCGTCGCCCGGGTTGATGGTGGCGACCAGCGCGTCGAAGATCACCTGCTTGCCGCCGGTGGCGACCAGGATCTCCTCCGGCTTGTACTCGACGTCGTTGTCGCGCCTGAACTTCTCGCAGACCGCCTTCCGCAGCGCGAGGGTGCCGGCGACGTCGGTGTAGCGCGTCTCGCCCCGCTCGATCGCCGCGATGGCGGCGTCCTTGACGTTGCGGGGGGTGTCGAAGTCGGGCTCGCCCGCGGCGAGCGAGATCACGTCCCGCCCCTCCGCCTTCAGCGCGCGCGCCTTCGCCGTCATGGCGATGGTCAGCGAGGGCGAGATGCGGTCGAGGCGGTCGGCGATCAGGTTCATGGCGCGTGGCGTTCCCTGCCGCCCCGGGGGCAGGATGCGTCCCGGGCGCGGCCGGGCGTTTTCCTAGCGCCGGCGGCGCGCCCCGTCCACCGGCCGGATCACTCGAACCGCAGGGGGCGGTAGCCCTGGAAGGTGAAGCCCTGGGCGGCCATGCATTGGCGGCGCCAGGCCTGGCGGGCCCCCTCGTTCACGTCCACCTGGGCGTGGCGGGCAGGGCGCCAGCGTTCCACCACCCGGCAATGCTCCCGCCCGCCGTCGCGCCAGCAATGCCGGTCGCGTTCCACCCGCGGGCCTTCGACCATCTGCCAGACGTAATGCGGCGGCACGGCCAGCGCCGCCTCGTTCCCGCAGGCGGCGTTGGCCGCATCGCCCTCCGCCTCGGTCGCGCCGGGGCGGGACCACCGCTCGGCGCAGCCGGCCAGCAGGACGGTCAGGAGAAGGGGGATCAGGCGGCGCATGATGGGCACCATGGCACGCGGTCGTGCCGGAATCATGGCGGTGCGCGACGCGCCCGCGCGCGGAAGACCAGCCACAGCGCGGCCAGCAGCCCCGCCCCCACCAGCAGCACCAGCAGCGTCGCCAGCGCGTAGAGTTCCGGCGAAAGGCCGAGCCGGACGGCGGAGAAGACAAACATCGGCAGCGTCGTCGCGCCCGGGCCGGAGACGAAGCTCGCCACCACCAAGTCGTCGAGCGAGAGGGTGAAGGCCAGCAGCCAGCCCGCCGCGACCCCGGGCGCGATCAGCGGCAGGGTGATGGTGCGGAACACCGTCCAGGGCCGGGCGCCGAGATCCATCGCCGCCTCCTCCAGGCTCATGTCAAAATCGGCCAGGCGGGACTGCACGACGACCGCCACATAGGCGGCGCCGAAGGTGGCATGCGCGATGGCGACCGTGCCCGCGCCGCGCCCGGCCGGGACGCCGATGGCGGATTCGAGCGCGACGAACAGCAGCAGCAGCGACAGGCCGGTGATCACCTCCGGCATCACCAGCGGCGCGGCCATCACTGCGGCAAATCCGGCTCGGCCGCGGAAGCGGCGCCAGCGGGCCAGGGCGAAGCCCGCCAGCGTGCCGATCACCGTCGCGGCCGTGGCGGAGACGGCGGCGATCCGCAGCGACAGGAACAGCGCCTCCCGCAGCGGCGCATTCTGCCACAGCGCGGCGTACCAGCGCGTGGAGAAGCCGGTGAAGGACGTGACCATCCGGCTGTCGTTGAAGCTGAACAGCGCCATCAGCAGGATGGGCAGGTAGAGGAAGGCGAAGCCGAGGCCGAGCGGCACGAGCAGGCGCCGGGGCGCGGTCATGCGCGCGGCGCCTTCCACTGGAACAGCGCGATCGGCACCACCAGCGCCACCAGCAGCACGACCGCGAGCGTGGAGGCCAGCGGCCAGTCCCGGTTCTGGAAGAACTCGGTCCACAGCACCCGGCCGATGAGTTGTGCCCCCGGCCCGCCCAGCAACTCGGGGATCACGAATTCGCCCACCGCCGGGATGAAGACCAGCAGCACGCCTGCCACGATCCCCGGCAGGGACAGCGGCAGCGTCACCGTCAGGAAGGCGCGCCAGGGGGGCGCGCCGAGGTCGGACGCCGCCTCCAGCAGCGCCGGGTCCTGCTTCGCGAGCGTGGCGTAGAGCGGCAGGACCATGAAGGGCAGGTAGCAGTAGGTGATGCCGAGATACATCGCGAGGTCGGTGTAGAGCAGTTGCAGCGGCTCCTCCACCAGGCCGAGCGCGAGCAGCATCCCGTTCAGCCATCCCTGGTCCTGAAGAATGCCGATCCAGGCGGTGATCCGCAGCAGGAAGGAGGTCCAGAAGGGCAGGATCACCAGCACCAGCAGCGCCGGCCGCCACCGCTCCGGCGCGCGGGCGATGGCCAGCGCCATGGGGTAGCCGAGGCCGAGGCACAGCAGCGAGGAGACGGCCGCGACGCGCAGGCTGCGCAGGTAGGCGCCGAGGTAGAAGGGGTCCTCCGCCAGCAGGCGGAAATTCGCGCCGCTCGCCCCGGCTTCCGGCCAGGCATAGGGGGGCAGGCCCTCTGCCACTTCCGCCACCGAGATGGACAGCACGATGGCGAAGGGTGCGAGGAAGAACACCGCCATCCAGGCCAGTGGCAGGGCCAGCACCAGCAGGCGTCGGCGCGGCGTCACGCGGGCAGGACCATGGTGGCGGCGGCGTCCCAGGTCAGCAGCACGCTGTCGTCCCAGTCCACCGGCCGTTCGGTGCTGCGGGTGGCGCCGTGCAGGCTGACTCGCAGCTCCGCCCCGCCCGGCGTCAGGACATGTACGATGAAGACGTCGCCGAGATAGGCGATGTCCCGCACGCGGCCGGCGACCCGGTTCTCCCCGTGCGTCGCGTCCTGCGGCGCGGGCGCGATCCGCATCCGCTCCGGCCGCAGCGCGACCGCGACGCGCGCGCCCGGCGGCTGCGGCGCCGCGCCCGCATGGCGGATCCGCAGGCCGGGCTCGGACGGGACCGCGATGCCGCCCGGCTCCGCCACGCCCTCCAGGATGTTGGCGGTGCCGAGGAATTCGGCGGTGAAGCGGCTGTTCGGGAATTCGTAGACCTCGGCCGGCGTGCCGACCTGCACCAGCGCGCCGCGGTCCATCACCGCCAGGCGCGTGGCCATGGTCATCGCCTCCTCCTGGTCATGGGTGACGATGACGAAGGTGGTGCCCGTGCGGCCCTGGATGCCCATCAACTCGAACTGCGTCGCCTCCCGCAGGTTCTTGTCGAGCGCGGAGAGCGGCTCGTCCAGCAGCAGCAGCTTCGGGCGCTTCGCCAGCGCGCGCGCCAGCGCCACGCGGGCGCGCTGCCCGCCCGACAGATCGGAAGGGCGCCGCGCGCCGAACCCCTCCATCCGCACCAGCGCCAGCATCTCCTCGACGCGCGCGCGGATGGCGGGCTTCGGCAGGCCGTCCTGCACCAGGCCATAGGCGATGTTGCGCGCCACATCCATGTGCGGGAACAGCGCATAGGACTGGAACATCATGTTCACCGGCCGCGCATGGGGCGGCACGCCCGTCATGTCCTGCCCGTCGAGCAGGATGCGCCCGGCATCCGGCGTGGCGAGCCCCGCCAGGCAGCGCAGCAGGGTGGACTTGCCCGAGCCCGATCCGCCGAGCAGCGCGAAGAACTCGCCCCGCCAGATCGACAGGTCGATGCCGTCCAGCGCGGCGTGGCCGCCGAACCGCTTGGTCAGCCCCTCGATGCGCAGGAAGGGAGCCGCGTCGGGGTCGCGCCAGGGCGCGGCCGCGCCAGGCCTCACCGCCCGGCCTTGAAGCGCGACCAGACCCGGTTGCGCGCGCGCTCCGCCGCCTGCGGCACGGGGCCGATGGTGAAGAAGGCCGCGCGCGCCGCCTCGGGCGGGAACACGGCCGGGTCCTCGGCCACCTCGCGCGCCACCAGCGCGCGGCTGGCCGGCACGCCGTTCGGGTAGCGCACATGGTTGGTGATGGCGGCCATCACGTCGGGCTGGAGGAGGAAGTTGATGAAGGCGTGCGAGGCTTCCGGGTTCGGCGCGTCGGCCGGGATCGCCAGCAGGTCGAACCAGAGCTGCGCACCCTCCCTCGGCGCCACGTACTGCACCGTGACGCCGCGCCCGGCCTCCCGCGCGCGGACGCCGGCCTGGATGGCGTCGCCCGAATAGGCGAAGGCGAGGCAGGACTGCCCGCCCGCCAGCGCCTCGATGGCGCCGGCGGTGGAGAAGTTGCGGATGAAGGGGCGGATGGCCATCAGCGCGCGCTCCACCTCCCGCAGGTCGGCTTCCGCCGTGCTGTTCGGGTCGCGGCCGAGATGGCGCAGCACGGTCGGGATGACGTCGGCGGCGCTGTCCATCATGGTGATGCCGCAGCGCGCGATGCGGCGGGCATGCTGCGGGTCCAGCAGCAGTGCCAGGCTGTCCATCGGCGCGTCTGGCGCCAGCGCGCGGATGCGCTCGGGGTTCACGCCGAGCCCGATCGTGCCCCAGAGGTAGAGCACGCCGAAGCGGTTGCCCGGGTCGCTCGCCGCCACCTGCCGCTGCAGCGCGGGGTCGAGATTCGCGAGGTTCGGCAGCAGCGCGGGGTCGAGCGGGCGGAACGCGCCGGCGCGGGCGAGGCGGGAGAAGGTCGGCTCGCTCGTCGGCACGACGATGTCGTAGCCGGACCGCCCGGCCGAGAGCCGGCCCTCCAGCGTCTCCAGGCTGTCATAGACGTCGTAGCGCACGCGGATGCCGGTCTCCCGCGTGAAGCGCTGGACCATGTAGGGGTCGATGTAGTCGTTCCAGTTGAAGACGTTCACCACCCGCTCCTGCGCGCGCGCCGGCATGGCGGCGAGCAGCGTGGCGCAGGCGGCGAGCAGGAGGAGGCGACGCAGCATTCCCGGCATCTCCCGAAGGGTGTCGGTTCGCAACCTATCATGCGGCGGCGCGGCTGCACCGGGGGCTGGCCATGGGTGGCGCGGGAATTTGTTCTTGACTTGTTCCTAATCCGCCCGTAGATCGAACCCGCCACGGCCCGAACTGCGTCCAGCGCAGGCCCTGGCATTCCCCACCCCGTCAAGCCCACGCCGCGCGCCGCCCCGCCGGGCCGCGTGCGCGCCCTGCCGTCCCCAGCCCCGCCCGCCCCGACGCGCCGCCCGGCACGCCGGCGGCGGCGCCTGTCCGACCGGAGCCCCGCATGCCCTTCGACAACGCCGGCCTCAACCCGCTGCTCAGCGCCAGCGGCTTCACCTTCTGGCTGTACCGCACCACGGACACGCGGGCGCAGACGCTGGTCGCGGGGTATTTCGCGCCCGCCGCGGCGCGGCTCGAAACCGGCGACCTGATCCTAGTGCAGGCGGCGGATTCGGTGGCCTTCCAGCCCGTGCGCGCGGGCGACGTGGTGGCGGCGGGGCTGGTGATCGACACGGCGCCGGCGCCCTTCCGCGTCAGCCGTGCCGCCGCGCAGAGATTTTCCGTCCGGCAGGCGGTCAGCGCGGTGGCGATGACCGTCGTGCTCATGCCGCTCGCCGCCGGGATCGTCGCCAATGGCAGCCTGCGGGCCGAGGCCGCGGTCGCGGGCCCGGTCGCGGAGGTGCGGTTCAGCATCCGCGACGCCGCCGGCAGCACGGTGCGCGGACCGACCGCCGCTGCGGTGACCGCCGGGACGGCAAGCGTGACCTTCGCCGCACCTGCGGCCGGCAGCGGCTATCGCCTGCGGGTCGAGGCAACCGGCCGGCCGGAGGTGTCCGACACCTCGCCCCCCTTCGCGGTCACCGCGCCCTTCGCGCTGCTGCTCCAGAGCCTCGGCACCCTGCTGCTGCAGGACGGCGGGCGCGTGCTGGTCTGATCCCGCCGCGCCGCGCCCGCCCTTCCCCGCCCCTTCCCGCACAGGACACCGAGCCCGATGGCCGACACCCGAATCTCCGACCTTCCGGCGGCGGCCGCACTCGCCGCGGCCGACCTCGCGCCCGTGGTGCAGGGCAGCGGCGCGGCCGCGCAGACGCGGCGCGCGACCTTCGCGCAGATCACCGCCGGCGTGCATGCCGAACGCATGCTCCATGTGCGCGACTTCGGCGCGGTGGGCGACGGCAGCACCGATGACGCGGCCGCCATCCAGTCGGCGATCGACGCGGCGGCGGCGGCGGGCGGCGGCATCGTGCGGCTCGGCCCGCGGCGCTACCGCGTCGCCGCGGCGGGGCTGGCGGTGAAGGAGAATGTCTGCCTCGAAGGCCCGGTCTTCCCGGGCGGGCAGCGCCTGAACGCCGACTACCGCGCCATCCCCGGCAGCCTGCTGGTGGATGCCGCGCGCACCATCCGCGTGCTGCGCGGCGCCACGGTGCGGCGCGCCGCGGTGATCCGCGACGGGCTGGGCGCGCCGCCCACGGGACTGCGCAGCGCGATCGCGCTGCGCAACGCCATGGCGGGCACGGCCATCACCATCGGCGACGGGTCGGGCACGCATCACGACGTCCTGCTGGAGGACCTGCTGGTGCTGGGCTTCGACCTGGCGGTGCGGTCCGACAACAGCCAGCGCCTGAACATCCGCCGGATGCGGGGCGACAACCGCAACGGCATCTGGCTGTCGCAGACCTATGACGTCACCCGCGTCCACGACGTCCATTTCTGGCCCTTCCTGACCGGCAACCTGGGCGGCGTGTCGCTGGTGCAGATGGCCGTCTCGGCCGTGGCGAACAACGGCGCGGGGCTGGTGCGCGTGACCACCGCCACCCCGCATGGACTGGCCAGCGGGGACCTGGTGAATGTGCACGGCGTGGCGGGCGTGGTCGCGGCCAATTCGCGCCGCTTCGTCACCGTGGTGGACGCGACGCGCTTCGACATGGCCGGCACCAGCTTCGCCGGCAGCCATGCCGGGGGCGGGACCGTGTCGGTCTGGAACAACCGCCGCAGCGGCACCGCCTTCCGTGTCGAGAGCAGCGACGTTGCCGAATTCGTCAACTGCTTCTGCTACGGCTACGACATCGGCTTCGACCTCGGCAGCGGCAGCCAGTCGATCCAGCTGCACAATTGCAGCGTGGACGACCTGCTGTCCCTGAAGGACCCCTTCACCGTCGGCGCCTGGATCCGCGGCGACGCCTTCCGCACGAAATGGGTCGGCGGCTTCATCAGCAGCATGGCCACCGCGATCCGCGTGAACAGCAGCGCGTCCAACCAGGGCGACAACCAGTTCGTCGGCGTCATGGTGGGGGGCGATGGCGCCTGGCGCACGGTGGAGGTGCTGGATGGCGGCCTCACACTCGTCGCCTGCGACCTGCCGGCGGCCAGCGTCTATCTCGCCAGCGCCGGCGACAGTCTCTCGGTCGTCGCGTCCGACACGCGGTCGGCCAGCTTCGGGGCGGAGACGCCGGGCGACCTGGCGCGCATCGTTCTGGTGGGCAACCGCACGCAGCCCATGGGCTCCACCGCCGACCAGACCAGCACCGTGCTGCACCGGCGTTCCGCCGGGCTCGGAGCGGAGCTGGACCTCGAGAACCAGGACGCCACCATCACCTACGCCGTCGGGATCGGCGCGGGCAGCGGCGCGCCGTTGCTGATCGGCGGCGATGCGGTGGCGAACCCGAATGGCGGCGTGGTGTTCGGCGCGCCCGCCGCGATGACCGCGCCGATGTCGGTGACGCTCCGCCGCGCCTCCGCCGCGCCGGCCAATGGCGACGCGCTCGGGCGGGTCGCCTTCAGCGGCAACAACGCCGCGGGCGCCGAGACCGCCTTCGCCCGCATCGGCGGGGTGAGCGAGACGGTGGCCGCCGGTTCGGAGGCCGGCGCCTTCGTGGTGGAGGTGCGGAGCGCGGGCGCCCTGGCCGAACGCCTTCGCATCTCCCCCACCGGGACGGTCACGCTCCACGGGCCGCTGGTGCTGCCGGCCGACCCCGCCGCCCCGGCCCAGGCCGCCACGAAGGGCTATGTCGATGCCCAGTTCACCGCGCGGCGGCTGCCGGTGGTCGCCGCCGCCGCCGCCACGGCGCTGACGCTCGCCGCGCATAACGGGCGGCTGGTCGCGGCGAATGCCGGCGCGACGCTGTCGATCGACTGGGCGGCGACGGGCGACGGCTTCACCTGCCTCGTCATCAACCGCACAGGCGCCGACCTGGCGGTCGCGATGACGGGCTTCAGCGCGGCCACGCCTTCCAACCCCGACGGGATGACGAGGATCCGCGCCGGCGGCCTGGCCACGCTGCTCGCCTTCAGCCCCGACGGCGGCACGACCAGGGTGCTGCTGCTCTCCGGCGCCGGCGCCCCCTGACACCCCACCCCGAGAAGGAGATCCAGGCATGAGCGAATGGATGATGCATCGCTGGCACGGCACGCCGGCGGCCGTGGCCGCGGCGCTGCGCGGCCTCGGCTGGCACGGGCCGGGTGATCCGCCGGCGGTGCCGGACCCGCGGATCGGCGGGTTCATCCCCCCGCCCGGCGAGGCGGCGCGGGAATTCGACGGCTGCGCCTATGTCGCCATCGTCGCGACCGAGGCCATCCCCCTCCCGGCGGGCCTCCTCCCGACCGGTCCGCAGCTCTCCACCGCGCTGCTCGGCAGCTTCTGAGGCGCGCCGCGGCACCGCCCGGCACGCCACATCCCCCGACCCGCAGGAACACCCGCCATGACCGACCTGACCGACCACGCCAAGAACCTGCTCTCGCGCGCGCTCTGCGGGCGGCTGCCCACGCTGCCGGGCGCCGTCTGGGCGGCACTCGGCACCGGCGGCGCGGACGCCACCGGCGTCGCCGGCGAGCCCGCCGGCACCGGCTATGCCCGCCAGCGCGTCACCTTCACCGGCACCGGCGCGCAGCGCAACGTCGAGGCGCTGCGCTTCACCTTCACCGGCGCGGCCGGCACGCTCAGCCATCTCGGCCTGTTCGACGCGGCGACGGGCGGCAACCCGCTGACCTGGGGGCCGCTGAACCAGCCGGTCACGGTGGCGGGCCCCGGCACCGTGACCATCGCGATCGACGCGCTGACCGTCACGCCCGACTGAGTAGGGCAGCCCCCCGCCGGCGGGGCCACCATCGGCGCTTCCGCCGCGCGCGGATGGTGTCCCGACGGGCGCCGCCGGCTTGCGCCCCGGAATTTCAGGCAGTCCTTATGGAATTCGCCATGGGGTGGTTGAAGCCGGGCAACGGCGTCGGATAGCCTCGCCCCGTCAGGGTTGGGGAGTCGGGGGCGGTGAATCCGCTGGATGCGGCCAGGCGGCTGACGCGCGAGGCGCTGGGCGAGGGCCAAGTGTGCACGACCTGCGGATCGCGGGTGGCGGGGCTCTGCCGCCCTCTCGACGCGGCGGCGCTGGACGAGGTGGTGGCGGAGACCGAGCAGATCGCCTTCGCCGCCCGCGACACCCTGTTCGACGAAGGGGACCGGGCCGGCCATGTCTTCACCCTCGTCACCGGGACGGCGAAGCTGACGCGCCTGCTGGCCGACGGGCGCGAACAGGTGCTGGGCTTCCGCTTCGCGGGCGACGTGCTCGGCTATACCGTGGGCGAGACCTATCCCTTCGCCGCGCAGCTGCTCACCCCGGCCCAGGTCTGCCGGCTTGAGCGCCGCAGGCTGGAGACGCTGCTGCGCCGATACCCGGCGCTGGAACGCCGCTTCCTCGACCTCTGCGTGCAGGAACTCGCGGCGACTCAGGAACAGCTGGTCAGCGTCGGCCGCCGCACGGCGGAAGGCCGTGTCGCGGCCTTCCTGCTGTCGCTGGTGGAGGCGGGGCGGCGGCGGGGCGCCGTCGGCGGCGTGCTCGACATGCCGATGACGCGCGGCGACATCGCGGACTTCCTCGGCCTCACGCTCGAGACCGTGAGCCGCACCCTGACCGCCTTCCGCCGCCGCGGCTGGATTCGGGAGCCGTCGCATGGCCGCATGGAACTGCTGAGAAGCGACCAGCTCACCGCGCTCGCCGAAGGCTCGCCCGCGGAATAGCGCGCGCGGCCGGTGGTGCTGCTGAAGAGGATTGAACTCTTGACCTCTCCCTTACCAAGGGAGTGCTCTACCACTGAGCTACAGCAGCGGACCGGGCTAAGTTGCGGGGCTTCCTAGCGGTTTGGGCGGGTGGCCGCAACCCCCGATCCGGCATGAGGGCGAACGGAACGGCACCAAGTGGTGCAGAAAGTGGTGCAAAACTGGTGCAGTCCGTTCCTACTCTGTCCGGGTGAAATGACCAATCTGGAGAATTTCGTTCTCTTTCCCGGTTCCGCGGCCACCGTTGGCCTGTCGGAGAGACGATTGAATCCGACCGGATGCAGAACGGCGTGAAGTCCCTCGGCGGACTGCTGCGGAAGCCGCATGCCGGGATGAGCTGCGACATCGTCCTCGTCCAGAGGCATCGCAATCGCCGCCCGGCTACGCGACAGCCCTGGCCGGACGGTCTTCACTACGTTCGGCGGACGGTCGCAGCGGCCTGCGCTGCGCACGCCACGCGAGGGGCTGATCACGGCGGGGGAAACCCGGGGAGAGCCGAAGAGAGGAACAGCGCAGGTGCGGCAACATCCAGCGGCAACGGCGCTAATCCGGCAATCGGCTGAAGAGCAGGATACACTGGAACAAGGATACCAGAGATGCCCGACAAACCCCGTGACGGCGAAGCGCACGGCGACTTCCTGTCGGCCGTCGGCAGGCTACGCGTTGTGCTCCCAGGCCTGACCGAGGCGGAAGCCGCGCGGCTATCCTCATGCTGGTCGAGCCGTGGGCGGGATCTCCGGCTGCGGCACGAGATTGGGCAACGCGGGTCAGCCCGTCACTCGGCGCCTCGCCGGCCGAACTGCTCGCAGAAGGGCGCGGGGCGCTCATCCTCGACCACCTCGAGAGGATGGCCCATGGGGGTTACGCATAACCGGCGGACCGCCGGCATCCTCGGCAGACACGCGGGGGACGTCGCGCTTAAACCCTCCCCGACGCGCTCGGGGGACAGGCGAGGCAGGTCGTCGATCATCGCGGACCTCGCCAACGTCATCGCCCCGACATTCTTATCGGCCAAGGTGTCGGCGCCGAGCCAATCGCTGGCGACGCGGCGTCGCGAAGACCAGCTTCCTCGGCGCAGCCATGGTGCAGTCGCGCATCGGGCGGGGCGCCAGCACCGGGAACATCATCGGGCGAAGGGCACGCGCCACGCCGGACGGCCGGTCCCGGCCAGAGCCCGCATTCTGCACGAACAGCCCAGCCGGTCGGGCTGGATGCGCCCTCTGAGGATATCAGGAGCCCTCACCACTCCGGCGCGTCGTCGCCCTCGCCGCCACGGCCCTCCACCGCCGCGCGGAGCCTCGCCCGCAGCCCGGCCGGGATTGTCGCGAGGGCGCGGTCGGACAGGTCCACCTCGCCCCAGACCCGGGCGAGCATCTCGGCCGCCGCCAGACCCTGGTCCCGGTCGCGCTGGCGCTTCAGCGGCTCGCGCCCCAGCTCCTCGGCGAGCCAGAGCTTGTGCGCCGCCCACCAGCGCGGGTCGGCAGCGGCGATCCAGACAGGCAGGCCATCCTCGGCCACAGCCACGGCGGAGAAGCGCGGCGCGTCCACGATCATCTCGAGCCTCGGCACCTCCGCAGCCTCCACGTCCTCCACCGCGGCGATGTCCTCGGCGCCCAGCCGCCGCTGACGGCGCGGCAAGGCCCGCATCGGCACCTTCGGCTCCGGCGTGATGAGGTCCACCATCAGGCCGTCCCTGTTCACGGCCGAGAAGTGCCCGGCTGCGATTGGGGCGAAGGACGCGTCGATCTTCCGGAGCAGGCCGAGCAGCCCTTCCGGCATGGTCCGTCCGGCGAGCGCCAGGTTGCGGCGCGCATCGAGGGCGATATCGATGTCCGCGGTCGCCAGGAGGTCCGACTGGAACCGGATGCCGGCGCGAGCTTCGTAGGCGAAGAGGGCGTTGGTGCCGACGACGCAGACCTGCTCACCCAGCACCCCGGCCTCGTCCAGCCGCCTCAGAATGCGCCCGACGAGGCTCGGGACGCGCCCGAGGCCCATCGCGCGGTTCACCCGCGCCATGCCCCGCAGCGTCTGCCGGAGGCCGTTCGCCCGCTCTTCAGCGAGGGCCTTGCCCGCCTTGAAAGCGCGTTCAATCTCCTCGGTCTCCGGGCTCCTCGGGCCGAGGCTCTTCTCGACCCGGCCGTTGCGCCGGTAGAGATACTCGTGAGCGTCGCGCGCCTTCCAGGCCATGCTCCCGACGAAGCGCCGGCGCAGGTCGCCGTCCGCGGCCCGCAGGGCCTCGGCGCGCTGTTGGACATCTATGAGACGCTGTCGCGCCCCATTGTCTATCTCATTGAAGAAAATCGCTTTGCCCATGTGCACTCACATCATACGTCGCGGATGGGCAAAATCAATATTTTCTGTGGGTTGAAGCTTTAATTCCGTTCAGCCTAAGGGCTCGCCGCCACGCTGCGGTGATGGACGGAGGGGGAATGCAACCCTCCTTCGCGGAACGGTCAAAGCCGGCTGTTGGTGGGTGCCGTGGACTGCTTCACTCTCGAGAGCGGACATGGAGGCCGCTAGCTTACTCCGGCGTGGTTTGGCCGAAAGCAGAACAACCAGCTCCGAGCGATCTGGTGCCTGCTGCGCTACCCGACGTCGCGACGCAGCCGCCACCTCACGGCTGCCGCAGCCGTGATCGCCCTGGGTGAAACTTTATGGCACCCGCGCGGCGTTGCGTGTCAGAAGCCACCATGCCCAGCAAGCACCACCTCAACGTCTCGGTGACGGAGCACGTCGCCCGCTTCGTCGCCGACCAGGTCGCGTCCGGCCGCTTCGGCTCCTCGAGCGAGGTGGTGCGGGCGGGCCTGCGCCTGCTAGAGCGCGAGGTGGCGGCCAGTCCGGACGCCCCCGGCGCCATCGGTGGCGCGGGCACACCGTCCTGACCCGGTCCGCCTTCCCGATCGTCGGCATCGGCGCCTCCGCTGGCGGCATCGAGGCGCTGGAGGGCTTCTTCCGCGGCCTGCAAGGACAGCCCGGGTTCGCCATCGTCATCGTCACCCACCTCAGCCCGGATCGCGAGAGCCGGCTGCATGAGGTGGTGGCCAACCTGACCGACCTGCCCGTCCGCGTTGCCGCCGATGGCATGCCGATCGAGCCGGACACCGTCCACGTCCTGCCCGCCGATGCGGTCCTCGGCATCGAGGGCGGCCGCCTCCGGCTGCAGCGCCCCAATTCGGGCCGGCGCGAGCGCAAGCCGATCGACATCTTCTTCAGCACGCTCGCCGCCGACTGGGGCGAGGCAGCGGCCGGCGTCGTGCTCTCCGGCGGCGATGGGGACGGAACGCTCGGCCTCAAGGCGATCAAGGAGCGCGGCGGGATGACCCTCGCGCAGGTCGCCGACGGCCACGGGCCCGGCCACCCGGAGATGCCGGAGAGCGCGATCTCCTCGGGCGTCGTGGACCTCGCCATGCCGGCCGACCAGATGGGTGGGCACCTCGTCGCCTTCGCCCGCGGCCTGAGCATGCTCGATGGCATCGCGGTCGACGGCTCGGGCCAGGTGGAGGCGGCGCGCGCGCTCGAGGAGGCGCGTCGTGAGATCTACGCCATCCTGCGTAGCCAGCTCGGCCATGACTTCTCCGGCTACAAGGCGAAGACCTTCCTTCGCCGCGTGCAGCGGCGGATGCAGGTGGTCGGGCTCGACACGGCCGAGGCCTATGTCGAGCGGCTGCGCGGGGACCCGGGCGAGGTTGCGGCGCTGTTCCGCGACCTGCTGATCGGAGTGACCAACTTCTTCCGCGACGCCGACGCCTTTGAGGCGCTCGGCCGGCTCGTCATCCCGAAGCTGTTCGAGGGGCGCGGCGCGGAGGACGCCGTCCGGGTGTGGGTGCCGGGCTGCGCGACGGGGGAGGAGGTGTTCTCGCTCGGCATGCTGATCCGCGAGCACATGGACGGCCTCACCGCCGTGCCGCGCGTGCAGCTCTTCGCCACCGACATCGACGACCGCGCTCTCCGTCGCGCGGGCCGCGCGCTACCCTGCGCCGTTGCTCGACAGCGTCACGCCGGAGCGCCGGGCGCGCTTCTTCGTGGCCGATGGCGGCAGCTACGTGGTCTCGAAGGAGGTGCGCGACCTCTGCATCTTCTCGCCGCACAGCGTCATCCGCGATCCGCCCTTCTCCCGCATCGACCTCGTCTCCTGCCGCAACCTGCTGATCTACTTCGGACCGGACGTGCAGAACGGGGTGCTTCCGGTGTTCCACTACGCGTTGCGGCCGGAGGGCTACCTGTTCCTGGGCACGGCAGAGGGCATCGGGCGGTATGGCGACCTCTTCACGCCGATCGAGAAGAAGCAGCGCATCTTCCGGCGCCGGGCAGACGGGAGTGAGGGCACGCGCCTGCCGATGTCGATGTCGCGCCTTCGCCTCGGGCACACGACTGGCGCCGCGCCGCACAAGGCGGGCCTGGGCGGGATCGCGCTGCGCTAGGCGGTCGAGGGACAGGTGCTGGAGCGCTTCGCGCCGGCCTTCGTCGTGGTGAACCGCGAGGGCGAGGTCGCCTACTACTCGGCGCGCACGGGCAAGTACCTCGAGGCCGCAGCCGGGACCCCGACGCGGCAGCTCCTGACCATGGCGCGCAAGGGACTTCGCCTCGATCTCCGCACGGCGCTGCGCGAGGCCGTGGAGGCCGGTGCCAGCGCGACGCGGGAGGGCGTGGCGGTCGAGGGCGAGGATGGCCGCGTCCAGATGGTGACGCTGACGGTCGAGCCCCTGCGCGAGGCCGACCGCGAGGAGCCGCTCTTCCTTGTGCTCTTCGCCGATGACGGCCCGACCCTGACGCGGCAGGAGGCACTCGGCCGGGTCGCCACTCAGGACGGCGCGGCGCTGCACCTGGAGCGCGAGCTGCGCGAGACCCGGGAGCGGCTGCAGTCACTGATCGAGGAATACGAGACGGCGCTCGAGGAGCTGAAGTCCTCGAACGAGGAGCTCGTCTCGGTGAACGAGGAGATGCAATCGACCAACGAGGAGCTCGAGGCCTCGAAGGAGGAGCTGCAATCCGTCAATGAGGAGCTGCACACCCTCAATGCCGAGCTGAGCGGCAAGGTGGAGGCGCTCGACCGCGCCAACAACGACCTGCACAACCTGTTCGAGAGCACCGACGTCGCGACCGTCTTCCTCGACCACGAGCTGGTGATCCGCAGCTTCACGCCGGCGGTGGCCAAGATCTTCAACATCCTGCCCGGCGACCGCGGGCGGCCGATCACCGACCTGGCCAGCCGCTTCAGCCTGCCGGACCTCGCCCTCGACGTCGCCGCGGTGCTCGCCGGTGGCGAGCCGATCGAGCGGCGGGTGGACCAGCCGGCGGGAGACGCCCACTACCTCGTCCGGATCTCGCCCTACCGCAACGCCGACAGGCGGACGCGGGGCGTGGTGGTGACTTTCCTCGACGTCACCGGCCTGACCAGGTCCGAGGACCAGCAGCGGGTTCTCATCGCCGAGCTGCACCACCGCACGCGCAATCTGCTGACGGTCGTGCAGGCGATCGCCACGCTTACCCTCGGCAAGGGCGGGACGCTGAAGAGCTTCACGGACCGCATCGCCGCCCTCGGGCGAGCGCAGGAGCTGCTGGCCAGGGGCGGCCGCGACGAGCTCGACATCGGTGAGGTCATCAGGCTCGAGCTGGGTGCGCATCCTACGGCGGTGGACGGCCGGGTGACAGTCGCCGGCCCGGTCGTGCTCCTCGGCCCGGAGCGCGTGCAGGCGCTGGCATTGGCGGTCCACGAGCTGGCGACGAACGCGGCGAAGTACGGTGCGCTGAAGCAGGAGAGCGGGCGTCTCGAGGTCCTCTGGCGACTGGAGCCCGACGCGGCCGGTGGCCGCCGCGTACTGTTGGACTGGCGCGAGAGCGGCTGCGTCATGCCGGCCGCTCCGTCAGGCCGCGGCTATGGGCGGCGCCTGATCGAGCAGGCCCTCGGGCACACACTCGGCACCCGAGCGGAACTCACCTTTGGCGGGGACGGCGTGGCCTGCCGCATCGCGGTGCCGCTCGGAAGGCGGCCGGCGCAGATGAAGCCGGATCGGCACCCCTGATGCCGTGCTGCAGCAAGGAGGGCGCCAGAGGCGTCGCCGGCCGAACCGCGGGGAGTGATCCCTGGGTCCTCCTTCGGTGCACAGGCGCGAGACAACACCGAGGGCCGCCGGTTGCTCCTTCCGAAGGACTGCCTGGCGCCTAACTGGGCTGATCGACGACGGGAATGGGATGTCCGGTTTCGGGATGGCACCGGCGGCCGGTTGACGACCGTCATGGGCGCAAAGCTGCCGAACCCAAGTTCTCGCCAGCGAGGTCTGCTTTCGCTTTACCAGCAGACGTGTCGGCTACGATTACGAGCGTCTCCTCCCGGTTGGACGGCAACGGTCCCGCTTCGGACGCGATCGTCGGCGCCATCACCGAGCTACGCCTTCGACAGCGTCGAGATCGCGAGGGAGATGGGCTTTGGGACGGCAGAGCCCCCTGGGAGAAAATCCTCTCTCCGCGCAAAATCGGGAGCAAGAGGACGCCAGCCCAAGTGGTGCAAAATTGGTGCAGTCTACCGTCTGTGTCGCCAAGATCGACGACAGGAGCAGCGTTTTTTGATGGCTACTCGCTCCCTTACCAAGGGAGTGCTCTACCACTGAGCTACAGCAGCGGACCGGCGCAAGGCGCGCGCTTCCTAGCGGTTCGGGGGGGTCCCCGCAACCCCCCGATGCGGCAGGACGGCGAACGGAAGCGCACCAGGGCGGCCGCCGGCATCCTGCCCGCCTGCAGGACGGCCCGGATCGGCCGGGGTGACCTTCGCGCATGCGGCGGCCACCCGCCGGCGGTGCAGGGCTTCGAGCGAGGTTTCGGCGGCCCCCACAGCCTCCACCACGGGGACGAAGCCGGATCACCCTGGCTGGCCGGGCACGCGCGCAGCCTGCATGAATTCCCCTCGCATCAGGCCGGCGGCTCGTCCCGGCCATGAGAGGACATGCAAGGTGACCTGCTGCCCGCCCTCATTCCCTGCATCCGCCGTCCCGCCGCGCCCGGCCCCTGCCCTGGCCGGCGGGCGCGACGACGCGCCGACGGTGTGGGTGCCGGGCGGCCCCGCGACCATCGGCACGGACCGGCCGGAGCTCCTCCTGGATGGCGAGGGCCCGTCGCGGCGCGTGGTCCTGGCGCCGTTCCGCATGGACGCGCACCAGGTCACCAACCGGCGCTTCGCGGCCTTCGTGGCCGCGACCGGCTACGTCACCGAAGCGGAGCGCTTCGGCTGGTCCTATGTCTTCCACCTCTTCGCCGACCCGGCGCTGCCGGCCCTGACGCCGGAAGGAACGCCGTGGTGGCGGAAAGTGCATGGCGCGTCCTGGGCAGCGCCGGAGGGGCCGGGATCCTCGGTCGCCGACCGCCTCGACCACCCGGCGGTCCATGTCGCCTGGAACGACGCGGCGGCGTTTGCCGCCTGGGCGGGCGGCCGCCTGCCGACCGAGGCGGAATGGGAACACGCGGCCAGGGGTGGCCGCGACCAGGCCCGCTTCCCCTGGGGCAACGAGGAACCCACCGACACGCGGATCTTCTGCAACATCTGGCAGGGCGATTTCCCCCACCGCAACACCGCGGCCGACGGCTTCGCCGGCACCGCGCCGGTGGACAGCTTCGCGCCCAACGGCTTCGGCCTGTTCAACACCTGCGGCAATGCATGGGAATGGTGCGCCGACCCCTTCCGGGTGCGATCGCTGGCGAAGGCGGCGAAGCACCGCAACGCCGCCGCAGCGGCGGAACGCGAGAGGCTGATGAAGGGCGGCAGCTACCTGTGCCACGTCAGCTACTGCTACCGCTACCGCATCGCCGCGCGCGCCGGCCGTAGCCCCGACACATCTGCGGGCCATACCGGCTTCCGGCTGGTCTACGACGGGTAGCGCGCTGCCCCGCACGCGCCGCGCCCCCGGCGCCACGGATGGGCGCCAGCCGCCTGCCTGTCCCGTCAGTCGCCGGGCGCCCCCGCGCGGCGGCGTGCCGGGCGCCGGGGCGCGGATCGCGCCGGCAGGGCGACGCGCGCCGCAAGCTCGGGATAGGGGTCGGTCGCGTGCGGGATGGCCATGGCGGCGACGAATTCCGCCTGGAAGCCGGGCTCCACCGCCGTCTCCACCTTCTCGATCCGGCGCACCAGCGCCTGCAGCTCGCGCCGCGCGGCGGCGTTCAGCAATGCGATTCGCGCCCCATGGCCCGCCGCGTTGCCGACCGAGGCGATGCGCTCCGGCGCGCAGTCCGGCACCAGGCCCAGCACCAGGGCGTGCAGCGGGTCGATATGCGCGCCGAAGGCGCCGGCCAGGCGGATGCGCTCCACCCGGTCCACCCCGCGGCGGTGCATCAGCAGCTTCGCGCCCGCGTGCAGCGCCGCCTTGGCAAGCTGGATCGCCCGCACGTCGTGCTGCGTCACGGCGATGCGCGGCGCCTCCTCGCGGATGAGATAGGTGAAGCTGCGGTATTCCTCCCGGACGCGCCGGCTGCGCGCGGCCAGGGCGCCGTCGATCCCGCCATCGGTCCGCAGGATGCCTGCCAGGTGCATCTCCGCGATCGCCTCGATGATGCCGGACCCGCAGATGCCGGTGACGCCGGTGCGGCGCACCGCCTCGGCGAAGCCCGGCTCGTCCGACCACATGTTGCAGCCGATCACCTTGAAGCGCGGCTCCAGCGTCGCGGGGTCGATCCGCACGCGCTCGATCGCGCCAGGCGCCGCGCGCTGGCCGGCGGTGATCTGCGCGCCCTCGAAGGCGGGCCCGGTGGGCGAGGAACAGGCGAGCAGCCCGTGCCGGTCCCCCAGCACGATCTCCGCATTCGTGCCGACATCGACCAGCAGCGTCAGCTCCTCGGACAGGTCGGGCCGTTCGGCCAGCACCATCGCCGCGGCATCCGCGCCGACATGCCCCGCGATGCAGGGCAGGACATGCACGAAGGCGCCCGGCGCGATGGCGAGGCCGAGGTCGCGCGCCGGCAGGTCGAGCGCGGCATCCGCCGCCAGCGCGAAGGGCGCGGCGCCGAGCTCCACCGGGTCGAGGCCGAGCAGCAGGTGGTGCATCACGGGGTTGCCGGCCACCGTCACCTCGGCGATGCGCGACGCCTCGATCCCCGCCTGCCGCGCGAGCGAGCCCACCAGCCGCGCCAGCGCGTCCCGCGCCGCCGCCGTCAGCGCCGCCGCCCCGCCCTCGTTCATCATGGCGTAGGAGACCCGGCTCATCAGGTCCTCGCCGAAGCGGATCTGCGGGTTCATCTCGCCCGCCGAGGCCACCACCCCGCCGGTGCCGAGGTCGCAGAGATGCGCCGCGATGGTGGTGGAGCCGAGATCGACCGCGACGCCGTGCAGCGTCTCCACCAGCCCCGGATGCACCGCCACCACGTCGCGCCGGTGGCGCAGCGCCACGGTCACCGCCCAGCCGCCCTCGCGCAGCGCGCGCTGCAGGCCCGCCAGCACGGGCAGCGGCATGACGAGGCCGGTGATGCCCCATTCCGCCGCCACCGCCTCCTCCAGCCGCCGGGCGTCGCTGCGCGGGTCGTGCATGTCGGGCTGCGCGACCACGACGTGATGCAGCGTCACGACCGGGTCGAGCGTGACCGGCCGCGCATCCGCCGCCTTGGCGACCACCTGCCGGTGCAGCTGGCTGTCCGCCGGCACGTCCACCACCACGTCGCCCGCCAGCCTGGCCTGGCAGCCGAGCCGCCGGCCGGGGGCGAGCGCGCCGCGCCGCGCTGCGAAGCGCGCCTCGACCTCCCCCGCCGCCGTCAGGTGGTCCGGCGCGCTGGTGATGGCGTGCTTCAGGTGCTCCCCCGGCTGCAGTTCGACCTGGCAGCGCCCGCAGAGGCCGCGCCCGCCGCAGACGCTGTCGAGATCGACGCCGAGCGCGCGTGCCGCCGCCAGCAGCGACGTGCCCGGCGCGAACCGCCCGCGCCGGCCGGAAGGGGTGAAGACGACGGCGCAGTCGCTCATGCCGCGCCGCCCGATTCGACGAGGGCGAACAGCCGGTCCTCGTCGTACTCCGCCTCGATCAGCGCCGCGCGTTCGGCCAGCGCCGCAGCCGGGTCGCCTTCCTCCGTGCCGAGCGGCGCGCGCACCCAGCCTTCCAGATAGGCGGCCTCGTCGCGCGCGCCGCCGCGCATCGCCGCGCGGTCGATCGCCTGGGCGAAGCGCGGGGAAAGCTCGTGCCGCAGCGTCCGCCGCCCCTCCCGTGCGAGGAGCTGCGCCGGGATGCCGCGCCAGGAGATCAGGATCAGCTCCGCCATGTCATGCCACGCGCGGCGCGAGGAAGGCGGACAGGCCGCCGAGCCCGGTGACGCGCGTCACCAGCGGCAGGCCGAGCCGCGCGGCCGCCGCCGCGGCCCGTGCCGCGATGGCGGGGTCGGGCTGCTGCACCAGGTGAACGACGCGCCGGTAATGGGCGAAATAGGCGTCGCGCAGCTCCGGGTGGCGGTCGAGCCCGAGCCCGCGCCAGACCAGCCGGTCGAACTGCCGCGCGAGGAAGTCGGTCAGGAAGAAGCTGCCGGGCTCCTCCTCCATCAACCCGTCGAAGGCCCCGGCGCCGGCGAGGAAGGCGTAGCAGTGCGGCCCCTCGATCCGCTCCGCCCCCTCCTCCACCAGCACGGCGTCGAGCGCGCCGCCGGTGCCGCAATCGCCGTAGAGCACCAGCACCTCCCCATGCGTGCGGCGGCCGGCGCGGATGCGCGCGCGCAGGGCGGCGGGGATGCGGTCCGGCCGGTTGTGCAGCAGGGCGGGCAGGCAGGAGACGTCCATGTGGTCCCAGCCGTTCAGCGCCTTCAGCGCCACCACCTCCCGCGCCAGCGCGCCGCAGGCGACGAGCAGGATGCGCCCGGGCCGTGCCTCCGCGCCCGTCACGCCGCCCGCCGCGGCGCCCCGCCCTGCGTGAGGAAGCGGCGCGCCGTCTCCACCGCGACAGCGGCGTCGCGGCAATAGGCGTCGGCGCCGATCGCCTCGGCGAACTGCTCGTTCACCGGCGCGCCGCCGACCAGGACGATCACGTCGTTGCGGATGCCCTTCTGCTTCAGCGCCTCGATCACCGTCTTCATGTAGGGCATGGTGGTCGTCAGCAGCGCCGACATGCCGAGGATGTCCGGGCGGTGCGCCTCCAGCGCGTCGAGGAAGGTCTCGACCGAGGTGTTGATGCCGAGGTCCACCACCTCGAACCCCGCGCCCTCCATCATCATGCCGACCAGGTTCTTGCCGATGTCGTGGATGTCGCCCTTGACGGTGCCGATCACCATCTTGCCGAGCTTCGGCGCGCCCGTCTCGGCCAGCAGCGGGCGCAGGATGTGCATGCCGGCCTTCATGGCGTTCGCCGCCATCAGCACCTCCGGCACGAACAGGATGCCGTCGCGGAAGTCCTCCCCCACGATCCGCATCCCCTCGACCAGCGCCTTCGTCAGCACGTCATAGGGCGTCCAGCCGCGGTCCAGCAGCAGGCGCACCCCCTCCTCGATCTCGGGCTTCATGCCGTCGTAGAGGTCCTGGTGCATCTGCGTCACCAGTTCGTCGTCGGGCAGGTCGGAGAGGATGATCTCGTCGGTCATGCGTCACCTCGGGGCCGGCGGGGATGTAGGCAGGGCGCGGGCGCCTGTCATCAGGCAGGCACCGGGTAGCCGGCCGCCAGGGCATCGCGGTGCCAGGCGAGGGTGGGGGCGAAGGCATCCGGCGCGACCGGGGCGAAGCCCTCGATCAGCAGCGGCCCGGCATGGCGCGCGAACCAGGGCCGCGACGCCGCCGCGGCGAAGGCGGCCCGCAGCCGCGCCAGGTCTGCGGCCGGCAGGCCCGGCGCGGCGACGAAGGGCGGCATCGGCGCCAGCGCCGTGCTGTCCAGCACGCGGATGCCGGCCGTCAGTTCCGGCCGGTGGCGGGCGATCAGCGCGTGCCAGTAGGCATCGAGCGGCCCGATGTCGATGCTGCCGTCCAGCACCGAATCCAGCACCTTCCGCGCCGTCACCAGGTCGCCGCGCACCTCGGCATAGAGCGGCCCGCCCCGTGCGCGCCAATGCGGCAGCAGGTGGTGGCGCAGCGCGTTGAAGCCGGACTGCGAATGCGCGACCGTCCAGCCCAGCCGGTGGCCGAAGCTGTCCTCCAGCCGCCGGAAGGGGCTGTCCGCCCGCACGATCAGATCCGTGCGGTACGCCGCCCGCCCGCCGGCCCAGGGCAGCGCCGGGATCGGCGCCGCGATCGGCACGACATCGGCGATGCCGAGCGCGATGGGATAGCCGCACATCTGCACGCAGCCGAGGTCGGGCCGCCGCCACAGCTCCTCGAGCGGCCGCGGCGCGGGATGGGGCAGGTAGTCGAGCGCGACGCCCGCTTCCGCCGCGACCTGCGCGATCAGCGCCTGCCAGGCGGCCTCCGCCTCCGGCGCCACCGCATACATCCGCGCATTGGCGATGAAGGATGCGGCCATGCTCAGGCGAACCGGATGCGCTGCCCGACGCCCAGCTTCTCGCCCTTCTTCAGCATCGCGTGGCCGAGCGCGATGTCGGACAGCGACAGGCCGCGGTGCCAGAACAGGATCGTCTCGTCCTCGCTCTCCCGCCCCGGCTTCAGGCCGGCGACGACCTCCCCGATCTCGGCGTGGTAGCGGCCGGGATGCAGGCGGCCCGCGTCGAACAGCGGCTTCAGCGCGCCGAAATTGCCGGACCGCGCCTGGCCGAAATCATCCATCAGGAACTTGTCGGCGATGTCGGCCAGCGAAAGCTCCACCGCGCTGATCGTGCCGTAGGGCATCACCAGCGCGCCCTTCTTGATCCATTCGGTCTTCAGCAGCGGCTCCGGCGTGACGAGGCGCGACGCCTCCACCACGATGTCGGCGCCGCGGATGCAGCTTTCCCAGTCCTCGGTGACGACGACCTTGCGGCCGAGGTCGCGTTCCAGCCGCGCGCCGAAGGCGTCGCGGCTTTCCTTGCGGCGGGAATGCACGCGGATCTCCTCGAAGTCGAACAGCTTCGCCATCAGCCGCACGTTCCAGTACGCCGTGCCGCGCGCGCCGATGTGGCCGAGCACCCTGGCCCCCTTCGGCGCCAGGTATTTCGCGCCGATGGCGGTGACCGCGCCGGTGCGCATGTCGGTGATGGCGGATGCGTCGATGATCGCCTTGGGCACGCCCTTGAAGCGGTCGAACAGCAGCAGCAGGGCAAGCTCCGACGGCAGGCTGTGCAGGTAGTTGTCGTAGAAGTCGGACACCACCTTCACCCCGGCCGAATCCACCTCCCCGCCCAGCGACCCGCGCAGCACGTTGAAATGGCCGCGCGCCACGCCGGGCTCGAGGTGCATCCGCGGCTCGATCACCGCCTCGCCCCGCCCCTGGGTCGCGAGCTGCTCCTCGATGGCGGAGAGGATCTCGTCGTCGGTGATGCCCAGCGCCTCGACGTCGAAGCGGTTCATGTAGGTGAAGTAGAGCGGCGGCATGGATTCGTATTCGTGCATCGTCCGGTCCTCGGCGCGGTGTCGCCCGGCGGAAGGCGCCGGGCCGATGGGGATGGCGGGCGGCCTCACGCCGCCGGCCCGCCCGGAAGGGCGAGCGAGAAGGGGTAGTGGCAGCGCGCCGTCCGGTCCGGCGCGACCTCCCGCAGCGCGGGGGGAACGGCGGCGCAGTCCGGCTGCGCCGCGGGGCAGCGGGTGTGGAAGCGGCAGCCGGGCGGCGGGTTCAGCACGCTCGGGATCTCGCCGCGCAGCACGATGCGGCGGCGGCCCGGCGCCTCGCGCAGGCCAGGGCTCGCGGCGACGAGGGCGGCGGCATAGGGATGGGCGGGGCGGGCGAAGATCGCGCGCGTCGGCCCCTCCTCCACCACCTGGCCCAGATACATCACGGCCGTCCGTTCCGTCACGCGGCGGACGACGTGCAGGTTGTGGCTGACGACGAGGTAGGTGAGGCCGAGTTCCGCCCGCAGGTCCAGCAGCAGGTTCAGCAGGTCGCCCTGCACCGACACGTCGAGCCCGGCCGTCGGTTCGTCCGCCACGATCATGCCGGGCTGCATCACCAGCGCGCGGGCCACGCCGATGCGCCGCGCCTGCCCGCCCGAGACCTGGTGCGGATACTTCCCCGCGATGTCGGACGGCAGGCCGAGCCGCCGGAGCAGCCCCGCCAGCCGCGCGCGTCCCTCCTCCAGCGGCAGGCGGTGGATCAGCAGCGGCTCCTCCAGCGCGCGGCCGATGGTCATCCGCGGCGAAAGGGACGCCACGGCATCCTGCAGCAGCATCTGCACGCGGCGGCGGAAGGCGCGGGCATCCCCGCGCAGCCAGTCGCCGACCGGGCGCCCGTCGAAGGTGACGCGCCCCTCGGCCGGCGGCGTCAGGCCGAGCAGGGTGCGGCAGAGCGTCGTCTTGCCGGACCCCGATTCACCCACCAGGCCGAGAATGCCGCCCCGCGGCACCGCCAGACTGACATCGTCGAGCGCGCGCACCCCGCCGCCGAAGGTCACGCCCACCCGCTCGAACTCCGCCAGGGCGCCGCCGGTCACGACCATTCCTCGAAGAAGTGGCAGGCGGCGGCGCGCCCCTCGCTGGCGGCGCGCAGGGCGGGCGGCTCCGCGGCGCAACGCGCCTCGGCCCGCGGGCAGCGGGGCGCGAAGACGCAGCCCGGCGGGGGCGCGACCGGGTCCGGCACGTCGCCGGGGATGGAGGCGAGCCGCCCTTCCCCGCCCTCCCCGATCTCGCAGGCGAGCAGCGCGCGCGTGTAGGGGTGGCGCGGCGCGGCGATGACGGGCGCGACCGGCCCCGTCTCCACCACCCGCCCGCCATACATCACCGCGAGGTCGTCGCAGAGCTGCGCGACGAGGCCGAGATGGTGGGAGATGAGGACGATGCTGCCCGCGAAGTCGCTCCGCAGCTCCTCCAGCAGGGCCACGATCTGCGCCTCCACCGTCGCGTCCAGCGCCGTCGTCGGCTCATCCGCCAGCAGCAGGTCGGGGCCGGCGAGCAGGGCCATCGCGATCATCGCCCGCTGGCGCATCCCGCCCGAGAGCTGGTGCGGATAGGCCGACAGGCGCGCGCGCGGATCGGCGATGGCGACCCGGCGCAGCATCGTCTCCGCCCGGTCCAGCGCCGCCGCGCGCGGCAGGCCGGGGTCGCGCCGGCGGATCACGTCCACCATCTGCGTCCCGATGGTGAAGACCGGGTTCAGCGCCGTCATCGGGTCCTGGAAGATCATCGCGATGCGGGTGCCGCGCCAGGCGGCCATCGCCGCCGGATCGAGGGCGAGGAGGTCGGTCCCGTCGAAGGCCACCTCCCCCGACAGGCGCGTGACGTTGCCCGGCAGCAGCCGCAGCAGGCACGCCGCGAGGCTGGACTTGCCCGACCCCGATTCGCCCACCACGCCGAGGATGCGCCCCCGCCCGATATCGAGGTCGACGCCGCGCAGGATGCGCGCCGTCCCCCGCGCCGTCGCGGCTTCCAGCACCAGGTCGCGGATGCGGACCAGCGGCGCGTCCATTCAGTGCCCCCGCCCGATGCGCGGGTCCACCGCGTCGCGCAGCGCCTCGCCGAACAGGGTGAAGCCGAGCGTGGCGAGGGCGAGCGCGAGGGAGGAGACGAGGACCGGCACCCAGCTGTCGGACAGGAACTGGTAGCCGTCCTGGATCAGCACCCCCCAGCTGGCCAGCGGCGGCCGTACGCCGAGGCCGAGGAAGGACAGCCCCGCCTCGATCGTGATGACCACCGGGATGTCCATCGAGGCGAGGACGATCAGCGGGCCGAGGATGTTCGGCAGGATGTGGTGCAGCACGATCCGCGCGCGCGAGGCGCCGAGGATGCGTTCCGCCTCCAGGAAGGGCGCGCTGTCCAGCGCCAGTGCCTGCGCGCGCGCGACGCGGCCGAAATGCGGCGCCAGCGTCACGCCGACGATGGCCACCACGATCGGGGTCGAGGGCCCGAACACCGCCACCACCGCCAGCGCCAGCACCAGCGACGGGAAGGAGGAAATTGTGTCGAAGGCGACCAGCACCGGCCGTTCCGCCCGCGCCGGCAGCGAGGCCGCGAGGATGCCGAGCGCGGTGCCCGCCACCAGCGCCAGCGCGATGGCGCTGAGCGCGACCGCCATCGCCACCGTCGCCCCATGCACCAGGCGCGAGTAGAGGTCGCGCCCGAGATGGTCGGTGCCGAGCCAGTGCGCGGCGGAAGGCGCGGCGAAGCGGTTCATCACGTCCAGCCGGTCCGGGTCGTGCGTGGCGACCCAGGGCGCGAACAGCGCGGCGCCCAGCACCAGCAGCACCAGCACGCAGCCCAGCGCGCCGGGGAAGCTGCCGCATGTGCGCCGCAGCACCCGCATCGCCCCGCCCGCCGCCGTCACCTCGGCAGCCCCTCCCGCGCGGCGTCCCGGCGCATCCGCGGGTCGATGGCGGAATAGGAGAGGTCCACCAACAGGTTCACCACGACGAACAGCACCACCACCACCAGCACCGCCCCCTGCACCACAGGGTAGTTGCGGACCGAGATCGCGTCGTAGATCAGCCGGCCGAGGCCGGGACGGGAGAACACGATCTCCACCAGTACCGCGCCGCCGAGCAGCCGGCCGATGCCCATGCCGAGGATGGCGAGGGTCGGGATGCAGGCGTTCTTCAGCGCATACTTGTAGGTCACCAGGCGTTCCGGGATGCCGTAGGCCCGCGCGGTGCGGATATAGGCCTCGCCCATCACCTCCAGCATCGAACTGCGTACCAGCCGCGCGATGAAGCCGATCCAGCCGAGCGAGAGCGCGACGGTCGGCAGGACCAGCCGCTTCGCCTGGTCCCACAGGTCGCCCTCCCGCCCCGCGCCGAGCACGGGGAGCCAGTCGAGCCAGATGGAGAAGACCAGCAGCAGCAGGATGGCGACCACGAAGCTCGGCAGCGCGATGAAGGACACGGACAGGAAGGCCAGCACGTTGTCCGCCACGCTGCCGCGCCGCGTCGCGGCGAGGATGCCGAGCGGCACGCCCAGCAGCACCGCAAGCCCGATCGCCGCGAAGGTCAGCGCGAAGGTGTAGGGGATGACCGCCATCACCATCCCCGCCACCGGCCGCCCCGACAGCACATCCACCCCGAGGTTGCCGCGCAGCACATTGGCGAAGAACAGGAACAGCCGCTCGTGCAGCGGCCGGCCCAGCCCCATCTCCCGCACGAACTGGCGGGCGAATTCGGGGGTCGCCTGCGGGCCGAGCAGCGTCGCCGCCGGGTCGCCCGGCACCAGCGCCGTCAGCGCGAACAGAAGCAGCATCGCCCCCAGCACGATGAGCACGGAGGTGACGAGACGGCTCGCCAGGTACCGCGCCGTCCCGCCATCCATGGATCAGGCCACCGCGAAGCTGTCGTACTGCCAGTCGAGCCAGCCGGGCACGGATGCCGGGCGCAGCCAGGACCGGTGCGCCAGGAAGGACACGTTGTTGGTCAGCCAGACGAAGGCGGCGGAGCGGTCCATCAGCTGCTGCGCCTCGATCACCATGGCGCGGCGCCGCGCGGGGTCGAGCTCGGCGGCTGCCTGTTCGAACAGCCGGTCGAATTCGGGGCTGGCGAAGCGCTGCCAGTTCCAGGTGCCGACCTGGCCGCTGACGAACCACTGCATCAGGAAGTTGGGGTCGAGCTTCCCGTTGAAGACCATCATGTGCATGTCGATCTCGCGGCCGGCATCGCCGCGCCCGGCCGACCAGAAGCCGCCGCCGTCGCGCGCGTCGACCTCCACCGTCACGCCGATCTCGGCCAGCAGCGCGCGCGCCACCAGCGCCATGTTCTGGAAGGCGGGCTGGTTCAGCACCAGCAGCTTCACGCGCGGGTTCCGCACCCCCGCCTCCGCCAGCAGGCGCCGCGCCTCCGCCACGTTGCGGCGATAGACCGGCGCCTCCGCCCAGTGGCCGTCGACCGCCGGCGGCAGCAGCGTGTTGAGCCGCGGCGCGCGGCCGTTGTAGCCGGCGATCAGCATCTGGTCGACATCGAGGCCGAGGCGGATCGCCTGGCGCACGCGGATGTCGCTCAGCGGCGCCTTCTCCATGTTCATGCCGAGCCAGATGTACTGCAGCCCCGGCTGTTCGGAGATGGTGAGCCCCTGCACGCCCCGCAGCGGTTCCGCCACCGATGGCGGCAGCACCGCGAAGTCCAGCTCCCCGGCGCGGAGCGCGAGTTCGGTCGCGCGGTTGTCGGGGATGAAGCGCACCGCCACCTCGTTGAAGGCGGGGCGGGCGCCGGCATGGGCGGGGTTGGCGCGCAGCACCGCGCCCCGCTGCCGTTCCAGCGAGGCAAGCGCGTAGGGGCCGGAGCCGACCGGCCGCGTGTTGTGCTCGACGCCGCGCTGTTCCACCGCGCGGCGGCTGACAATGCAGCCCGAGACGTCGCCGATCGCGATGTTCATCAGCGAGGCATTGGGCCGCGACAGCACGATGCGCCCGGTGTGCTGCCCCGTGACCTCCACCCGTTCCAGCCCCGCCCAGTCGCCGCGATAGGGCGAGGGACGCGCGCCGGCCGCGGGTTCGAGGCCGATCCGCTCGAAGGAGAACTTCACGTCCTCCGCCGTCATCTCGCCGAAGCCGTCGGTGAACATCTGGCCGGGCTTCAGGCGGAAGTCGATCACCGTGGGGGAGGCCTGCGTCACCTCCGCCGCCGCGTCCAGCTCCAGCTCGCCCGAATTGGGCTTGTGGCGCAGCAGGCGCTGGTAGACGACGCGGATGATGTTGCCGTCATGCGGGCCGGTGCGGAACCCGGGATCGATGATCTCCGGGTCGCGCTCCACCCGCACGGCGATGGAGGAACGCGGCGCCGCCTGCGCGAGGGCCTGTCCCCCCGCGCCGGCCAGCCCGGCCGCGGCGGCCGCCCCCGCGAGAAGCCTGCGACGGTCGATCTCGATGGTCATCGGAAGCTCCTTCCCGGGTGCCGCGTCCTGGTCGCGCGACCTGTCGCGGCATGTCAACAAAGCCCGCGGCGGGGCCGGCCGCAAGGCCTTTCCCTCATCCGTCCAGGTCGCGGCGCCGGCGCGCGACGAAGTCGTCCAGCGCCTCCCTCACGGCGGGGTCGAGCGGCGGCGGCTCGTGCTGCGCAAGCGTGCGGTCCCATACCCCGGCTGCCCGCGCCGCGGCGTCCTTCGCGCCCGCGTCGCGCCAGTTCTCGTAGTTCGACCAGTCGCTCACGATCGGGCGCCAGAAGGCGGTCTCGTAGCGGGCCAGCGTGTGCGGCTCGCCGAAGAAGTGCCCGCCCGGCGGCACGGCGAGGATGGCGTCCACCGCCAGGTCGTCCTCGGTGAAGGTCGCAGGCCGCAGCATCCGCGCCCAGGCGCGCAGCATCTCCGCGTCCAGCACCACCTTCTCGAAGGAGGCCGCGAGCCCCCCTTCCAGCCAGCCCGCCGCGTGGTTGACCAGGTGGCTGTGCGACATGACCGACGCCCAGAGCGAGAACCCCGTCTCCCACGCCGCCTGCGCGTCCGGCGCGGGGGAGGCGCAGACGGCCGAGGAGCGGAACGGGATGCGAAGCGCGCGGGCGATCTGCGCGCCCCCCAGCGTGGCGTGGACGTATTCCGGCGTGCCGAAGGCGGGCGACCCCGTGCGCATGTCGACATTCGAGGTGAAGCCGCCCAGCACCGCGGGGCAGCCCGGGCGGATCATCTGCACCAGCGCGATGATGCCCATCGCCTCCGCCGTCTGCTGCGCCAGTGCGCCGGCCAGCGTCACGGGCGCCATGGCGCCCATCAGCGTGAAGGGCGTGATGACCACGCACTGCCCGTGCGCCGCCATGGTCATGATGTTGTCGAGGATCTCCTCATCCACCCGCCGCGGGGAATTCACGTTGGTCACGGTCATCAGCGTCGGGCGCGCGGCCAGGCCCTCCGGCGTGGTGCCGTGCTCGATCGCCGACATCGCGATCGCGTCCTCGGCCTGCACCAGCCCGACGCCGCGCGCGGCCCAGACGATGTCGCTGCATTCGGCATGGGCGCGGTACATCTCGAGGTGGCGAACCGGCACCGGCTGGTCCACCGGTTCGGTCACCACGCCGCCCTGCCAGTGCAGCACGCCGAGCGTGTGGGTGACCTTCAGGATGGCCCTGAAATCGTCGAGCGTGCCGTAGCGCCGGCCGCCGGCGAGGCTGGTGACGTGCGGCGTGCCGTTGACCGGGCCGAAATTCACCACGCGCCCGCCGACATGCAGGTGGCGCGCCGGGTTGCGGGCATGCAGCACGAATTCGGACGGCGCCTTGCCGCAATGCTCCGCCACCACCTCCCGCCCGAGGCGCACCATCCCCGTCGCCTCGTCCACCGCCGCGCCGCCGCGGCGGTAGATCTCCCGCGCGCGGGCCGAGCGGATCTCGAGCCCGCCTTCCTCGAGGATGCGCCAGGCGGCGCCGAGGATGCGCGCCAATTGCTCCGCGTCGAGGATCTCGACCGGTGCCCAGGGGTTCTCGAGCCTCGGCAGCGGCTCGTTGGTGGCGCCGGTGCGGTTGCGCGCCGGGCGTTCGCGCCGGCGCTGCGGCGTGGTCTCGCTCATCCGCCCCTCCTGCGGCCCTGCCGCTTCTCCCCGCCCGCATTCGGCGGCTGCACCAGCGGGCCGAGCGCGGCCACGATGGCCGCGAGGTCGGGCGGCGCGTTGCCGGCGCGGTGGTCGTCCACCGCGCGGCGCATCGCGGCAAGATGCGCGGGCGAGGTGCCGCAGCACCCGCCGACGATCCGCGCCCCCGCGTCGATCGCGAGATGGGCGTAGACCTCCATCGTCCGCGGCGTGCCCGAATAGACCACGCGGTCGCCCTGCACCACGGGGATGCCCGCATTGGCCTTGGCGATGACCGGCAACGCCGCCCCGCCCCCCGCGATGCCGAGGAGCGAGGCGACGAGGTCCGACGCGCCGACGCCGCAATTGGCGCCGATCGCCAGCGGCGGCACGGGCAAGGCGGCGGCGAAGGCCGCGAAGGCTTCCGGCGTCAGGCCCATCATGGTGCGCCCGGCGGTGTCGAAGCTGGCGGTCAGCGTCCAGGGCATCCCCGTTCGGGCGGCCGCGGTGGCGGCGGCCCGCATCTCCTCCGGCGCCGACATCGTCTCGACCCAGGCGAGGTCGGCGCCGCCCTCCCGCAGGCCCTCCATCTGCTCGGCGAAGACCCCGGCCGCCTCCTCCTCGGTCAGCGGGCCGAGGGGGGCGAGCAGGTCGCCCGTCGGGCCGACCGAGCCCGCGACCGCCACGCGCCGGCCGGACGCATCCGCCACCTCCCGCGCCAGGCTCGCCGCGATCCGGTTCAGCTCCCGCGCGCGGTGCTGCATCCCGTGCAGCATCAGGCGCCGCGCATTGGCGCCGAAGCTGTTGGTGAGGATGATGTCGGCCCCGGCCCCGACGAAGGCGCGGTGCAGCGCGCGGATGCGGTCGGGGTGCGCGTCGAGCCACAGTTCCGGCGCATCGCCGTTGGCGAGGCCCATCTCGAACAGGTTGGTCCCGGTCGCGCCGTCGGCCAGCAGCACGCGGCCCCCGGCCAGGAGCTCAGCGAGCATGGCGTCGTCCTCCCCTCGTCGCGCGGCTGGTCATGGCCCGCAGCCGCGCCGGCAGCAGCGCGACCAGCGCCGCGCGCGCAGCCTCGTCCATGGCGAGCCAGGCGCCGATCTCCTCGCCGCTGCGGCCGCAGCCGATGCACCAGCCCGTCACAGGGTCCAGCACGCAGGTCCCGATGCAGGGGCTCGGCGTCATGCGCGCAGCCGCAGGCCGTCCGGGTCGTGCAGCGCCCGCGCGGTGACCACGGCGCGGCAGTTCTCGCCCAGGATGTCGATGGCGAAGACCTCGCCGTCCCGCGCCAGCGCGGCGGGCAGGTAGCCCACCGCCAGGCTCCGTCCCACCCAGTGGCCGTAGCCGCCGGAGGTGACGTGGCCCACCGGCCGGCCGTCCTTCAGCACCACCTCGTAGCCCACCACGTCGGCATGCGGCGCATCGACCGCGAAGGTGACGAAGCGGCGCGCGGGCCCCTTCTCGCGCTCGGCCAGCGCCGCGGCGCGGCCGGTGAAGTCCGCCTCCTTCGCGAAGTCCACGAAGGCGTCGAGCCCCGTCTCGCCCGGCGTGTAGTCGGGGCGGAAGTCCCGGTTGAAGCTGCCGTAGTTCTTCTCGAGCCGCAGCGAGGAGATGGCGCGGCCGCCGTACAGCGCCATGCCGAATTCCTCGCCGGCCGCGACCAGGTCCTCGAACAGCTGCAGCTGGTAGTCCGGCGTCACCCAGATCTCGTAGCCCAGCTCCCCGGTGAAGCCCGCGCGCTGGACCAGCGCGGGGGACATGCCGACCGCCATCTCCTTCACCGCGAAGAAGCGGAAGGCGTCGTTCGACACGTCCGCGGACGCGACCTTCGCCAGCACGTCGCGCGACCGCGGGCCGGACAGCGCGAAGCCGGTCAGGGTGGAGCAGGCGCTGCGGACGAAGACGTCCTCCGGCGGGCGCTGGCGCCAGAACCAGCGCATGTGGAAGGCCTCCGCGAAGCCCGACCCGACGATCAGGTAGCGGTCCTCGGCGATGCAGGCGATCGAGAGGTCGCCCATGATGCGCCCCGCCTCGTTCAGCATCGGCGCGATCGCCATGCGGCCGGGACGCGGGATGCGGCAGGCGAAGACGCGGTCCAGCCAGCGCCGGGCGCCGCGGCCGGTCACCTCGTATTTCGCGTAGTTCGAGGTCTCGTACAGCCCGACATTCGTCCGCACCGCGTGGCATTCCGCGCGCACATGCGGGAAGGCGTTGGACCGGCGATAGGTCGGCTCCTCCACCGGCTCGACGCCGGGCGGGGCGAACCACAGCGCGTTCTCCAGCCCGAAATTCGCGCCGAACACCGCGCCGCGTTCCCGCAGCCGGTCGTAGACGGGCGTGCGGCGGAAGGGGCGGGCCGCCGGCATCTCCTCGTTCGGGTAGGCGAGCCGGAAGCGGCGGCGGTAGTTCTCCTCGGTCTTGATGCGCGTGTAGCGCGGCGTCGCGAAGGCGCCGAAACGGGCGGCATCCATCGCCAGCACGTCCTGCCCGGGGTCGCCCCGGTCCATCCAGCGCGACAGCACCAGCCCGATGCCGCCGCCCTGGCTGAAGCCGGCCATCACGCCGCAGGCCAGCCAGTAGTTCGGCAGCCCCTTCACCGGCCCGACCAGCGGGTTGCCGTCGGGCGCGAAGGTGAAGGGCCCGTTGATGACCTTCCGCAGCCCGACCTTCGCCAGCGCCGGGAAGTGCCGGAACCCCCGCTCCAGCTCCGGCGAGATGCGTTCCAGGTCGTTGGGCAGGAGCTGGCTGTGGAAGTCGTCCGGCGTGCCGTCCACCGCCCAGGGCACGCTCGCCTGCTCGTAGGTGCCGAGCAGCACGCCCTGCCCTTCCTGGCGCAGGTAGATCTCGCCGGTGAAGTCGCTGGTGTTGATGATCTCCCGCTCGCGCCCAGCCAGTTCGGGCACGGGGTCGGTGACGATGTAGTGGTGCTCGAAGGCGAGCAGCGGGACCGTCAGCCCCACCATCCGGCCCACTTCCCGCGCCCAGAGCCCGCCGGCATTCACCACGTGCTCGGCATGGATGGTGCCCTTCGGCGTCGCCACGTCCCAGGTGCCGTCCGCGCGCTGGGTCAGCGCGGTCACCTTGGTGTGGCGCTGCACCTCCGCGCCCATCGCGCGGGCGGCGGCGACATAGGCCTGGGTGACCAGCCAGGGGTCCACATGGCCGCCATCCTCGCGCCACAGCGCGCCCTTGAAGAATTCCTCCGCGATCAGCGGGTTGTTCTTCTTCGCCTCGGAGACCGGGATCAGCTCGGTCTGCATGCCGAGGTAGCGCGCCCGGCTGTGGATCAGCTTCAGGAAGTCCATCTGGCCGTCGCTGGCCGCCAGGTAGAAGCCGCCATTGTGGTGGATGCCGCAGGACTGGCCGGTCGCCGCCTCCAGCTCCCGGTACAGGTCGAAGGTGTATTTCTGCAGGCGGGAGACGTTGGCATCGGAGTTCAGCGTGGTCACGCCCCCCGCCGCATGCCAGGTGGAGCCCGAGGTCAGCTCGTCCTTGTCGAGCAGCAGCAGGTCCGTCCAGCCGATCTTCGCCAGGTGGTACAGGACGGAGCAGCCGACGACGCCCCCCCCGATGATGACGGCGCGCGCGTGGGTCTTCATGCGGATTCCCGTGACTTGGCGGGGGGCGGCACGGCACGCCGGGCGGCGGCCTGCGGCAGGGAACGGGCAGGGCCCGCGGGAAGGGCTGCGCCGGGGGCGGGGTGCCGCGGCGTGGCGTGCCGTGCCCGGCCCCGGCCGGGACGGCCGCTCGGTGCCGTCCAGCCGGGGCGCGAGCCGGGAAAGGGGCCGGCGTCACGCTCCATCACTTCGCCCATCAGTTTGCAGGGTCCCACCCTGTCGCGCGGCGCGGGCCCTGTCCATGGTGGGGGGCCGCACAGGGGCGCCGCCCCCGCCCCGCTGCGTTGACGGAACGGGCCGGATTTCTCCATCCTGGGTTGCGAATCGAAGATCAGGGGCGGCGTGGCGCAAGGGGTGCAGGGGCGGCTTGGCGGGTGGTGGCGCGCCCTGGCCGCGTCCGGCGTGCTGGCCCTGTTTCCCCATCCGCTGCGCAGCCAGCCCCTGCCGCCGCAGCCAGGGCTGGTCGGGCGCATCGCCCCGGCGGAGCCGCCTGCCCTCGCCCCCGCGCTGCGCCCGCCGGAGCCCCTGCCCCTCACCGGCCCCGGCGAGGGGCGGATGGTCGCGCTGGGTGCGGTGGAGGTCGCGGGCAGCACCGCCCTGCCCGCCGCGGCGCTGCGCGCGTTGGTCGCGCCGCTGGCCGGCGCCACCGTCCCGCTGTCCCGGATCGAGCAGGCGCGCCTGGCCGTGCTGCACGCGCACCGGCAGGCCGGCTTCCCCTATGTCGCGGTCGCCGCCGCGCTGGTGCCGCAGCCCGATGCCCCGCCCGCCCTGCTGCTGCGCGTGACGGAGGCGGCGATCGCCGCCATCGTCATCGAAGGCGAGCCCGTCGGCCCGGCCGAGGCGCAGGCGCGCCGGTTCCTGGCCCCGCTGGTCGGGCTGCGCCCGATCCCGAATGCCGCGTTGGAACGCGCGCTGCTGCTCGCCTCCGACATCCCCGGCATCGCCGCACAGGGCGTGCTGCGGCCGGTGGCGGGGGAGCCGGGGGCCTTGCAGCTGTCCGTCCGGCTGACGCGCCGGCCCGTGACCGGCTACCTCCAGCTCGACAACCGCGGCCATGCCGCGACGGGCGCGTGGCAGGCGCTCGGCCTCGTGCAGTTCAACGCCTTCACCGCGGCCGCCGAGCGGACCGAGATCGCGCTGGTGCAGACCGACGGCAACGGCCAGGGCTTCGTGCAGGCGACGGAGGAGCTGTTCCTCGGCGCCTCCGGCCTTCGGCTGCGGGCCTGGGCGGGCGCGGGCCGCGCCGCGCCGGGTTCGCCGCTCTCCGCCCTCGGCTATGCGGGGGAGACGCGGGTGGCGGGCCTTGCGCTGGTCCATCCGCTGATCCGCAGCCGCCCGCTGAACCTGACCCTCACCGCCGGGATCGATGCCTTCGAGAGCGCGGTGGAGGCGCGCGGCGGGCCCGGCCTGCCGCGCCTGCGGCAGAGCCGGGACGCGGTGCGCGCGCTGCGGATCGGGGCGGAGGCGGCGGTGCTGGATGGCTGGGCCGGCCTCGCCCCCGCCGCGGCGACCACCACCTTCGCGCTGCGGCTGCATCGCGGCATCGAGGCCTTCGGCGCGAGCGACGGGGCGGCGGGCACCACCGCGCGGCTAGGCAGCGACTTCGGCTTCGCACGTCTGACCGCGGAGGCGACCCGGCTGCAGCCCATCGCGGCGACCGCCGATGGCTGGCTGCTGGCCGCGCAGGCGGTGCTGGCGGGGCAATGGAGTGCCGACATCCTGCCGCCGGCGGAGAAGTTCTACCTCGGCGGAAACCGGCTCGGCCGCGGCTTCCATGCGGGGCAGGTCGCCGGCGACGGCGCGCTGGCGGCGTCGGCCGAGTTGCAGCTGGGCCGGCAGTTCGACCTGGCGATCGGCGCCGCGCCGGCGCTGCGGCTCGGCACCCAGTTCTACCTGTTCCGCGACGAGGGGCGCGCGGAGGACAATGGGCCGGGCGGCGCGGTGCGCCGGCTTGCCTCCTTCGGCGGCGGGCTGCGGCTGCAGGTCGAGGAGCGGGTGCAGATCGACATGGAGGCGGTGCGCCGCATCACCCGCACGCCGGACGGGGCGGGCGTGGCGCGGCTGGAGGAGGATACGGTCTACGCCCGCCTGCTGCTGCGCTTCTGAACCCCCCGCCTGCGCGGCCCGGGCCCCGGGGGGGCGCATCTCGGCGCGGTCTGGTGCATCATCCCCGCGGCAGAAGAAGAAGGCCCGTCCGCATGTCCCCCAGCTACACGCCGCCCCCCTTCACCACGCAGCACTGGCAGGTCGCGAAGCCTGCCGCGCGGGGCCGGCGGGGCATGGTGGCAAGCCAGTCCCGCGCCGCGGCGGAGGCGGGGGTCGCCATCCTGGAGGCCGGCGGCAACGCGGCCGACGCCGCGGTCGGCATGGCCTTCGCGCTGGCGGCGATGGAGCCGTGGAATTCCGGCCTCGGCGGCATCGGCTTCGCGCAGGTCGCGGCGCCGGGCAGGCCCGCGCAGACCGTCGATTTCGGCCCCGTCTCGCCCGGCGCGCTGGATGCTGCCGCCTTCCCGATGACCGGGCGGATGAAGCAGGACCTGTTCTCCTGGCCCGAGGTCGAGGGCGACCGCAACATCCACGGCCCGCTGAGCTTCGTCATCCCCTCCGCCGTCGCCGGCTATGCCGCGCTGCACGAGGCGCATGGCCGGCTGCCGGTGGCCGAGGTGCTGGCCCCCGCCGTCGCGCTGGCGCGGCGCGGGCTCGCGCAGGACTGGTACACCACGTTGAAGGTCGCGAATGCCGCGGCGACGCTGCGGCTCTACCCCGAATCGGCGCGCATCTACCTGCCCGGCGGCCTGCCGCCGGTCGCGCCCTACCAGGGCACGCCGGGCTTCCTGCGCCTCGGCGCCCTGTCCGACACGCTGGAGAGGCTGGCCCGCGCCGGGCTGCGCGACTTCTACGAGGGCGAGGTCGCGGGGGCGATCGCCGCCGATGTGCGGGAGATGGGGGGCGTGCTCTCCGCCGCCGACCTCGCGGGGTGCCGCGCGCGGCTGCTGCCCGCCGTCTCCGTGCCCTGGCGCGGGCGCGTGCTGCACCTGTCGAACGGGCTGACCGCGACGCCCACCTTCCGCCGCGTCGCGGAGATGATGGAGGGCGCCGACTGGTCGGGCGACGCGCCGGGCACCGCCTGGCACCTGGCCTTCGCGCGCGCCATGCAGGCGGCCTATGCCGAACGCCTCGCCGGCCTCGGCGACGCCGAGCCGAAGGCGGCGGAATCCTGCACCACCCACCTGACCGTCTGCGACGCGGACGGGATGATGGTGGCGATGACGACCACGCTGCTGTCGAGCATGGGCAGCCGCGTCGTGCTGCCGCGGTCGGGCGTGCTGATGAACAACGGCGTCATGTGGTTCGACCCGCGGCCGGGCACGCCGAACGCGATCGGGCCGGGGAAGCGGCCGCTGACCAACATGTCGCCGGTGATCGCGACCGATGCGCGCGGCGTCCCGGCGATGGCGCTCGGCGCCTCCGGCGGGCGGCGCATCCTGGCGGCGGTGTTCCAGATGCTGGCGCTGACCGCGGGCTTCGGGATGGACCCGGAAGTGGCGGCGCATTTCCCCCGCATCGATGTCAGCGGGCCGGAGGGCGTGACCGCCGACCGCCGCCTGCCGCAGCCGACGCTCGATGCGCTCGCCGCCCTCGGCGGGGTCGAGGTGGTGGAACACGCGGTGCTGCCGGTGAACTTCGCCTGCCCGAACCTCATCGCCATCGACGCCGACGGCGCGCGCTGCGGCGTCACCGACGTGATGTCGCCCTGGTCGGCGGCGCTGGCGCAGTGACGGCGGCGCCCTCGCTCGCCGAGGAGATCGTCCTCCTCTCGCTCGACGACGAGACCGGGCGGCCGGTCGGGCGCGGCGGCATGGCGCCGGACCTGGCGCTGGCCGGCGCGCTGCTGATGGACCTGGCGCTGGCCGGGCGCATCGACACCGACCGGGACCGGGTGGTGGTGGCCGGCACCGACCCCACCGGCGATGGCGCGGCGGATTCCGTGCTCGCCCTCATCGCGGCGCCGGGCGCGCCGGGCGATGCGCGGGGGCTGATCCACCTCCTCGCGCGGGACGCGCCGCGTCTGCGGGACGCGCTGCTGGACCGCCTGGTGGCGCGCGGGGTGCTGGCGCGCGTCGAGGGGCGGGTGCTCTGGGTCTTCGCCGACCGGCGCCACCCGAAGGCGGAGGGCCGCGCCGAGGCCGCCGATGCCCGCGCGCGGCTGCGGGCGATGCTGCTGGAGGAGGACCTGCCCGAGCCGCGCGACGCGCTGCTGCTGGGCCTGGCGCGGGCGGCGGGGCTGCTGCCGCTGATCTTCGCGGCGGAGGAACTGCGGCGCGTGCAGGACTGGCTGGACCTCGTGACGCGGATCGAGAGCCTGAACCGCTCGCTCGGCGCCGCGGTGGCGGATGTGCGGGCGGCGCGGATCGGCGGGGGCTGAAGGCCGCGGACGGCGGCACGCGGGTTGCACAGGACAGGTGCAGCGGGGCTGATCCGCACGCAGGGCCGGGGCACGGTGCCCCGGAAACGTGCAGACGGCACCCCGTCGTGACCTCCGGGAGTGCAACAGATGCTGAACCGCCGCCACCTCCTCGGCCTCGCCGCAGCGGGCCTTGCCGCCCCCTCCCTCGCCCGCGCCCAGGCCGCCTGGCCGAACCGGTCGATCCGTCTGATCGCGCAGTTCCCGCCGGGCGGGCTGGTGGACACCGTATCGCGCCTCATGGCGCCGATGCTGGCGCAGGCGCTCGGCCAGGGTGTGGTGGTGGAGAACCGGCCCGGCGCTGGCGGGCTGATCGGCACCGATGTCGTCGCCAAGGCACCGGCGGATGGGTACACGCTGCTGGTCAGCCACGCCTCGGTTCATGTCTACGCCACGGCGACGCGGCCGACCCTGCCCTTCGACCCGATCGCCGACTTCACGCACATGGTCCACCTGGTCGAGGCGGCGAACGTGCTGCTGGTGCGCAGCAACTCGCCCTTCCAGACGCTCGACCAGTATGTGACGGCGGCGCGCACGCGCCCGGTGCGGTTCGGCTCCTCCGGCATCGGCTCGGCGCCGCACCTGCTGGGCGCGATGCTGTCGGCCGAGGCGGCGGCACCGAATCTCGACCACATCCCTTATGCCGGCAGCGCGCCGGCCATGCAGGACCTGCTGGCGAACAACATCGAATCCATGGTGGACCCCATCACCACCAACGTGCAGCAGATCCGCGACGGCAGCCTGCGCGCGCTTGCCGTCTCCTCGCCGCAGCGCCTGCCGGCCTTCCCCGACATCCCGACCTTCGCGGAGCTCGGCTACGCGAAGCTGACCTCCTCGCAATGGCTCGGCCTCTCGGCACCGAAGAACCTGCCGGCGCCGATCGCGGAGCGGCTGACGGCGATCGTGCCGCCGATGCTTCAGCGGCCGGAGCTGATGGCCCGCTTCTCCGACCTGCAGACCCTGCCGCGCAGCCCGGCGCCGACGGGGAGCGATTTCGTGGCGCTGATGCGCGAGGAGATCCGCGCCTGGACCACGGTGGCCCGCCAGTTCAACATCGTGGTGAGCTGAGGCGCCGCGGCCGGTTGCGGGGCGGCCTCGCGCCCGCCCCAATTCCCTGGCAGCTTCCCCGCCGGACTGGGGGGACCGCATGGGACTGACGATGCCGGAGGAGATCATGCTCCTCCTCCTCGACGACGAGACCGGGAAGCCTGTGGGCCTTCCCGGCCCCGCGGGAGACCTGGCGCTGGCCGGCGCCGTCCTGATGGAGCTGGCGCTGGCCGCGCGGATCGACACCGACCTCGATTCTCTGGCGGTGGTCGAGACCCGGCCGCTGGGCGACCCGCTGCTGGACGAGGTGCTGTCGCGCCTGGCCGCCCCGGGCGCGCCCCGCACCAGCCGCCGCTGGATCCAGGAGATCGCGAAGGGCGCCGCGGCGCTGCGGGGCCAGGTGACGGACCGCCTGGTCGCCCGCGGCGTGCTGCGCCGGGTCGAGGACCGCTTCCTCTGGGTCTTTCCCGAACGCCGTTACCCGAAGGCCGAAGGCGGCGCCGAGACGGAGGCGGTGCGCGCGCGGCTGCGCGGCGTGCTGCTCCACGACGACATCCCCGACCCGCGCGACGCCCTGCTGATCGGGCTGGCGCGCGCGACCGGGCTGGTGCCCCTGCTGCTCTCGGCCGAGGAGGCAGCGCGCGTCGCGGCCCGGGTCGAGCAGGTCGCGATGCTCGAGGAACTCTCCCGCTCGCTCAGCGCGGCGACGCGGGATGTCTATGCGGCGCTGCTGCGCCAGGGCGCGGTGCACTGATCCGCGGCGGAACGCCCGGCGGCGGTGCGGACGGCCCATCCCGACCGTGAGGCGGGCGCCCACGGCGCCCTATGGCAGCGCGCGCCCGCCTGCCGCATGATGGGGCGTGCGGACCGTGCCGGGACGCCGCCAATTTCGTGAGGATCTCGATGCGGAAGCCGAATTACAGCATGGAACGCAAGGACCGCGACCGCGCCAAGCAGGCCAAGGCCGCGGCGAAGCTGGAGAAGCGCGCCCAGAAGAACGCCGAGGGACAGGACGGCGCGGCGCCGGAAGCCGGGGCGGAAGGCGCCCCCACGGATCGCCCTCGGGAAGACGGCTGAGGCCGGCCCGGCGGCGGCGCCGCCCGCCGCCGGCACCCGCCTTCAGGCGCGGATCAGCGTTCCCGCGCCGGCGCCGGTGAACAGTTCCAGCAGCACCGCATGCGGCACGCGGCCATCGAGGATCACCGCGCCCTTCACGCCGCGTTCCACCGCGTAGATGCAGGTCTCGACCTTCGGGATCATCCCGCCCGAGATCCAGCCCTCCGCGATGCCGCGCCTCACCTCGGCCACCGTCATCTCGGGGATCAGCGCGCCATCGGGGCCGAGCACGCCGCGCACATCGGTCAGCATCAACAGCCGTTCGGCTTCCAGCGCGCCCGCGATGGCGCCCGCGACCGTGTCGGCGTTGATGTTGTAGGTCTGCCCGTCCGCGCCGACGCCGACGGGCGAGACCACGGGGACGATGTCGGCGCCGATCAGCAGGCGCAGGATCTTCGGGTTGATCACCTCCGGCTCCCCCACGAAGCCGAGATCGACCTCCTGCATCTCGCCGGTGGCCTCGTCCCTGACGCGGCGCGTGACCTTCCGCGCGCGCACCAGCCCGCCATCCTTGCCGGAGATGCCGACCGCCATCGCGCCCGCGCGGGTGATGGCTTCCGCCACCTGCTTGTTGACCGGGCCGGCCAGGACCATCTCGACCACGTCGAGCATCTCGGCATCCGTCACGCGCAGGCCCTGGACGAAGCTGGACTTGACGTTCAGCCGCTTCAGCATGGCGTTGATCTGCGGGCCGCCGCCATGCACCACCACGGGGTTCACGCCCACCTGCTCCAGCAGCGCGATGTCGCGGCCGAAGCGCAGGGCCGTCTCCTCCTCGCCCATCGCGTGGCCGCCGTATTTCACAACCACGGTCTGGTCGTCGTAGCGCTTCAGGAAGGGCAGCGCGCCGGCGAGGATCGCCATCTGGTCGAGCGCGTCGTCGGTCATCGCATGGCGTCCCCTGGGTCGCCTGCGCGGATAGGGTCGGCGCGCGGCCCGGTCAAGCCACCGACAGGGCGGCGATCTCGGCGCGCAGTTCGGGGATGCCCTGCCCCGTCTCGCTGCTGGTGACCAGCACCAGCGGATGCGCCGCGGTGCGCTTGCGGATCAGCGCCTGCACCTCCGCCAGGCGCTTCGCAAGCTGCGGCGGCTTCACCGCATCGGCCTTGGTCAGCACGACCTGGTAGGCGACCGCGGCTTCGGCCAGCAGGTCCATCGCGGCGCGGTCGGCGGGCTTGGTCTCCACCCGGCAGTCCATCAGCAGCAGCACCCGCCGCAGCGTCGGGCGGCCGCGCAGGAAGTCGAACATCAGGCCCTGCCAGTCCGCCTTCACCGCCTTCGGCGCCTGGGCGAAGCCGTAGCCCGGCATGTCCACGATGGTCAGCCGCCCGTCGTCGAGGTCGAAGAAGTTCAGCTGCTGCGTCCGCCCCGGCGTGTGGCTGACGCGCGCCAGCGCCTTCTGCCCCGTCAGCGCGTTGAGCAGGCTGGACTTGCCGACATTGGACCGGCCGCAGAGCGCGATTTCCGGCCCGCCGATGGGTGGCAGCTGGTCGATCCGCTGCGCGGCGAAGAAGAAGCGGCAGGGCCGCGCGAAGAGCAGCCGCCCCGCCTCGATCAGCGCGGCGCGCTCCTCCTCCGTCCCCGCCTCGGCCAGGCCGCCGGGGATCACCCCTTCTTCGCCTTCGCGGGCTTGGGCGGCGCGACATAGGTGCCGGCCTTCACCTGCCGTTCCCGGTCGAGCCGCATGATCCAGTACTGCTGCGCGATCGACAGCAGGTTGTTCCAGGTCCAGTAGATCACCAGCCCCGCCGGGAAGCTTGCCAGCATGAAGGTGAAGATCAGCGGCATCCAGGCGAAGATCTTCGCCTGGATCGGGTCCGGCGGCGTCGGGTTCAGCTTGAACTGCAGGAACATCGTGATGCCCATCAGGATGGCCCAGACAGGCATGTGCAGCAGGTTCGAGATCTGCATCGGGTCGAAGGGAAGCAGGCCGAACAGGTTGAACAGGTTGGTCGGATCCATGGCCGACAGGTCGCGGATCCAGCCGAAGAAGGGCGCGTGGCGCATCTCGATGGTGACGAACAGCACCTTGTAGAGCGCGAAGAAGACCGGGATCTGGATGAGGATCGGCAGGCAGCCCGAGGCGGGGTTGATCTTCTCCGTCCGGTACAGCGCCATCATCTCCTGCTGCGCCTTGGCGGGGTCGTCCTTGTACCGCTCCCGGATCTCCGTCATCTTCGGCGCCATGGTCTTCATGCGCGCCATAGACTTGTAGGCCTTGTTGGCCAGCGGGAAGAACAGGATCTTGAGGCCGAGCGTGAACAGCAGGATCGCCACGCCGAAATTGCCCGTCGCCGTGCCCAGGAAGTGCAGGACGTGGAAGAAGGGCTTGGTCAGGAAGTAGAACCAGCCGAAGTCGATCGCCTTGTCGAAGTCGGCGATGCCGTAGCGGTCGGAGTAGCCGTCGAGCAGGCTGACCTCCTTCGACCCGGCATAGAGCCGGGTGGCCAGGGCACCTTCCCCGCCCGGCGCCACGGTCAGCGCGGCCGGGGCCGCCATGTCCACCTGCCAGCGGTCCTGCCCGCCGTCGCCGACATGGCGGTAGGCGGTGCGGACGCGCGTCGACTGGTCCACCGGCGTCAGCGCGGCGAGCCAGTACTTATCGGTGAAGCCGGCCCAGCCGCCCGCGCTCTCCGTCTCGAAGGCGGCGCCGCGGCGCTTCTCGGCCTCGGACTTCGCGTCCTTGTAGGTCCACTCCACCAGGCGTCCGTCGAGCACGCCGACGAAGCCCTCGTGCAGGATGTAGAAGCCGGCGACCTGCGGCGTCGTCTCGCGTCGGATGCGGGCCCAGGGCAGCACCTGCACCGGGGCCGCGCCGCGGTTCACCACCACCTGCCGCGCGGTCACCATGTAGTCCGCGTCGAGTTCGAGCTGGATGCGGAATTCCTGGCCCTGGCCGTTGTCCCAGCGCAGCGTCACCGCCCGGCCGGGCGCGAGCGGCCCGCCTTCCGCGGTCCAGTCCGTGTCCTGGTCCGGCACGCGGGTCGTGCCGTCTGCCGCGGTCCAGCCCCATTGCGCGAAATAGGGATGCGGGTTGCTGCGGGGCGCGAGCAGCCGCACGGGGGGGGAATTGCGGTCCACCGTCTCGCGGTGCTGCGTCAGCACCAGGTCGTCGAGCCGCGCGCCGCGCAGGTTGAGCGTCCCGGCCAGGCGCGGGTTTTCCACCCCCACGCGCTGTTCGGGGCCGCGCGGGGCGGCCTGCGCCGAAGCCTCGGCCGGGGCGGCGGCGGTGCCGGTCGCGGCCGGGGCGGCGGGGACCGGCACTGCGGGCGCGGGGGTGGCGGCCTGCTGGGCGATGCGCGCCTGTTCGGCGCGCTGGCGCTCCGCCTCCCGCGCCGGGCGGTTCCACAGGTCGAAGAGCAGCAGGATGCCGATCGACAGCGCGATCGCGGCGATGAGGCGCTTCTGGTCCATCACGGGATGGTCTGGCCTTTCGGCCCGGCTGCGCCGGCGGCGCGCGGGCTATGGCTGGCGGGGAAGGGCGCCCCGCCGGCGGGCGGGGCTGGGGGGGGCACCGGGTCGTATCCGCCCGGGTGCCAGGGATTGCAGCGCAGGATGCGCCGGCCGGTCAGCCAGCTGCCGCGCAGCGCGCCATGGGCGGCGATGGCTTCCAGCCCGTAGGCGCTGCAATGCGGCTCGAACCGGCAGTTGCAGCCGATGACGCCGCGCAGCGTGTAGCGATAGGCGTGGATGGCGCCACGGAGGATGTGCTGCGCGGGGGTCATTCCGCGCGGTCGGGGATGGCGATCCCCGCCTGCTTCATCGCGCCGCGCAGGTCGCCCATCAACGTGCGGAAGTCGCGCCCCGCCGTCGCGTCGCGCCCGATCAGCACTAGGTCGTAGCCCGCCACCCGCCCGTCGCCCAGCAGCAGGCGCGCGGCTTCGCGCAGGCGCCGCTTGGTGCGGTTGCGGACCACCGCGTTGCCGACCTTCTTGGTGACGGTGAAGCCGACGCGCAGCGCCTGCCCCGGCTGCGGCAGCGCCTGCAGCACGAGCCCCGGACGCGCCACCTTCTGTCCACGGGCGGCAGCGCGCTGGAACTCGCGGCGCTGGGTCAGACGCGGCGGGCGCGCCGGCACGGCACGGGACTCGCCCGCCAAGCCGTCAGGCGGACAGGCGCTTGCGGCCCTTCGCGCGGCGGTTCGCCAGCACGTTGCGGCCGCCGACCGTCGCGGTGCGGGCGCGGAAGCCATGGCGGCGCTTCCGGACGAGCTTCGAAGGCTGGTAGGTACGCTTCACGACACACTCCCGCGGGGTCTGGACTGCCGGGGCCGGCCGGGGGACACAACCCCGACGGCCGGCCACCGGCCAACCTAAACAGATCGCCGGCGGCAGGCATGGGGTGACCCCCAGGGCATGCCCCGGCGAAGAGCCGGACGTATAGGGATGCCCCCGCCCGGCCGTCAACCTTGGCGGGGCGCCGATCGGAGTGACGGAACCTCTCATGCCCGATTTCGACCTGGTGGTGATCGGCGCCGGCGCGGCCGGCCTCTCCGCCGCATCGCTTTCCGCCGCGCTCGGCCTGCGGGTCGCGCTGGTGGAACGCGGCGCGATGGGGGGGGACTGCCTGAATTCCGGCTGCGTGCCGTCGAAGGCGCTGCTCGCCGCCGCCCATGCCGCCGCGGCAGCGCGGAAGGCCGGGCGCTTCGGCCTGCGCCTGCCGCCGCCCGAGATCGACTGGCAGGCCGTCCGCGCCCATGTCCGCGGCACCATCGGCCACATCGCCCCCACCGATTCGGAAGCCCGCTTCCGCGGCATGGGGGTGGAGGTGATCCGCGCCTCGGCCCATTTCACCGCGCCCGACGAGGTGGAGGCCGGCGGCCGACGCCTCACCTTCCGACGCTGCGTCATCGCCGCCGGCTCCTCCGCCCTCGTGCCGGACATCCCCGGCCTCGGCCCCGTGCCCTGGCTGACCAACGAGACGCTCTTCGACCTGGAGGAGCCGCCCGGCCACCTGATCATCCTCGGCGGCGGGCCGGTCGGGCTGGAGATGGCGCAGGCCCATGCCAGGCTGGGCTGCCTGGTGACGGTGATCGAGGCCGGGCGCATCGCCGGGCGCGACGACCCGGAGATGGCGGACGGGCTGCGCCGGGCGCTGGCGCGCGACGGCGTGACGGTGCTGGAAGGCGCCACGCTGGCGCGCGTGGAACCCGCCCCCCCGCCGGAAGGCGGGCCCGGCCTGACGGCGGTGCTGGCGGATGACCGGCGGATCGGCGGCACGCATCTGCTTCTGGCGGTGGGCCGGGTGCCGCGGCTGCGCGGGCTTGACCTGGAGGCGGGCGGCATCGCAGCCACGCCGCGCGGCATCGCCACCGATGCGGGGCTGCGTTCCACCACCAACCGCCGCGTCTGGGCGGCGGGAGACATCGCCGACCCCGCCGGGATCGGGCCACGCGCCTTCACCCATGTCTGTTCCCAGCATGCCGGCGTGCTGGCGCGGCGGATGCTGTTCCGCCTGCCGGCGAAGGTGGACTACGCCGCCCTGCCCCGCGTCACCTACACCGACCCCGAACTCGCCCAGATCGGCATGACGGAGGAGGAGGCGCGCGCCGCGGGCCACGATGTCCGCATCCTGCGCTTCCCGGTGCCGGAGACCGACCGCGCGGTCGCGGAAGCGGTGGGGGACGGGTTGGTGAAGCTGGTGGCCACGCCGTCGGGCCGGCTTCTCGGCGCCGGCATCCTCGCGCCACATGCGGGGGAGATGGCGGGCACCTTCGCGCTGATGATCGCGCGCGGGATGAAGCTTTCGGCCCTGGCGGGGCTGGTGCTGCCCTATCCCACCCTGGCGGAGGCCGCGAAGCGCGCGGCGGGCGATTTCTACGCGCCGAAGCTGCTGTCCACATTCTCGAAACGTCTCGTCGGCTTGCTCAACCGGCTGCCCTGAGCAACCTTTCGGGCCGCAACGGCTTTGCTGCACCGCGGCACGGGGCAGCCAGGGAAGGACGACGCATGGGCAAGACGCTGGAGGGCCGCACGGCCCTCGTCACCGGCTCCACCTCCGGCATCGGGCTGGCCATCGCGCTCGGCTTCGCCGGGGCCGGGGCGAAGGTCATGCTGAACGGCTTCGGCCGGCCGGAGGACATCGCGAAGGCGCGCGCGGCGGTCGGCGCGGCGATGGGCGGGGGCGACGCCCCCTATTCGCCGGCCGACATGGCGAAGCCGGCCGAGGTGAAGGCGATGGTCGCGGCCTGCCAGGCGGAACTCGGCGGCTGCGACATCCTGGTGAACAACGCCGGCGTGCAGCATGTCTCGCCCGTGCAGGACTTCCCGGAGGAGCAGTGGGACCGCATCGTCGCGATCAACCTCTCCTCCAACTTCCACGCCATCAAGGCGGCGCTGCCGGCGATGCTGGCGAAGGGCTTCGGGCGCATCATCAACGTCTCCTCCGCCCACGGCCTGGTCGCCAGCCCATTCAAGACCGCCTACGTCGCCGCCAAGCATGGCGTCATGGGGCTGACCAAGTCCGTCGCGCTGGAAGTGGCGCGCACCGGCGTCACCGCCAACGCCATCTGCCCCGGCTTCGTCCGCACTCCGCTGGCCGAGGCGCAGGTGAAGCCGCTGGCCGAAAAGCACGGCGTCAACGAGGAGAAGGCGCTGACCGACTTCCTGCTGGAACGCCAGCCGACCAAGAAGTGGGTCGAGGTGGAGGAGATCGCGCAGGCGGCGCTGTACCTCGCCGGCCCCAACAGCGGCAGCATCAACGGCACCGCCATCAGCGTCGACGGCGGCTGGGTGGCGCAGTGATGCCGCCGCGCCGCGCCGCCGCGCCCGAAGACGCCGCATGATCGAGGACGAGTTCCGGCGCGAGGCGGCCGACACGCTCTCCAACGGCAGCAGCGCGTCGCCCGTCGCGCGCCCCGCCGTGGCGCGGCCGGCGACCCGGCGCATCAACCTCGCGCTCCAGGGCGGCGGCACGCATGGCGCCTTCACCTGGGGCGTGCTCGACCGCCTGCTGGAGGAGGAGCGGCTGGAGTTCGAGGCCGTCTCCGGCACCTCCGCGGGCGCCGTCAACGCCGCCGTCTTCGTGCAGGGCCTCTGCGAGGGCGGGCGCGAGGGCGCGCGCGCCGCGCTCGACCGGCTGTGGCGCGACGCGGCGGCGCGGCTTGCCGTCTCGCCCCTGCAGAACACGCCGTGGGAGAAGGCGATCTGGGGCCACGACCTCACCTGGTCGATCGCCTACCAGACCTTCGAGACGATGACGCGCATCCTCTCGCCCTACCAGATCAACCCGACGCCCTATGACTGGAACCCGCTGCGCGCCGTGCTGGAAGGCCAGGTGGACCCCGCGATCCTGCGCAGCACCAAGGGGCCGAAGCTCTACATCTCCGCCACCTCCGTCCGCACCGGCAAGCCGCGGGTGTTCAGCAAGGAGGAGGTGACGGTGGACGTCATCCTCGCTTCCGCCTGCCTGCCGCAGTTCTTCAAGGCGGTGGAGATCGACGGCGAGCCCTTCTGGGATGGCGGCTACCTCGGCAACCCGGCGCTCTGGCCGCTCTACGAACAGGGCGGCGCGCCGGACATCATGCTGGTGCAGCTGAACCCGACGGTGCGCGACGAGCTGCCGACGCATCCGACCGACATCACCAACCGCCTGAACGAGATCAGCTTCAACGCCAGCCTGATGGCGGAGATGCGCGCGATCGACTTCGTGCAGCGCCTGCTCGATGCCGGGCGGCTGGAACAGCCGCGCTACCGCCGGCTGTTCCTGCACATGATCGAGGACGAGGAGCGGATGCGCCAGTTCAAGCTCTCCACCAAGCTGAACGGCGACTGGGACTTCCTCTCGACCCTGCGCCGCTACGGGCGGGAAGCGGCGGACAGGTGGCTGGCGGCCCATTTCGACAAGCTCGGCCGCGAGAGCACGGTGGACATCCGGGAGCGTTTCCTCTGAACCCGCCCGGCCATAGGGGCGGGCGCTTCCGGCCATCGGCGATTCCTGTTTCGGCATCGTAGCGGGCCGTGGCAGAACCCTCCCACCGCGGCATGCGGCACGAGGAGGATGGGATGGGCACGAAGCAGGCGATCGGGATCGACGAGCTGAGCCGGGTGACCGGGGGCACGCAGAACAACTCCAACAACGACAGCCTGGCGGGCGACAGCCTGGGCAACTTCCTCGACGGCGGGAACAGCCAGGACACGATCGACGGCCGCGCGGGCAACGACGTGCTGCTGGGCGGCGAGGGCGACGACAAGATCCGCGGTGGCGAGGGGAGCGACGTGGTCTATGCCGGCACCGGCCAGGACACGGTCTTCGGCAACGCCGGCGACGACGAGCTGAACGCCGATGGCGGCGACGACCGCATCTTCGGCGGCGGCGGCCACGACCTGATCGAGGGCGGGCAGGGCCACGACGTCATCCACTGGGCGCCGGGCGAGGGCAACGACACCGTCAATGGCGGGGCCGACGGCGACACGCTGGTGCTGAACTTCTCCGGCGAGGGGAATCTCGACAGGCAGTTCGGGATCGGCTCGGACGACCCGAAGGCGATGGAGAAGGCGCTGGAGGCGCTGCTGGGCCGCATCGTGCTGGACCCCGGCTCGGCGCAGCCCAGGATCGAGAACGGCGTCATCAACCTGACCGGCGTGAGCGGCGTGATCGACCTGGGGCCGAAGGGCCTCGGCACCGGCGAGCTGATCCGCTTCTCCACGCTCGAGAAGCTGCAGATCGACCTCACCCCGCGGCAGGCCGACAGCTTCGGCGCGGACCGCCCGGGGGCATGAGGCGAGGGCCGGCGCGGCGGCTTCCGCGCCGGCCCCTGCCCTACCGCTCCTCCCGCCGGGTCCGCGCATCCACGCCGGTCGCGGCGCGGGGCGCGGCGAGCCCGAGGATGATGCGAACCGGCTTCCCGACGGCGACCGCCACCAGCGCGTGCTGCCGGAAGCGCCGCGCCAGCACGGCGATCCGCCGCGGGTCGCCGGCCAGCAGCAGGTGGCGTTCCGCCCAGCCGTGGCCGCTGCCCCAGCCCTCGGCCAGGATGCGGCCGCGCGCGGCGCCCCGCAGGCGGTCCAGCATCCGGTCGTTCCAGCCGCGCGGCATCTTGCGGCTGTAGGGGTTCCAGGCGGTGACGAAGGCGGCGCGCCGCACGCCCCCCGCCCGCAGCAGGGCATCGAGCGCGGGGCTGCGCGCGCCGATATGCGCGACGATCCCCCCCGCCTCGTAATCGGTGCGCGCATAGGCGGCGCGCATGGTCGCGGACAGCCGCGGCCGCCGCATCAGTCGAGCGCCAGGAGCTGGCCCTTGAGGTAGGCGCTCTCGGGCAGGGCGGGATGCACGGGATGGTCGGGGCCGGCGCCGGTGGTGGCGAGGATCCGCGCCTCGCGCCGCGCGCGGTGGACGCCCCAGGCCACCGCCTCGACGAAGTCCGGCACGCCGACATGGTGCGAGCAGGACGCGATGAAGAGGATGCCGCCCGGCGCGGTGACCGAGGCCGCGAGCCGCGCCAGCTTGGCGTAGCCCCGCAGCGCGGCGGGGATGTCCTTGCGGGTCTTGGCGAAGGCGGGCGGGTCCGCCACCACCACCTCGAAGCGGCGGCCGGAAGCAGCCATGCGTTCCAGGTGCTCCAGCGCCTCGGCCTTCAGCGGCGTGATGCGCCCTGCCAGGCCCGCGCCGGCCGCGGCCTGGGTGGCGAGGTCGAGCGCGTGCTCCGACCGGTCGAGCAGCGTCACCTCCCGCGCGCCCGCCCGCGCGGCGGCGAGGCCGAAGCCGCCCAGATGGCAGAAGGCGTCGAGCACCGTGCGCCCTGCCGCCATCCGCGCCACCAGCGCGCGGTTCGGGCGCTGGTCGAAGAACCAGCCGGTCTTCTGCCCGCCGAGCAGGTCGACGGGGAAGGACAGCCCCGCCTCCTCGACCGTCGCGGTGCCGTCGGTGCCGTGCAGGGGCGCGACGCCCTCCTCCAGCCCTTCCAGCCTGCGGACGGCGGAATCGTTGCGCGCGACGACGACGCGCGGCGCTAACAGGTCGCGCAGCGCCGCCAGGATGTCGGGGATGGCGCGGTCCATCCCGGCGGTGTTGGCCTGCAGCGCCACGGCATCGCCGTAGCGGTCGATCACCAGGCCGGGCAGGCCATCGGCCTCAGCATGGACCAGGCGGTAGAAGGGTGCGTCGAACAGGCGGTCGCGCAGCGCCAGGCAGGCGGCGAGCTTCGCGCGGAACCAGCCGGCGTCGCAGGGGGCGGCGGGGTCCGCATCCAGGCGGCGCGCGGCGATCAGGCTGTGCGGGTTGAAATGCCAGGCGCCGTGCCGCACGCCGTCGTCGCCTTCCAGCCGCACGACCGTGCCGGGCGGCAGGGCGCGCAGCGCCGGCGTCATCGCCACCTCGTTGGAGAAGGCCCAGGGGTGCCCCGCCTTCACGCGGCGGTCGGCGCCGGGGTTGAGGCGGATCAGCGGTCGGTCTGTCATCGCCGGAGCTATGCCAAGTCTAGCCGCGCACCGCCAGCAGGACGCCGCCGGCGGTCAGCGACAGCGCCAGCACTTCCCGCAGGCCCAGCGGCTCGCCCAGGAAGGCGGCGGCGGCCAGCACGCCCACCACCGGCGTCAGCAGCGTGCCCATGGATGCCGCGGAGGCCGGCAGACGCCGCAGCGCCCCGAACCAGGCGAGGTAGCAGAGCCCGAGCGGCCCGACCCCGCCATAGGCCAGCAGCCCCCAGCCGAGCGGCGAGATCGCCGCGGGGTCCGGCCGTTCCACCAGCAGCGCCGCGACCAGCAGCGGCGCGCAGCCCACCACCATCTGCCAGGCGGTGCCCGAGGTCGGCGGCAGGCCGAGCGGCCAGCGCTTGGTCACCACGGTGCCGAGCGAGAACAGGATGGCCGCCGTCAGCGCGATGCCCACCCCCGGCAGCTTCGCCACCCCCACATCGACGCCCCGCCCGAGCACCAGCACCGCCAGCCCGCCGAGCCCGAGCGCCAGCGCCCCGAGGCGGCGCCGCGTCATCCGTTCCCCGAGCAGCGCCCAGGCGAGGACGGAGGCCCAGACCGGCATGGTGTAGCAGACGATCGTCGCCTCCCCCGCCGCCAGCCACAGCAGCGAGAAGGAGGCGAGCCCCATCCAGGCCGTGACGTTGAGCGCCGAGACGAGGCAGAGCCGCGGCCAGAGCGCGCGGGGCACGACGAGCGATTCGCGCCGCGCCAGCGCGATCCCGACCAGCAGCGCGAAGCCGATGGCGGCGCAGGCCACGCGCATGGTGAAGGGCGGCACCTCCTCCAGCAGCAGCTTCATCGCCGGCCAGTTGAAGCCCCAGCCGCAGACGGTCGCGAGCAGCAGCAGCAGGCCCCGCGGGTCGGGGCGGGCGGGCGTCAATCGGCGAAGTCCGGCTCGTCCCGCGCCAGGATGCGCTTGATGCTTTCAAGGTGCAGGCGTGCGCTCTCTCGGTCGCCCTCGCGCATCTGCAGGTAGGTCTTCATCGCCATCTCGTGCGGCACCGGCTTCAGCGGCCGGCCGGTGGACAGCGCAAGGCGCTGCGCCTCCGCCGCGCGCTCCAGGTAGTAGAGGTCGTCCCAGGCCTCGGCGGCGGTGGGGCCGCACACCATCACGCCGTGATTCCGCATGAAGACGATGTCGGCATCCCCGATCGAGGCCGCGATGCGGTCGCCCTCGTCGGTGTCGAGGGCGAGGCCGTTGTAGTGGTCGTCCACCACCGTCCGTCCGTAGAACTTCAGCGCCGTCTGCCCCGCCCATGCCAGCGGCGGGCCTTCCAGCATGGCCAGCGCGGTGGCGTTCGGCATGTGCGTGTGGAAGCAGGCCCGCGCGCGCGGGACGTTCCGGTGGACGCGGGCATGGATGAAGAAGGCGGTGGCTTCCGGCACGCCCTCCCCCGCCACGACGTTGCCGGCGAAGTCGCAGACCAGCAGGCGCGATGCCGTGACCTCGGCGAAGGCCCAGCCATAGGGGTTCACCAGGAACAGGTCGTCCCGCCCCGGCACCACCAGGGAGAAGTGGTTGCAGATCCCCTCGTGCAGGCCGAGCCGGGCGGCCATGCGGAAACAGGCAGCCAGGTCGATGCGCGCCTGTCGGACGGCTTCCGAATCCAGCGCGGAATTGCGAAGCAGGGCGGGAGCCGCGGGCTCCCCGAGGGCATGGGCCATGGTCTTGCTCTCCCGGATCTCTCGCCCCGATGATTCGCAGGCCGGCGTCCCGCCGGCAAGGAGCGCAGCGCATGTCCGACCCGATCTCCGCCTTCCCCGTGCCGGACCTGGCCGCCATGCCCGAGGATGTCCGCGCGCGCATCCTGGCGGTGCAGGAGAAATCCGGCTTCATCCCCAACATCTTCCTTGCACTCGCCTGGCGGCCGGAGGAGTTCCGCGCCTTCATGGCCTATCACGACGCGCTGATGGGCAAGCGCGACGGGCTGACGGCGGCGGAGCGCGAGGCGATCGTCGTCGCGATCTCCATCGGCAACCAGTGCCAGTACTGCGTCGTCGCGCATGGCGCGATCCTGCGGGTCCGCGCGAAGGACCCGGCGATGAGCGAGCTGGTGGCGGCGAACTGGCGGAAGGCAAGCCTGACCCCGCGGCTGCGCGCCATCCTGGCCTATGCCACGAAGGTCGCCACCCAGTCCCACCTGGTCACGGCCGAGGACCGGAAGGCGCTGCTGGATGCCGGGCTGACGCAGGACGAGCTTTGGGATGCCGGCGCCATCGCCGCCTTCTTCTCCATGTCCAACCGGCTGGCCAACAGCATCGACCTGAAGCCCAACCCCGAGTTCCAGGCGATCGGGCGGGGATGAGCACGGAGGCGGGGGACGGCGCGCCGCTCATCCCGGCCGTGTGAGCACGCGCAACTGTCACATGAGGCCGGGCGCGGTTTCGGGCATGACCGGGGGCAACGAAACCGGGGACCCCGATGAACCAGATCCTGTCCTGGCCGCGTGCGGCGCTGGCCTCGCTCGCCATCCTGCTGCTGCTGGCCGTCATCGGATGGAGCATCGCCTTCAGCCGCGGCGGCACGATCAGCGAGACCGCCACGCGGCTGCGCGCGGCGGAGACCGGGCGGAGCGAGCTGGACCGCACGCTGGCGCAGGAACGCCAGGCGAATGGCGAACTCGCCACCATCCGCCAGCGCGCGACGCAGGCCGAGCAGGCCCGCACCCAGGCCGAGGCCGCGGCGCAGCGCCTGCGGGCCGAGGCGCAGGCGGCGGAGACGCAGCTGGCCGCCCTGCGCGGCCAGGTGGCCGAGCAGGAGGCGGCGCTGCAACGCTCCCACGCGGCGGCGACGGCCGCGCGGGAGGCGATCGCCACCGCGGAGCAGCAGGGCCAGGCGCTGCGCCAGCGCGGCGAGGAACTCGGCCGCGGCGTGGCGGAGACGGAGGCGCGGCTGGCCGCGCTCCGGCAGGAGACGGGAGCCGCCGAGGCGGCGCTGGCCGAGCGGCAGGAGGCGATCCGCCAGGCGGAAGCCGCCCAGGCCCGCGCCGCCGCCGCGCGCGATTCGACGGCCGAGGCGGTGCGCACGCTGGAAGGCCGCAGCGCCGAACTCGCCGCCGGCATCCAGGCCGCCGAGGCGCGGCTGGCGCAGATCGGCGCCGAGACGGGCCGCGCGCAGGAAGGGCTGACGGGGCGCGAGGCGGCGCTGGCCCAGGCCGAGCAGCGGCTGCGCGGCCTCAACGACCGGATCGCCCTGGCCGAGGCCGACCTGGCCACCCGCCGCGGCGCGCTGGGCGAGGTGGAGGCGCGGCAGCTCCAGGCCGCGCGCGCGGTGGAGGAGGCGACCGCGCGGCTCGCCGCCGCGCAGGCCGAGCAGACGCGCCTTGCCGCGGCCGCCGCGCAGGGCGAGGGCCGACTCGGCCAGGTGCGCGCCGCGGTGGCGCAGGCCGAGGCGCTCCTTGCGGAGCGCGTGTCCGCGGTCGAACGCGGGACGGCGGAGTTGCAGCGCCTCGCCGCCGCGCGGGACGAGCTGGCGCGCGTCGCCCAGGCGGCCGAGGCGCGGGTGCAGGAGGTCGCGGCCCGCGGCGCGGCGGCGGAGCAGGCTCTTCAGGCCCTGGCGCGGCAGGTGGCGGAAGGCGAGCAGCGCCTTGTCGCGCTGCGGCAGGAAGCGGAAGGTGCTGGCGGCGCGCTGGCCGAACGCCGGCAGGCCGCGGCGCAGGCGGGGCAGCAGGTGGCCGCCCTGGCCGAGGAACGGCGCCGCGCCGAAGCTGCGCTGGCCGAAAGCCGCCGCGCGCAGGAACAGGCGAGCGCGGAGGCCGCCGAGGCCGCGCGCCGGGCCGAGGCGGCCCGGGCCGAGGCCCGCGCGGTGCAGGAACAGCTGGCCGGTCGCGTGCAGGCCGCCGAATCGCGCCTCTCCGAGGTGCAGACGGCGGTGCGCCAGGGCGAGGCGCAGCTGCTCCAGCTCCGCCAGCAGATCGCCGAGGCGGAGCGCCGCGTGCTGGAGCGGCCCGCACCGGCGCCGGCGAACTGATCCGACGCTCTCCGGGGCGGCATCCCGCCCCGGAGGGACGCGTCACTCGGTCACGAAGCGGGTCTGGCCGGCCTGGCGGTTCCAGAACAGCGTGATGCGCGAGATGCTGCACAGGTTCGCGCGCATGAACTGCGACTGGTCGCCGTCGTCATAGACGACCTTGATGTCCCACAGGCATTCGCGGCTGCCGCCGGGGAAGCGGATGTCGAAGGTGCGGCCGTTCGGCAGGACATTGGCGCCGAGCAGGTCGCGCCCCCAGTTCGGGCTGCTGGACGGGCCGACATAGATCTCGTTGATCTGGTAGCCGGTGCGGTTCACCAGGGTGAAGTCCTGCTGGCCCTGGGCCTGGACGCTGCCGGCGGTACCGAGCGCGAGGGGAAGTGCCGCGAGGGCGGCGAGGAGGTTGCGGCGCATATGGTGGTCTCCGGTCGCGCACGGGCCACGGCCGGCGATCGGCGGGGCGGAATGGGGCGCGCGGCGAAGGATGCGCCGAAACAAGTTGATGAAACCAGTCCAGACCTTCAATCGTTGCGCGAATACCGGTGTCAGTGGCCGAAAAGCGACGCCACGAGATAGGCCACCACCGCGGCCGCTCCGCCCACTGCCAGCGTCTGCACCGCGCCCCGCAGCGGCGGCAGGCCGGTCGCCCTCGCCTTCAGCCAGCCGAAGCCGAGCAGCGCCAGCCCCGTCAGCGTGGAGGACAGCGCCAGCGCCGGGCCGGTGCTGCTGAACACCATGTAGGGCACGAGCGGGATCAGCCCGCCCACCACATAGGCGCCGCCGATCGTCGCGGCCGAGGTCGCGGCCCGGTTCGGGTCGGGCTCCGACAGGTCCAGCTCGAAGCGCATCATGAAGTCGACCCACTTCTTGCGGTCGGACGCGATGGCTTCCACCGCCTGGCGCAGCACCTCGCCGCGCACGCCGTAGCGGTGGAGGATGGCCGCGACCTCCCATTTCTCCCGGTCGGGGTAGAGATCGCTCTCCTCCTCCTCGCGCCGGCGCTCGGCCGCGTAGTGGTCGGCCTCGGTGCGGGCGGCGAGGTAGCCGCCGAGGCCCATGGCCACGCAGCCCGCCGCGATCTCCGCCAGGCCTGCGGTCACGATCAGCGGATTGGCCGCGACGGCGCCGGACAGCGCGGCGGCCAGCGCGAAGGGCACGGTCAGCCCATCCGCGGTGCCGATGACCAGGTCGCGCACCAGCGCGTTCTGGGTGAAGTGCTTCTCCTCATGCGGCGGGCCGGGCGGCATGGGGGGCAGCCCGTCACGGGGCGCCTCGGCGAGGGGGCTCTCCTGCATCGCACGGAGACTAGCGGGGCGCCCGGCGCCGCGCCACCGCCCGTCCCCGCCCTGCGCCGCGCGCTGGCTTGTTCCCGGCGCGGGTTGTCCGGGGGCCGCCCCGCCTCTATAGCGGCGGCGCCGAGAGGACCCCGTTTTGGCCACCACCGAACCCGATACCCAGCCCCGCACGGAGCCCACGCCCGCCCAGGCGCTCCAGGCCCGGTTGCTCGCCCGCCCCGCGTCCGAGGAACGCCGGATGGCCGACGCCATCCGCGCGCTTGCGATCGATGCGGTGGAGGCGGCGAAATCCGGCCATCCCGGCATGCCGATGGGCATGGCGGATGTCGCGACCGTGCTGTTCGGGCGCTTCCTGAAATACGACGCGGCCGACCCGCGCTGGCCCGACCGCGACCGCTTCGTGCTGTCGGCCGGGCACGGGTCCATGCTGCTCTATGCCCTGCTGCACCTGACCGGGCAGGCCGGCATGGGGATCGAGGAGATCCGGCGCTTCCGCCAGCTCCACTCCCCCGCCGCGGGCCATCCGGAATACGGCGAGCATCCGGGAATCGAGACGACGACCGGGCCGCTCGGCCAGGGCATCTCCACCGCGGTCGGCATGGCGCTGGCCGAGCGGATGCTGGCGGCGCGCTTCGGCAAGTCGCTGGTGGACCACCGCACCTGGGTCATCGCGTCCGACGGCGACCTGCAGGAGGGGATCAGCCACGAGGCCGCCTCGATCGCCGGGCACCTGAAGCTCGACCGGCTCTGCGTGCTTTGGGACGACAACTCCATCTCGATCGACGGCGACACGGCGCTGTCCTTCACGGATGACACGCTGAAGCGCTTCTCGGCCTATGGCTGGGCGGTGCGGCGGGTGGACGGGCACGACCATGACGAGGTGGCGGCCGCGCTGTCCTGGGCGATGCGGAACCGCAAGCCGACGCTGATCGCCTGCCGCACCATCATCGGCTTCTCCTCTCCCAACAAAGCGGGCACGGCGGCCAGCCACGGCGCGCCGCTCGGTCCCGCCGAGGCCGCCGCCGCCAAGGCGGCGATGGGCTGGAACCACCCGCCCTTCGAGGTGCCGGAAGGCCTCAAGGAACGCTGGGAAGCCGCCGGCCGCCGCGGCGCCGGCACCCGCCGGTCCTGGCTGAAGCGCCTGGCGCGGCACCCGCAGAAGGACGAATTCGACCGCGCCATCGCCGGCCGCCTGCCGGAATCCTGGCACGAGAGGCTGGCGGAACTGCGCGCGGGCCATGCGGAGGCGAAGCCGAAGGTCGCGACGCGCATCGCCTCGCAGCGCGCGCTCGAGGCGCTGGTGCCGGCGGTGCCGGAGATGGTGGGCGGCTCGGCCGACCTCACCGGCTCCAACAACACCAACGTCAAGGGCATCCCGGCGATCTCGCCCGGCAACTATGCCGGCCGCTACGTCCACTGGGGCGTGCGGGAGCACGGCATGGCGGCCGCGATGAACGGGATGGCGCTGCATGGCGGCATCATCCCCTATTCCGGCACCTTCCTGATCTTCGCCGACTACCTGCGCCCGGCGCTGCGGCTTGCGGCGCTGATGCGCCAGCGCGTGATCCATGTGCTGACGCATGACAGCATCGGCCTCGGCGAGGACGGGCCGACGCACCAGCCGGTCGAGACGCTCGCCTCGCTCCGCGCCATGCCGAACCTGTTCGTGTTCCGCCCGGCGGATGCGATGGAGACGGCGGAATGCTGGGAACTGGCGGTGAAGCGCGCCGATGGCCCTTCGGTGCTGGCGCTGTCGCGGCAGAACCTGCCGGCGCTGCGGGCCGAGGCGGGCGAGAACCGCTGCGCCCGCGGCGGCTACGTGCTGGCCGAGGCGTCCGGCGAACGCCGCGCCACGCTGGTCGCCACCGGGTCCGAGGTGTCGCTGGCCATGACCGCCCGCGCGGCGCTGGAGGCGGAGGGCGTCCCGACCGCGGTGGTGTCGCTGCCCTGCTGGGAACTTTTCACCGCGCAGGACGAAGGATACCGCGCGGGGGTGCTGGGTTCCGCGCTGCGCGTGGGGATCGAGGCCGCCGGCCCGATGGGCTGGGAACGCTGGACCGGCCCCGACGGCATTTTCATCGGGATGCAGGGCTTCGGCGCCAGCGCGCCGGCCGATGACCTGTTCCGGCATTTCGGGATCACGCCGGACGCCGTGGCGGCGGCGGTGAAGAAGCGCCTTGGCTGACGTGTAGAGAAGACGGGAAGGGGAAGACGGACATGGCCGTGAAGGTCGCCATCAACGGGTTCGGGCGCATCGGTCGCCTAGTGCTGCGCGCGATGATCGAGAGCGGGCGCAGCGACGTCGAATGCGTCGCGATCAACGACCTCGGCAGCGTGGAGGCGAACGCCCACCTGTTCCGCTACGACAGCGTCCATGGCCGCTTCCCGGGCGAGGTGCGGGTGGAGGGCGACAGCCTGCTCATCTCGGCCAATGGCCGGACCTATGCGCCCATCAAGGTGACGGCCGAGCGCGACCCGACGAAGCTGCCCTGGCAGGGGGTGGATGTCGCGGCGGAATGCACCGGCATCTTCACCAACTCCGACAAGGCCGCGCTGCTGCTGCAGGCCGGCGCGCGCAAGGTGCTGGTCAGCGCGCCCGTGACCTGGGCGGAGGCGCATGCGGACGCGACCGCGCAGGCCACCATCGTCTACGGCGTGAACCACAGGATCCTGAAGCCGTCGCACCAGATCGTCTCCAACGCGTCCTGCACCACCAACTGCCTCGCGCCCGTGGCGAAGGTCCTGCACGAGAAGTGGGGCATCGCGCGCGGCTACATGGTGACGATCCACGCCTATACCGGCGACCAGAACACGGTCGACACGCTGCACAAGGACCTGCACCGCGCCCGCGCGGCCGCGGTCAGCGCCATCCCGACCAGCACGGGCGCGGCGAAGGCGGTGGGCCTGGTGCTGCCGGAGCTGAAGGGCAAGCTGGACGGCACCGCCATCCGCATCCCCACGCCGAACGTCTCGCTCATATCGCTCGACGTGAACCTGAACACGCCGGGCGTCACGAAGGAGATGGTGAACGCGGCGATGAAGGAAGCGGCCGAGGGCGAGCTGAAGGGCATCCTCGGCTACAACACCGCGCCGCTGGTCAGCATCGACTTCAACCACGACGCCCATTCCTCCACCTTCGATGCGACGCAGACGCAGGTGGTGGACGGCGCGCTGGTGCGCGTGATGGCGTGGTACGACAACGAATGGGGCTTCTCCAACCGCATGTCGGACACCGCGGCGCTGCTCGGAAGCCTCTGAGCCTCCCGCGTCCCCTGCCCTGCCCTCCCCCACCCGCGGGGGAGGGTCATCGAGGGGCGGGGAGGGTTTCCATCGCATATGGACGAGATCCCCATGGCCCGCTTCCGCACCCTCGACGACCTCGACCCGCGCGGACGGCGCGTGCTGCTGCGCGCCGACCTCAACGTGCCGGTGCGCGACGGGGCGATCACCGACCGCACCCGCATCGAACGCCTCTGCCCCACCATCCGCGAGCTGGCCGAGAAGGGTGCGCGCGTCGTCGTCTGCTCGCATTTCGACCGCCCCAAGGGCCGCCGCGTGCCGGAGATGTCGCTGAAGCCGATGGTGGAGGCGCTGTCGGCCGCCCTCGGCCGCCCCGTCGCCTGGGCCGATGACTGCATCGGGCCGGAGGCGGAAGCCGCAGTGGCGCGGCTGGCCGATGGCGATGTGCTGCTGCTCGAGAACACGCGCTACCATGCGGGCGAGGAGAAGAACGACCCCGCCCTGGCCGCGGGGCTCGCCAGGCTCGCGGATGCCTATGTCAACGACGCCTTCTCCGCCGCCCACCGCGCCCATGCCTCGACGGAAGGCGTGGCACGGCTGCTGCCGGCCCATGCCGGGCGGCTGATGGAGGCGGAGCTGAAGGCGCTCGACGCCGCCCTCGGCAACCCCGCCCGGCCGGTGGTCGCGATCGTCGGCGGCGCCAAGGTCTCCACCAAGCTCGACCTGCTCGGCAACCTCACCTCCAAGGTGAATGTGCTGGTGATCGGCGGCGCGATGGCCAACACCTTCCTCGCCGCGCAGGGCCACCCGATGGGCCGGTCCCTGCAGGAGGCGGAGATGCACGACACCGCCCGCGCCATCCTGGAGCAGGCGCAGAAGGTCGGCTGCGAGATCGTGCTTCCGGTGGACCTGGTCTGCGCGGCCGAGTTCAAGCCGCATCCCGACACCCGCACCGTCAACGTGGACCGCGTGCCGGAAGGGATGATGGCCCTCGATGTCGGGCCGGACACGGTGGCGATGGTCGAATCGCGGCTGCGCCAGGCCTCCACCCTTGTCTGGAACGGCCCCTTCGGCGCCTTCGAGACGCCGCCCTTCGATGCCGCGACCGTCGCCGTCGCGCAGTCCGTCGCGGCGATGACGGCCTCCGCCGGGCTGAAGTCGATCGCGGGCGGCGGCGACACGGTGGCGGCGCTACGCCATGCCGGGGTGGCGGAACGGATGACCTACGTCTCGACCGCCGGCGGCGCATTCCTGGAATGGCTGGAGGGCAAGACCCTGCCGGGCGTGGCGGCGCTGGAGGCGGCGGCATAGGAGGCGCGCCGGACGCGCGCCGCCATTCAGATTTCCGGAACAATTGTGGTGGTTGCCACCACAGGTTGCTTGAAGGTTAACGTGGCCCGGGCGCAAGCTGCGGCATGCGCCCGATCCGGCCCGTCACCGCCCCGCGTGAGCGATTCAGTAGCCGTTCAGATTTACGGCCTATGGTCGTCCGCATGATCAGCCTCAACTCGCTCGCCGCCTTCACGGCGGAGGTCTCGCGGGCCCAGGGCCCGGCCCAGGCGCGCGCCGCCTCCAGCGCGCCGCAGCCCGGCAACCCCACCGCGCCGGATCGCCGGCTGGATGCGCTGCCGCCGCCCCCCGCCGGCCCGATGCCGCGGGGCTCGCTGCTCGACCTCCGGGTCTGACGTGACGGCGCGGGCGGGATGCGCGGGCCGCAGGCCTTGCCCAGCCCGCCGCAAGCTCGTGATGCGAAGCGCCTTGCGGCGACGCCGCGCCCGCCCCACCCTGGGGCCATGTCCGCCTCCAGCCATTTCATCCGCCGCATCCCCGAAGGCGAGGATCGCGAGCGCCTGACCTGTGCCGAATGCGGCTACATCGCCTACGAGAATCCGAAGATCGTCACCGGCTCCGTCGTCTCCGTCGACGGCCGCATCCTGCTCTGCCGCCGCGCGATCAACCCGCGCGCGGGCTTCTGGACCATCCCCGCCGGCTACATGGAACTCGGCGAGACGGTGGAGGAAGCGGCCAAGCGGGAGGCGCGGGAGGAAGCCTGCGCCGAGCTCGCGCTCGACGGCATCCTCGCCGTCTACTCCATCGCGCGCATCGGCCAGGTGCAGGTGCTGTTCCGCGCCACCCTCGCCCGCCCCGGATTCGCGGCCGGCGCGGAAAGCCTGGAGGTGCGGCTGTTCTCCTGGGACGAAATCCCGTGGGAAGACCTCGCCTTCCCCTCGGTCCATTGGGTATTGAAGGCTTGGCGCGAGGCGGGCCAAGGTCCGCTCGGCGCGCCGCGCACCAACCCGCCGGAGGACCTGCGGGGCATCCGGCCATTGGCGGAGGGCGTCTGATGCGGGCCTTGCTGACGCTGCCGATTCTGCTGCTCGGCCTGGGGCCCGTCCCCGGCGCGGCCGCCCAGGACCGCCCTGTGGCGGCGAACCAGGCCCAGGGCGGCGGCGGCGGCGGCGCCCGCATCCCGCGCCTCCGCAAGACCACCACCGAGCCCTTCCAGCTCGGCGCCCCCGCCACGGCGCCGCGGGTGCGCAGCGACCTCGCCCCGGTGCCCAACCGCAGCATCGAGGCGCCGCGCGACCGCTTCAGCAGCTACCACAACCCGACGCTGGAGCCGATGCTGCTGCCGCCCGAACGCCGCCCCGGCGTGACCTTCGGGCGCGAGCACCTGCGCGAGACCGGGCCCGACCGCCCCTTCGACATGGTGGTGCCCGGCGCGCGGCTCAGGATACCGATCCAATAGGATCGGGCGGCTGCGTCCCCGCCCGGTCCACCCGCCAAACCGGGTCCGGCGCCTGCCACAGCGCGCGGTCGCGCAGCATCCGCGCGAGCCCCGCCGCCATCCCCTCGAAGATCGCCCTGCCCTTCTCGGCGGTCGCCGCCCGCGGGTCGCCGCGCACGCCCGTCACCGGCGCGCGTTCGGCGAAGGACCAGAAGCGCGTCGCCGCCGCGTCGCCGGCCGAGAAGCCGCCGGGGGAGATGGTGTTCGCGATCTCCGCCTGCCGCACCTGGCCGGGGGCGAGGTGCAGCCACAGGCTCGTCTCCGCCTCGCACGCATGCTGCATGCCGGGCTGTGCCGTCAGCGCCGCGCGCAGCCCCTCCGGGTCGAGCTTCGTGACGGTGGTGGTGACCACGGGGATGCCGAATTCATGCGCCATCTCGCGCGAGGCGACGGCCAGCGGCTCGATGTTGCCGCCATGCGAGTTCAGCAGGAACAGCCGCCGGAAGCCGTCCGCCAGGATGGACCGCGCGACGCAGCGCAGCACGCCCGCGAAGGTGGCGTAGTCCAGGCTGATCGTGCCGCCGAAGGGGAAGTGGTGTTCCGAAAGGCCGGTCCACATCGGCGGCAGCACCACGGCCGGGACATCGGCCGCGAGTTCCGCGCCGCGCACGGCGACGGCATGGCCGATGAAGCTGTCGGTCCAGACCGGCAGGTGCGGCCCGTGCTGTTCCAGGCTGCCGACCGGCAGCACCACCACGGCGTCGCGCGTCGCCAGGTCGCGCAGTTCCGGCGCGGTCAGGCGTTCCCAGCGGGTTTCCATCCCTCTCGTCTCCTCATGGCTGCGCCGAGGCTCGGCGCGGCACCGTCCGGCGTCAACCGCGCCGCCTTGCGGCGGGCGGCGCGGGTCGCGACACTGCGCGCCGCACACACGGGATTCGCGGGATGGATCTGGGGCTGAAGGGGCGCCGCGCGCTGGTGACGGGGGCGAGCCAGGGCATCGGCCGCGCGGTGGCGCGCGCGCTCGCGCTCGAAGGCGCGCGCGTGGCCGGCGCGGCGCGGCGGGCGGAGGATGTGGCGGCGCTGGCCGCCGCCGTCGCGGCCGAGGGCGGGGCGGAGATCGTCCCCCTCGCCGCCGACCTGATGGCCCCCGGCGCGCCGGTGGCGCTGGCCGCGGCGGCGGAAGCCGCGCTCGGTGGCGTGGACATCCTGGTCAATGCCGCGGGCGGCAGCCGGCCGCTGGCGTTCGACGCCCCGCGGGAGGCGTGGGACGAGGGGATGGAGCTGAACTTCCACCGCCTGCGCGAGCTGACCCATGCGCTGGTGCCCGGGATGCGCGCGCGCGGCTGGGGGCGCATCGTCAACTTCACCGGCACGTCGGAACCGCGGATCATCAACGCCGCCTTCGCCGCGAAGGCCGCGGTGCATGTCTGGTCCAAGGGGCTCTCGCGGGAGGTTGCGGCGGATGGCGTGACCATCAACTGCCTCCAGCCCGGCCGCATCCGCAGCGAGCAGATCGCGAGGCGCTACCCGACGCCGGAGGCGGAGCGTGAGTTCGCCGAGGCCGAGATCCCGGCGCTGCGCTTCGGCGAGCCCGGGGAGATCGCCGACCTTGCCGTCTTCCTCGCCAGCGCGCGCGCGGCCTATGTGACCGGCACCGTGATCCCGGTGGACGGGGGGATGAGCCGCTTTGCGTTCTGACCGCGCGCGCCGGGGACGGCGACGAGGACCGAAGAAGAAAAGACCGGGAGAGAGACCGCCATGCATCGCCGCACGTTGTTCGCCGCCCTCGCCGCGCCGGCGCTGTTCCCCGCCGCGGGGCGCGCGCAGGGGACCTGGCCCGACCGGCCGATCCGCTTCGTCGTGCCCTTTGCGCCCGGCGGCACCACGGACATCATGGCGCGCGTGCTCGCGCCCCGCATGACCGCGGGGCTCGGCGTCTCCGTCGTGGTGGAGAACCGCGGCGGCGCGGGCGGGACCGTCGGGCACGAGATCGTGGTGCGTGCGCCGGCCGATGGCTACACCATCATGCTCGGCCATATCGGCACGCTCGGCGTGAACCCGAGCCTCTATCCCCGGCTCTCCTTCGACCCGGTGGAGGGCGTGGCGCCGGTCTCGATGGTGGCGCTGGTGCCGAACATCCTGGCGGTGCATCCGCGCGTGCCGGCGCGCAACCTGCAGGAACTCCTGGCCATCGCGCGGCAGCGGCCGGGCGAGCTCACCTACGGCTCGGCCGGCAACGGCAGCGCGGCGCATATCGCGGCCGCCGCGCTCGGCCATGCGGCGGGGGTGGACTGGACGCATGTGCCCTATCGCGGCAGCGGGCCGATGGCGAACGACCTGGTGGCGGGGCAGATCGACTTCACCATGACCGGCGGGACGGTGGTGATGCCGCTGGTGCGCGACGGACGGCTGCGCGCGCTCGGCGTCTCCTCCGCGCAGCGGATGCGCGCGGCGCCCGAGATCCCGACCATCGCCGAACAGGGTGTGCCGGGGTTCGAGACGACGCAGTGGTACTGCGTGGTCACCACCGCCGGCGTGCCCGCGCCCGTCATCGCGCGGCTGAATGCGGAGGTCCGCCGCGCCATGACCGACGCCGAGGTGCAGGCGAGGCTTGCCGCGGAAGGCGCGGAGGCCGCGCCCGGCACGCCGGAGGAGCTCGGCCGCACCATCCGCGCCGAGGTGGCGCGCTGGGCCGATGTGGTGCGGCGGACGGGGATGCGGGCGGAGTGACCGCGCCCCACCCTCGCAGCGGGACCGCCTTGCGTTACGCTATCGCACCATCTGGACTGGAGAGTCCCATGCGCACCCCTGTCCTGTTCCTCGCGGCGATGCTGGCCGCTGGCGGCGCGGCAGCGGCGCCGGCCGTCCCGCCCCTGCCTGCCACGTCGGGCTTCGAGCAGGTGCGCAGCGGCAGCACACATGTCCGCGGGCATGTCACCCGGGGCGGAACCTATGTGCCGCCGCATGCGCGCACGGCGCCGAACCGCAGCCGGACGGACAACTGGTCGTCCCGCGGGAACATCAATCCCCGCACCGGGGAACGCGGGACGCAGAACCCCTTCGCGCTGCGCCGCTGAACGCCACGCGCCGCGTCAGCCCAGGCCCACCAGCCCGCGGGCGAAGTCCCGCGCGGTGAAGGGGCGCAGGTCGTCGGCCTTCTCGCCCACGCCCACCATGTGGACCGGCAGCCCGATCTCCTGCGCCAGCGCCACCACGACGCCGCCCTTGGCGCTGCCGTCGAGCTTCGTCACCGCGAGGCCGCTGACCTCCACCATCTCCTTGAAGATGCGGACCTGGCTGATCGCGTTCTGGCCGGTGGTGGCATCCAGCGTCAGCAGCACCGAATGCGGCGTCGCGGGGTCGAGCTTGCGGATCACGCGGATGATCTTCCGCAGCTCCTCCATCAGCGCGGCCTTGTTGTGCAGCCGCCCAGCGGTGTCGATCAGCAGCACGTCAATGCCCTCGGCCCGCGCCCGCGCCAGCGCGTCATGCGCGAGGCCCGCGGCATCGGCGCCCATCTTCGCGGGCGCCACCACCGGGCAGCCGGTGCGCTCGCCCCAGATCTGCAGCTGCTCCACCGCCGCGGCGCGGAAGGTATCGCCGGCGGCGAACATCACCTTCAGCCCCTGCCGGCGATACTGCTGGCCGAGCTTGGCGATGGTGGTGGTCTTGCCGGTGCCGTTCACGCCCACCACCAGCACGACATGCGGCGCGTGCCGCGGCTCGATCTCCATCGGGCGCGCGACGGGGGCCAGGATCTCCGCGACGGCGTCGGCCAGCGCGGCCTTCACCTCCTCGTCGGTGACCTCCTTGCCGAAGCGGGTGCGGCGGAAGCCCTCCACGATGCGGCGCGCGGCGGGCACGCCGAGATCGGCGGCGATCAGCGTCTCCTCCAGCTCCTCCAGCGCCTCATCGTCCAGGCGGCGCTTGCGGAAGACGGTGGTGATGGCGTCCGTCAGCCGCGCCGTCGAACGCGACAGCCCGGCCTTCAGGCGGGAGAACCAGCCTGTCTTCTGCTCGGGCTCGGGCGCGGGCTCGGGCTCGGGCGCCGGGGGGCGTTCGGGCGCGGGCGGCGGCTCGGGCTCGGTGCCGGCCAGCGCCTCCTCGACCGCCGCATGGTCGTCGGCCGGGCGCGTCTTGGGCAGGGCGGGCGGGGCTGGCGGTGCCGGGGGTGGCGCGGCGGGGGGCGGATCGTCGAAGGGCTCGGTCGGCGTCGCGAAGGGCGGCGGCGCATTCGGGTCCGGCAGGATCGGCAGCACCGGCGGCACCGGCACCACCCCGGGATCGACCACCGGCGCCGCGGGCTGCGGCTGCGAGGTGTCGCGGCCGCGCAGGCGGTCCCAGAGTCCCTTGAGCGCCATCGCTTCTACACCCGCTCCACGATCAGGCCGTCGTCATCCGCGCCAACGGCACGCATCCCGGCGAGTTCGCCCGCGCCGGGGCCGGGCCCGCGCAGCCGGACCGGCACGAACTGCTCCGTATGGCCCCGCCCGCCGCGTTCGACCAGCACCGATTCCACCCGGCCGAGCCGGCCGTCATAGAGCCGCCGGGCCGCGCGCCGCCCGGCCTCCCGCAGCCGCGCCGCCCTCTCCCGCCGCACCGCCACCGGCAGCGCGGGCATCCGGGCGGCCGCCGTGCCCGGCCGTTCGGAATAGGGGAAGACGTGCAGGAAGGAGAGGTCGCAGGCCTCCACCAGGTCCAGCAGCTGCGCCAGGTGGTCCTCCGTCTCGGTCGGAAAGCCGGCGATGAGGTCCGCGCCGAAGGCCATCTCCGGCCGCAGGGCGCGGGCGCGGCGGCAGAGCGCGAGGACATCGGCCCGCAGGTGCCGCCGCCGCATCCGCTTCAGCACCAGGTCGGCGCCATGCTGCACCGACAGGTGCAGGTGCGGCATCAGCCGCGGCTCCTCCGCGACCAGGCGCCACAGATCCTCGTCCATCCCGACGGGGTCGAGCGAGGACAGCCGCAACCGCGCCAGGCCGGGGACCGCCGCCAGCAGGCGCCGCGCCATCTGGCCCAGCCGCGGCGCGCCCGGCAGGTCCGCCCCGTAGCTCGCGATGTCGACGCCGGTCAGCACCACCTCGCGACAGCCGGCCTCGACCAGCGCGCGCGCGCGTTCCGCCACCAGCCCCATCGGCACGGAACGCGACGGGCCGCGGCCCTGGGGGATGACGCAGAAGGTGCAGCGGTGGTCGCAGCCATTCTGCACCGCGAGGAAGGCGCGCGTGCGGGCGGCGGCCGGGGCCGGCGCCGCCCCGCCGCCCCAGCTTGCCGGGTCCAGCTTCGCGGCATTCGGGATCACCCGCGCCACGCCGGGCAGAGATGCCCAGGCGGCGGGCGCGATTTCCGCCGCGCAGCCGGTCACCAGGATCGGGCGGCCGGGCTTCTCCCGCACCGCGCGGCGGATGGCCTGGCGGGCCTGCGCCTCGGCCTCCGCGGTGACGGCGCAGGTGTTCACAACCAGCACGTCCCGCGTCCCGGCCAGGGCGCGCATGCCCTCCGCCTCGGTCGCGTTCAGCCGGCAGCCGAAGCTGATGGCCTCCGCCGTCATCCGAAGGCCGAAAGGTCCAGCTCGCCATGGAAGGAGGTGGCGACCGGGCCGGTCATCAGCACGTGCCCGTCCTCCCGCCATTCCATCCCGAGCGGCCCGCCCGGCAGTTCCACCACGGCGCGGCGGCCGGTCAGGCCGCGGCGGGCGGCGTTGACGATGGTGGCGCAGGCGCCAGACCCGCAGGCCAGCGTCATGCCCGCCCCGCGTTCCCACATCACCAGGCGGATGCGGTCGGGCGCGAGGACCTGCGCGAAGCCGATATTGGCGCGGTCGGGGAACAGCGGGTCGCGTTCCAGCCGCGGCCCGATCTCCGCCACCGGGATCGCGTCGAGGTCCTCCACGAAGAAGGTCGCGTGCGGGTTGCCCATGGAGCAGGCGGCGGGGTCGGCGACGGGGCCGAGCGCGATGGGCAGGTGCAGCGTGTCCACCTCCCGCGCCAGCGGCACCTCCCGCCAGCCGGTGCGCGCCGGGCCCATGTCGGCGCGCCAGAGCCCGCCGGGCAGGCGTTCCACCGGCAGGTCGCCGGCGACCGTGCGGACCACCACGCGGTCGGCGCCGAGTTCGTCGGCGACGAGGGAGGCGATGCAGCGCGTGGCGTTGCCGCAGGCCCCGGCCTCGGACCCGTCGGGGTTGCGGATGCGCATGAAGACATTGGCACCCGGCCCCGGCGGCTCGAGCACGATGAACTGGTCGCAGCCGATGCCGAAATGCCGGTCGGAGACGCCCCGCGCGACGGCGGGCGTGACCGGCAGGGGATGGTCGCGGGCGTCGAGCACGACGAAGTCGTTCCCGAGGCCGTGCATCTTGCGGAAGGCGGTCATGGCGGTGGCGATATAGCGCCTGACCGGCGCGGGCGGAAACGCCGCCGCGGCGCCCGGCGCGGCGTCCGGCCTCCGCGGGAGGCGGAGTTTGCCGGGCGAAACCGGCGCAGGGAGGAACATTCTCGAAATCCCGCAGCACAATGAGTGGAATTTCTTTCCATTGCAGCGATTTCGGTGCCTCCGTAGAAAATTCGTCCAACACTCACCCCCGGGGGCACCGCATGTCGAAGGTCCATGTCATCCACGAGAACGACGCCTGGGTGGAGCCGCTGCGCGCGGCCTTCGACGCCGTCGGCACGCCCTATGAGGAGTGGTTCCTCGACACCGGCCTGCTCGACCTGACGCGGCCGCCGCCGGAAGGCGTCTTCTACAACCGGATGAGCGCCTCGTCGCACACGCGGGGCCACATCTACGCCCCCGAATATGCCGGCGCGGTGATCGAGATGCTGGAACGCCACGGCCGCAGCCTGGTGAACGGGCGCCGCGCGCTGCAGCTTGAGCTGTCCAAGGTGGCGCAGTACCAGGCGCTCGCCCTGCACGGCATCCCGACGCCGGCGACCATCGCCGTGGTGGGGCGGGAGAACATCCCCGACGCCGCGGCGAAGCTCGGCTATCCGGTGATCCTGAAGCACAACCGCGCCGGCAAGGGGCTTGGCGTGCAGCTGGTCCGCAGCGCGGCGGGGCTGGAGGAGGCGCTGGCGGCGCTGGCGGTGACCGCCGACCCCGAGGCGCATCCGCGCGACGGCATCTGGCTGGTGCAGCGCTATGTCGAGGCGCCGGAGCCCTTCATCACCCGCGCCGAATTCGTGGGCGGGCGCTTCCTCTACGCCGTGCGGGTCGACACCTCCGAGGGCTTCCGCCTCTGCCCCGCCGATGCCTGCGAGGGGGAGATCGGGGAGGTCTGCCCGGCGGTCGCGCCGGCGCAGAAGTTCCGCATCCTGGACGGCTTCACCCATCCGCTGCTGCACCGGATGGAAGCCTTCCTGCTGGCCAACGGCGTGGGCGTGGGCGCCATCGAGTTCATCACGGACCGGACGGGCGCGACCTTCGCCTACGACGTCAACACCAACACCAACTACAACGCCGAGGCCGAGCGCGCGGCCGGCCGCCGCGGGGCGCAGACCGGGATGGGCGCCATCGCCGCCCACCTGACCGCGCTGCTGCGGCGGGAAGGGCGGGCCGCGGCCTGACGCGGGCGGGGCGGGGCGGCGGCCGGGCTACCGGTTCGCCGCCTTGTGGGTGCCGACATTCTCGTGCCACTCCACCGGCATCCCGTCCCAGCTGGCGATCTGCTTCCCCGGCCATTTGCGGCGGGTGAAGACGCGGAAGCCCTCGGCCGTCGCCTCGACATAGCCGGTCTTGCCGTCCGTCAGGCGCAGGTGCCGGGCCAGCGCCTCGGCCTGTTCCTGCATGTAGCTGTCGCTCATCGGTCCGCTCCTGGCCGCGCATGGGCCGATGCGGGGCCCAACGCGGGGCAATGTGGGGCCGTTGCGCGGCCGGCGCCACCATCCGCGCGGGACGGGCGGCTTGCCATCGGGCGCGCCGGCCGCTACACACCCGCCCCTTGCCGCGCCGGGCTTCCTGGACATGCCCGGCCGGTTGCGTCCCCGCCGCATGGTGCGGCCCCCGGTCTCGTCGCCGGGGCGCAAGGTGGGACGGACTGACCCGAGGAGGGCCAAATGTCCAAGATGAAGACGAAGTCGAGCGCGAAGAAGCGCTTCCGACTGACCGCCAGCGGCCTGGTCAAGGCCGGCGCCGGCAACAAGCGCCACTGCCTGACCGCCAAGACCACCACCATGAAGCGCCAGAACCGCGGCATGTTCGTCCTCGACAAGCAGGACGGCGACACGGTGAAGCAGTGGCTTCCCTACGGTCTGAGCCGCTGAGCGAGGGGGTCTAGAACATGGCACGCGTCAAGCGGGGCGTCACGAAGCACGCCCGCCACAAGAAGGTCCTGAAGCTCGCCGAGGGCTATGTCGGCCGGTCGTCGACCGCCTATCGCCCCGCGCTGGAGCGGGTCGAGAAGGCGCTGCAATACGCCTACCGCGACCGCCGCAACAAGAAGCGCGAGTTCCGCGGCCTGTGGATCCAGCGGATCAACGCCGCGGTGCGCGAGCACGGCCTGACCTATTCCCGTTTCATGGCGGGCATCAAGGCGGCCAACATCGAGATCGACCGCAAGGTGCTGGCGGCGCTGGCCTTCGACGACGCGGCGGGCTTCGCCGCCATCGTCGAGAAGGCGAAGGGCGCCCTCCCCGCGCAGGCCTGAGCCCTTCCGGGCGCCGGCTCCATCGACCAGACGAGGGCCGCTCCCGCCAGGGGGCGGCCCTTTCCTTATCCGGGACAGAGCGGATCCATGAGTGACGACCTCGCGGCGCTGCGCGCCGAGACCGAAGCGGCCCTCGCCGCCGCGCCCGACCTGCGGGCGCTGGATGCGGTGCGGGTGGCCGTGCTCGGCAAGTCCGGCAGCCTCTCCGGCCTGCTGAAGGGCCTCGGCCAGGTGCCGGCGGAACACCGCAAGGAACGCGGCGCCGCGCTGAACCGCCTGAAGGGCGAGATCGAGGCGCTGCTGGACACCCGGCGCACCGCGCTCGACGCCGCGGCGCTGGACGCCCGCCTGCGGGCGGAGCGCGCCGACGTCTCCCTCCCGCCCCGCCCCTTCGCGCCCGGCACGGCGGCCGATGGCGGCATCCACCCGATCAGCCGCACGGTCGAGGAACTCACCGCCATCTTCGGCGCGATGGGCTTCAAGGTGGTCGAAGGCCCGGACATCGAGAGCGACTGGCACAATTTCGGCGCGCTCAACATCCCGGACCACCACCCGGCGCGGCAGGACCACGACACCTTCTACATGCCCGGCACCGACCCGGCCGGCCACCGGCGCGTGCTGCGGACCCAGACCAGCCCGCTGCAGATCCGCACCATGCTGGCCGAACCGCCGCCCATCCGCATCATCGCGCCCGGCCGCACCTACCGCGCCGACCACGACGCGACGCACAGCCCGATGTTCCACCAGGTGGAGGGGCTGGTGATCGACCGCGGCATCACGCTCGGCCACCTCAAGGGCTGCCTCATCGACTTCCTGCGCGCCTTCTTCGGCATTTCCGACCTGCCGGTGCGCTTCCGCTCCTCCTACTTCCCCTTCACCGAACCCTCGATGGAGGTGGATATCGGCTGGAACCGCAGGACGGGCGAGCTCGGCGGCGGCGGCGACTGGCTGGAGATCCTGGGCAGCGGCATGGTCCACCCGAAGGTGCTGGCCAATTGCGGCATCGACCCGCGGGAATGGCAGGGCTTCGCCTTCGGCATGGGGATCGAGCGCATCACCATGCTGAAGCACGGCATGCCGGACCTGCGCCCCTTCTACGAATGCGACCTGCGCTGGCTGCGCCACTACGCGGCGGACCCGCTGGCGCCCGCGTCGCTGCACGAAGGCATCTAGCATGCGCGCTGCACGGATCGGCACCGCCCTTCGCGGATGCGGCCGCAACGCAACCGCCGCCCACCCGATTCGGCACGACGCGCCTGGGAACATCGAAGAATGAAGTTCACCCTGTCCTGGCTGCGCGAGCATCTCGACACCGAGGCGCCGCTCGACCGCATCGCCGCCACCCTGTCCGCCATCGGCATCGAGGTGGAGGGCATCGAGGACCGCGCCGCGGCGCTGGCGGAATTCCGCATCGCCCGTGTGGTGGAAGCGGTGCAGCACCCGAATGCCGACCGGCTGCGCGCGCTGCGCGTGGATCTCGGCGACGGGCGCGAATACTCGGTGGTCTGCGGCGCGCCGAATGCCCGCACCGGCCTGGTCGGCGTCGCCGCCCTGCCCGGCGCCTTCATCCCCGGCACCGGCATCACGCTGAAGGTCGGCGAGATCCGCGGCGTGAAGTCCGAGGCCATGATGCTCTCCTTCCGGGAGATGGGGCTGGGCGAGGATCACACCGGCATCGTGGAACTGCCGCCGGATGCGCCGGTGGGCGCGCGCTACGTGGACCATGCCGGGCTCGGCGACCCGGTGATCGAGATCAAGGTCACGCCGAACCGCGGCGACGCGCTGAGCGTCCGCGGCATCGCGCGGGACCTGGCGGCGGCCGGCCTCGGCACGCTGAAGCCGTGGGAGGTCGCGCCCGTCGCGCCCGCCTATCCGTCGCCGCTGCAATGGCGCATCGAGGACCCGCGCGCCTGCACCCGGGTGCTGGGCCGCGCGGTGCGGGGCCTGAGGAACGGCCCCTCGCCGAAGTGGCTCCAGGACCGGCTGACGGCGATCGGGCTGCGGCCGATCAACGCGCTGGTGGACGTGACGAACTTCTTCACCTTCGCCGTCGGCCGCCCGCTGCACGTCTTCGATGTCGCGAAGGTCGTCGGCGGCACGCTGTCGATGCGGATGGCGAAGCCGGGCGAGGAACTCGCGGCGCTGAACGGCCGGACCTACGCGCTGACGGAGGAGGACGGCGTCATCGCCGATGCCGAACGCGTGGAGGCGCTGGGCGGCGTGATCGGCGGGGAGCATTCGGGCTGCGACGAGGGCACCACCGAATGCTTCATCGAATGCGCGCTGTTCGACCCCGTCCGCATCGCGCTGTCCGGCCGGCGGCACGACATCCGCACCGATGCGCGGTCCCGCTTCGAGCGCGGCGTCGATCCCTCCCTGCTGCCCAAGGCGCTGGACGCCGCGACGCGGATGATCCTCGACCTGTGCGGGGGCGAGGCGTCCGAGGTCTCGGCCGCCGGCGAGGAGCCGATGTGGCAGCGCCAGGCGACGCTGCGCTTCGCCCGGGTACGGGATCTCGGCGGACTCGACCTGCCGGCGGAGCAGGTGGTGGAACGCCTCAGCCGCCTCGGCTTCTGCCCCGTCGCGCAGGACGGGGCCTCGGTCACCGTCGCCGTGCCGCCCTGGCGCAACGATGTCGCGGCCGGCGGCGCGCGGGGCTATCCGGCGCCGGGCGTGCTGGCGCAGGACCCCTCCCTGCCCGGGGACCGCGCCCGGGCCGCCGCCGAGGGCTGCGCGGCGATCGAGCCGGAATGCGACCTGGTGGAGGAGGCGCTTCGCCTCGGCGGGCTGGATGCGGTGCCCGCCGTGTCGCTGCCCGTCGCCTCCGCCGTCCCGCGCCCGGCGCTGACGCCGAAGCAGGCCCGTGCGGCGCTGGCGCGGCGCGTGCTGGCCGCGCGCGGGATGCAGGACTGCGTGACCTACGGCTTCCTGTCGCGCGACCAGGCGGCGCTGTTCGGCGACACGCCGGCGGCGCTGCGGCTCGAGAACCCGATCGCCTCCGACCTCGACCAGATGCGCCCGACGCCGGTCGCATCGCTGGCCATGGCGGCGGCGCGCAACGCGGCGCGCGGCTTCGGCGACGTGGCGCTGGCCGAGATCGGCGGCGCCTATCGCGACCCCGCCGCCGGCAGCAGCCAGCTTGCCGTCGCGGCGGGCCTCCGCGCGGGGATGACCGCGCCGAACTGGGCGGCGCCGGCGCGGGCGGTGGACTGGCTTGACGCCAAGGGCGACGCGCTGGCGGTGCTCGCCGCGCTCGGCGTGCCGATGGCGGCGGTGCAGGTGGCGGCGGAGGCGCCGGGCTTCTACCATCCCGGCCGGTCCGGCGTGCTGCGCCAGGGGCCGAAGACCGTGCTGGCCACCTTCGGGGAGTTGCACCCGAGGACCCGCGCCGCGCTCGACCTCGCCGGCCCGGCGGTCGCCTTCGAGGTGTTCCTCGATGCGGTCGCCGAGCCGAAGAAGCGCAAGAAGGGCGCGCCGGACCTGCCGGCCTTCCAGCCGCTGCGCCGCGACTTCGCCTTCCTGGTGGATGAGGGCGTCGCCACAGAGGCGCTGCTGCGGGCCGCGCGCGGCGCCGACAAGGCGCTGGTCGCCGATGTCGCGCTGTTCGACCGCTATGCGGGCGACAGGCTGCCGGAGGGCAAGGTGAGCCTCGCGCTCCAGGTCACGCTGCAGCCGCGCGAGCGCACCCTGACCGATGCGGAGATCGAGGCCGCCGGCCAGAAGATCGTCGCGGCGGTCACGAAGGCGACCGGGGCGGTGTTGCGGGGGTAGCCGCGGGTCCTGCCCCGCCCGCCCATCGGGGCGGGGCGGCGGCCCCGTGCGCCGTCACGCCAGGCGCTTGCGGAGGAAGCTGCGCACCTGCCCTGGCGGGTAGTCCGTCAGGGCGCCGAATTCCTCGTAGCCCTGGGCGAGGTAGAAGGCCCTTGCCTGGAAGGTGTCGAGCCAGGCGGAGTGGCAGCCGCGCGCGCGGGCTTCCGCCTCCGCCCGGGCCAGCATGACGCGGCCGAGGCCCTGGCCGCGCCGATCCTCCGCCACCCAGACCGCCTCCACGAACATCCATTGCCAGGACAGCGTGGCGGCCAGGCCCGCCACCAGCACGCCCGCCGCGTCCTCCACCCTCAGCGCGAAGCGGCGGCGGTCCAGCGGGACGGTCCGGTCATGGAAGGCGAGGATCCCCTCCAGCAGCGCGGCGCGCAGCTCGGCCGGCGGCGCCTCGGTCAGGTCGAGGCGCAGGCCGGCGGGAAGCAAGGTGGTCTCGGCTGCCATGGTCCCGCCCCGTCTGGTGCCCCTGCCCGCCGCCATGATAGCGGAGGTTGCGCCGCGGCCGATGCCCGGCCCCGGACCCAAGCCCCCCATGTGCCTCGCCTGCCCGCCGCGCGCCATCACCCCCCGCCGGGCCGTGCTCGCAGCCGTCCTGCTCGCGCCCCCCGCCCTCGCGGCGCCGCCCTCGGTCGAGCCGCTGGTCGAGCCGCGGATGCGCCTGGCGCAGCGGCCGGCGGGGGAACTGCCCGTCGCCCTCACTCTCGATGCCTGCGGCGGCGGCTTCGACCCGCGCATCGCGCAGTTGCTGGTGGAGCTGCGCATCCCGGCGACGATCTTCGCGACCGAGCTCTGGCTGCGCCGCAACGCCGCGGCGCTGGCCCTGCTGGCGGCACATCCCGCGCTGTTCGGCATCGAGAACCATGGCGCGCAGCACATCCCCCCCGTGCTCGGCCACCGCAGCGTCTTCGGGCTGCAGGCCGCCGGCGACATCGAGGCGGTCCGGCGGGAGGTGCGGCAGGGCGCCGCCGCCATCGAGGCCGCGACCGGCACCGCCCCGCGCTGGTACCGCGGCGCCACCGCCTGCTACAGCGCCGCGGCGCTGCCGGAGATCGCGCGGATGGGCTTCGGCATCGCCGGCTATTCGCTGAACGGCGATGCCGGCGCGTCGCTGCCCGCCGCCGCCGCGGCGGCGCGGATCGCCTCCGCGCGGGCCGGCGACGTCATCCTCGCGCATGTCAACCACCCCGACCGGGCCGCCGGGGCCGGCGTGGCCGCGGGCCTGCGGGACCTGCACCGGCGCGGGGCGCGCTTCCTCCGGCTCGACCGGCTGGGGCCGGCGGACCTCGCCTATGCCGGAGCGGTGCCGGCCTGATCCGCGCCGGCCCCGGCCATCACCATACAGGGCACGCCGAAGCCGGGCGTCTCCTCGCGGCGAGAGATCCTAAACCACAAGGCTAACCATCGACCTTGCCCCGTCCGCAATCAGGCGCCACGCTCCGGCCCGGCGAAGGGGACGGGGGCGGCATGACCGGCGGGAATGGCGGCAAGCCGCGGCACCTGGCGGTGCTGTGCCTGGCGGTGGTGCTGTGCCTGTCGGTCTGGTTCGCGGGCACGGCAGCGGTGCCGGCGCTACTGGCGGAGGGGCTGGTCACGCCCGGACGCGCGGCCTGGCTGACGACGGCGGTGCAACTGGGCTTCGTCGCGGGCACCCTCGTCTCGGCGGTGCTGTCGCTGGCGGACCGGCGGGATCCGCGGCGGCTGTTCCTGGCCTGCGGGCTGCTGGCCGCGGCGGCGACGCTGGCACAGGTGCTGGTCCCGCCGTCGGGCGGCGCGGCGCTGGCGCTGCGCTTCGTCGCGGGGGCGGCGATGGCGGGGGTCTATCCGGTCGGCATGAAGCTGGCGGCAAGCTGGGCGCGCGGCGACCTCGGCCTGCTGATCGGCTTGCTGGTGGGGGCGGTCACGCTGGGCTCGGCGCTGCCGCATCTGGTGCCGGGGCTGCTGGGCGGCATCGGCTGGCAGGCCGCCTATCTCGGCGCGGGGGTGCTGGCGGTGGCCGGGGGGCTGCTGATCCTGGCCTTCCGGCCGGGTCCGTTGCTGGGCAGCCGGCCGCCTTTCCGGCCCGCGCAGGCGCTGGAGGCCTGGCGGAACCGTGGCCTTCGCCTCGCCAATCTCGGCTATCTCGGCCACATGTGGGAACTGTATGCCATGTGGGCCTGGGTGGGGCTGTTCCTGGCCGGCGTGCTGGGTGGCGCGGCCGGGCCCTGGGTCTTCGTGGTGGTGGCGTCGGGCAGCCTGGGCTGCGTGGCGGCGGGGCTGGTGGCGGACCGGTGGAACCGCGCCTCGGCCGCGGCCGCCTGCATGGTGGTCTCGGGCGGCTGCGCGCTGCTGGTCGGGCCGGCGGCCGCCTTCGGCCCGGCGGTGGTGCTGGGCCTCGCGCTGGTCTGGGGCTTCGCGGTGGTGGCGGATTCGGCGCAGTTCTCGGCCTGCGTCGTCACCCTCTCGCCACCCGACTACGTGGGAACCATGCTGACGGTGCAGACCAGCCTGGGCTTCCTGCTGACGGCGCTGACCATCGGCATCGTGCCGGGGGCGGTGGCGTGGCTGGGCTGGGACTGGGCCTTCGCCCTGCTGGCGCCGGGGCCGCTGCTGGGCGCCGTCGCGATGTGGCGGCTGCGCCCGCTGCTGCCCGCCCCGGCGCGCTGAACGCTTTCCCTTCCGCCCCGCAACCCCTATGTGAGCCTGGAATCCACGGGCCGATCATGACCGACGTACCCCTCGACCGCATCCGCAACTTCTCGATCATCGCGCATATCGACCATGGCAAGTCGACGCTGGCCGACCGGTTGATCCAGACCACCGGCACGGTGGCGCTGCGCGACATGAAGGAACAGCTCCTCGACAACATGGAGCTGGAGCGCGAGCGCGGCATCACCATCAAGGCGCAGACCGTCCGGCTGAGCTACCAGGCCAAGGACGGGCTGACCTACACGCTGAACCTCATGGACACGCCCGGCCATGTGGACTTCGCCTATGAGGTCAGCCGCAGCCTCGCTGCCTGCGAGGGGTCGCTGCTGGTCGTCGACGCCTCCCAGGGGGTCGAGGCGCAGACGCTGGCCAATGTCTACCAGGCGATCGACGCCAGCCACGAGATCGTGCCGGTCCTCAACAAGATCGACCTTCCCGCGGCCGAGCCCGACCGCGTGAAGCAGCAGATCGAGGACGTGATCGGCCTCGACGCCTCCGACGCGGTGATGATCAGCGCCAAGACGGGACTGAACATCGAAGGTGTGCTGGAGGCGATCGTGACCCGCCTGCCCGCGCCGAAGGGCGACGTGGCCGCCACCACCAAGGCGCTGCTGGTCGACAGCTGGTACGACGCCTATCTCGGCGTCGTCGTGCTGGTGCGCGTGAAGGACGGCGAGCTGCGGAAGGGCCAGCGCATCCGCATGATGTCGAACGGCTCGACCCACACGATCGAGCAGGTGGGCGTCTTCACGCCGAAGATGGTGCCGGTGGACCGGCTGAGCCCGGGCGAGATGGGCTTCGTCACCGCGGCCATCAAGACGGTGGCCGACACCAATGTCGGCGATACCATTACCGACGACCGCAACCCCGCGGCCGAGCCCCTGCCGGGCTTCAAGCCTTCCATCCCCGTCGTCTGGTGCGGGCTCTACCCCGTGGATGCGGACGACTTCGAGAAGCTGCGCGAATCGCTCGCCAAGCTCCGCCTGAACGACGCGAGCTTCCACTACGAGCCCGAGACGTCGGCCGCGCTGGGCTTCGGCTACCGCTGCGGCTTCCTCGGGCTGCTCCACCTGGAGATCATCCAGGAGAGGCTGTCGCGCGAATTCGACCTCGACCTGATCGCGACCGCGCCGTCCGTCGTCTACCGGATCCGCAAGACCAACGGCGAGGAGATGGAGCTGCACAACCCGGCCGACATGCCGGACGGCAGCGTGATCGACACCATCGACGAGCCCTGGATCAAGGCGACGATCATGGTGCCGGACGACTATCTCGGCCCGGTGCTGACGCTCTGCAACGAGCGCCGCGGGCGGCAGGTGGAGCTGACCTATGTCGGCAACCGCGCGATGGCGGTCTACCGCCTGCCGCTGAACGAGGTGGTGTTCGACTTCTACGACCGCCTGAAGTCGGTCAGCCGCGGCTATGCCAGCTTCGACTACCAGCAGGACGGCTACGAGGAAGGCGACCTCGTGAAGATCTCCATCCTGGTGAACGCGGAGCCGGTGGACGCGCTGTCCTTCATGGCCCACCGCTCCGCCGCCGATCGCCGCGGCCGGTCGATCTGCGAGAAGCTGAAGGAGCTGATCCCCCGCCAGCTGTTCAAGATCCCGATCCAGGCCGCGATCGGCAGCCGCGTCATCGCGCGGGAGACGATCAGCGCCCTGTCGAAGGACGTCACCGCCAAGTGCTACGGCGGCGACATCAGCCGCAAGCGCAAGCTCCTCGAGAAGCAGAAGGAGGGCAAGAAGCGCATGCGGCAGTTCGGCAAGGTGGAAATCCCGCAGAGCGCCTTCATCGCCGCGCTCAAGATGGACGCCTGAGAACAGCGGGCATCGCGCCCGCCGGCCCTCAGGCCGACTGGCGCGCCAGTTCCAGCGTGGCGTCCTCCGGCAGGTCCCGCCCCGCGGCGGGGCGCCCGCCTGCCATCGCACCAAGCACCCCGCGCAGCGCCGCGGCCATGGCGTCGGCATCTGGGAAGCGGTTGTCCCGGTGCTTCGCCAGCGCGGTGTCCACCACTGCGGCAAGGCCCGGCGGCAGCCCCGGCGCCAGTTCCGCCAGGGCGGGCGTGGGGCGGTTCACGATGGCATGGGTCAGGGCGAAGAAGTCGGAGGGCGGGCGGAAGGGGTGCCGTCCCGCCAGCAATTCGAACAGGATGACGCCGCTGGCCCAGATGTCGGCGCGCTTGTCCGCCTCCTCGCCACGCAGCTGTTCGGGCGACATGTAGGCGGGCGTGCCGGCCAGGGTGCCGACCTGCGTCAGGTCGCTCGCCGCGGTGCGGGCGATGCCGAAATCGACCAGCTTCGGCCTGCCCGGCCCCGGGCGTTCGTCGATCGCGAGGAGGATGTTGGCCGGCTTCACGTCGCGATGCACCACGCCGCGCGCATGGGCATGGGCCAGGCCGTCGAGCAGTTCCGCGACGAGGCCCACCGCCTCCTCCGCCGCGATGCCGCCGCGGCGCATCGCGGCCGCCAGCGGCTCGCCGATCACCAGTTCCATGACGATGTAGAACAGGTCGTCCTGCATCCCCGCGTCATGGACCGCGACGATGTTGCCGTGCGACAGGCGGCCGGCGACCTGTGCCTCGCGCGTCATGCGCGCGCGTTCCTCCTCCCCGACCGCGCCGCGCATCACCTTCACCGCGACCAGGCGGCCGAGCCGCCGGTCGATCGCCTCCGCCACCACGCCGGAGGCGCCGCGCCCGATGATTTCGCGCAGTTCGTAGCGGTCGGCGATCAGGTCGCGCATCGCAATCCCACCCCTGTGGCCGTCCTGGGCCGGTCCGCCCGCGTGCCGCCGGAAACCGGGCCGGTTGCACCGCGGCAGCCGCCGGCGCGTGCCCTGCCCTGCGCCAGGACCCGGTGCCCCGGCAGCCTAGGTGCCATCGCTTGCCGCGGGGTGAACGTGGCACGCCTGCGGTGGTCCGGCGGCAGCGGGCCCGATCGAATCGTCATTGGTGGTGCGAAAGGAACTGGATCGCCGGGGCGGGTTGACCTAGATCGGTCACACACCGGCGGGCCTGCCCGACACGGGCGGGCCCGCACCGGACACGATTGGGAGACGCTGTTCACATGATCCGTTTCGGCAAGCGCGCCCTGTTGGGCGCGGCCGCGGCCGCGGTCCTGGCCGCACCGCTCGCCGCGCCCGCCCTGGCGCAGGGCCAGTTCCCGACCCGCCCCATCACCATGATCATCCCCTTCGCCGCCGGCGGCCCGACCGACACGGTGGGCCGCCTGGTCGCGCAGGTGATGGGCCAGGACCTCGGCCAGACCGTGGTGGTGGAGAATGTCGGGGGCGCGGGCGGCACGCTCGGCGCGCAGCGCGTGGCGCAGGCGCGGCCGGACGGCTACACGGTGCTGCTGCACCACATCGGCATGGCCACCACGCCCAGCCTCTACCGGCGCCTGGCCTACGACCCCATCAACGGCTTCGAACCGCTCGGCCTGGTGACCGAGGTGCCGATGACGCTGGTGGCCCGGCGCAACTTCCCCGCGAACAACCTCCAGGAACTGGTGGCGGTGGTCCGGCGGGAACGCGACAAGCTGAACTACGCCAATGCCGGCATCGGCGCGGCGAGCCACCTGTGCGGCCTGCTGTTCATGAAGGCGGTGGATGCGCCGATGACCACGGTGCCCTATCGCGGCACCGGCCCCGCCATGAACGACCTGGTGGCGGGCACGGTGGACCTGATGTGCGACCAGACCACCAACACGACCGAGCAGATCCGCGCCGGCACCATCCGCGGCTTCGCCGCCACCACGCGGGAGCGGGTCGCCTCCCTCCCCGACCTGCCGACGGCGGCCGAGGCCGGGCTGCCCGGCTTCGAGGTCAGCGTGTGGCACGGGCTCTACGCGCCGCGGGCAACCCCCGCACCGGTGCTGGAGCGCCTGAACCGCGCCCTTGTCGCCGCCCTGCGGGACGAGAATCTCGGCCGCCGCTTCGCCGAGCTCGGCACCGCGCCGGTGCCGGTGGAGCGCGCGACCCCGGCGGTCCACCGCACCTTCTGGCAGGAGGACATCGCCAAGTGGCGTCCCCTGATCCAGGCGGCCGGCCAATACGCCGACTGACGTCCCCCACCCTCCCCCGCGGCCGCGGGGGAGGGTCCGCGCGGCGCCGGCGGCTCAGCGCCGGGTCACCGCCAGGTCCACCGCCCGGTCCCCCGGGTCCAATTCCGCCTCCAGCGCGTCCAGCATCGCGACGAAGCCGGCTTCCAGCACGGCCTTCCGCGCCTCCGGCAGCCAGCTTGCCCGCAGGCCCGCCAGGCTGAGCCGCCGCGCCTCCGCCACGCCCCAGCCGAGATCGGCGAAGACCGTCCGCCAGCCATGCCCCATGGTGGTGCCGAAGATCGCCGGGTCATCGGTGCAGAGCGAGATGTCGAGCCCGGCCTCGAACATCGCGCGGATGCGCTGCCGCCGCGGGGCACGGTTCCCCGGCAGGCCGGACCAGCTCGCCGCGGTGAAGTGGACGCCCTCGCGCACCGCGCGGGCCACCACCGCCGGGTCGGCCAGGATGTTGTAGCCGTGGTCCAGGCGGTCGCATCCCAGCGCGTCGCGGCAATGGCTGAAATGGGCGGGCGGCGCCTCGAACAGCGCCTGGTTGTCCTCGCAGACATGGGCGGTGCGGCGCAGCCCCGCGCGGCCGGCCTGCCGCCAGGCCTCCGCCCAGAGCAGCGGCGGCCCCGCGCGCTCCGCCCCGTCGAGGCCGATTCCGACCACCCTGTCGCGCGGGTGGGCGGCCATCCAGTCCAGCATCTGCAGCGCCTCGGACGGAAGGCAGACGCTGCGGTCGATGCACGCGATCAGGCGGGAGGAGACGCCGAAATCGCGCTCGGCCGCTTCCAGCCCCTCGATCAGCCCATCCACCATCTCGGGATACGCGATGCCGTTCGGGGCGTGGTAATGCGGGTTGAAGAAGATCTCCGCATGCCGGACGCCGCCATGGCGGTGCAGGTCCTCGATGCATTCATGCGCCGCGCGGCGGAAATCCTGCGGTGTGGCGAGCGCGAGCGCGGCGAGGCGCAGCGCATCGAGGAAATCGTAGAAGCTGGTGAAGCGGTACAGCTCCTCCGCCCGTTTCGGCAGCCGCAGCCCGTTCACCACCGCCAGTTCGTCCAGCGTCTCCGGCCGAATCGCACCGGCGATGTGCAGGTGGAGTTCCACCTTCGGCACGGCGTCGAGATAGTCGGAGAAGCTGAGCATCGGGCGGTCCGCGGCTGGTCCGGCCCGATACTGCCCGCCCGCGCCCCCCGCGCCCAGCCTCGGCCCGGTTGCCGCGCCGGCCGCGCAGGCAGGCTTGCCGCGCCCGCCCCGGCTGGCTAGAAGGCGGTCCCTGCGCTGGATGGGTGGCCGAGTGGTCGAAGGCGCACGCCTGGAAAGTGTGTAGACGTGAAAGCGTCTCGTGGGTTCGAATCCCACCCCATCCGCCAGTTCCCGTGCGAGTCCCTGCAGCGACGCCTTGCCGGCCAGCGACCAAGCGTGCAGCGCCGACTGTTCGGCCGACGGTTCGTCCTTTGTCGGGAAGGAGGCGCCCTCGCCGAGCAGGACGACAATGATGAGATAGGTCAGCAGACGCCGGTCGTATTCGTTGTCGGTCTCGCCGTACTGCTCCGGATCGCGGTTCACCCGCACCTGCCCGAGATGGAGCTGGTCACCGCGCCAGGTCGCTTCGACGTCGTAGATGAGAATGCCGGTCCAGCTACAGCGGAACAGCAAGCGGCCGCCCTCCATGCAGACGAACCACTTCTCCTCCATGACCATCGGGACCAGGCCACGAGCGATCATCCAGGAGTCGAAGGGGTTGGCCGCGCAGGTGATGACCTTCTCGGGCGACGTCACCGCCTGCCTGGCGCTGCCGAAGGTCGAGCTCGGGGCCTTCCCGACCATGCCCATCCTGCCAGTCGCGGGGAAGCCGGCGGCGGCGACACGCGCCTTGGATGGCGGCGCGATCATCGTGCCGGTCTCCAGTCCCGCGGCGCCGCATGTCGAGCGGCAGACGGCCGCGACCGCGGCCACGGGCTTCGTGCAGCACGTCAGCCTGGGCAGGCGCGACGGCTGAACCTACGCACCAGCACCAATCGGACCAGACAGCTGTTTGGCTGCGCGCCTCCTGGCTCGGCGGCCATCCCGCCCGGCGGACTTCGCTGACCGCAAGCCAGGACAGGGGCTCGGCCGCATCACTGGCTGGCCCAGACGATGCGGTGCATCCAGGCGAGTTCGGCGAGGTCGAAGGCGTAGTTGGGATGGGCGGGGTTCAGGCTGGCCAGTTCCACGCGGCGGGCGGACTGGCGCAGCAGTTCCTTCGCCATCACCTCCCCCTTGCGGGTGCGGACCACCACGCGGTCGCCGCGGCGGACGGGCGCGGCGGGGGACACGATGACGACGTCGCCGTCGCGGAAGACCGGCTCCATGCTCTCGCCGCTGATCTCGAGCGCATAGGCGTTGGGGTCCGGCACGTCGGGGACCGAGATCTCGTCCCAGCCGCCGCCGACCGGGTAGCCGCCATCGTCGAAGAACCCCTCGCCCCCCGCCTGGGCAAGGCCGATCAGCGGGATGCGCCGTCCCGTGGCGCCCCGCCCGCGGGAGAGTGCCGGCGCGCCGGAGATGAGGGAGGCGAAGGCCTCGACGCTTGCGCCCGTGGCGGTCAGCACCTTGGCGACACTCTCGGTCGAGGGCCAGCGCGCGCGGCCATCGGCGCCGGTGCGCTTCGAGGGGTTGAAGGCGGTGGGGTCGAGCCCCGCCCGACGCGCCAGGCCGGAGGCGGAGAGCCCATGCTCGGCGGCGAGCGCGTCGATCGCCCGCCAGACATCCTCGTGCCGCATCCCCGCATCCTTCATCCGAATCGCCCCTCAGGCCAGGGGCAACCGCGCTGGGCATCACATCCTAGGTTTCGAGTCGCGACGCAATAGGAACTATAACCTTGCAACCGGGAGTGGAAGGCGATAGATGCGGCTTGTTCCTGTTTCGTTCAGGAACGAGGAGGAAGGAGCCCCCCATGCCCATCGCCACACGCCGCGCCGCGCCGATCCTGGCCAGCATGGCCTCCGCCCAGCCCTTCGCCTCGGCCGAGGATGCCTGGTTCTGGACCATGGCCGCGCTGGCCGCCCGGCGCGACGGCGCGCGGCTTTCGGCGTCCCGCGGCGCGGTGCAGCGCAACTGCGAGCCCGACGATGTCGTGAAGTGCCTCGACCGCCTGTACCGGCAGCGCCGGATCGAGCTGTGCCACGCGCGCATCCTGCGCATCTGGGGCGAGCGCGGCTGCGGGCCGAGCGCGGTGATCCCCGCCGAGCGCGGCGACCTGCGGCTGTGGCGCGAGGCGATGGGCGCGCTCGATTTCCCGCTGCGGGCGAAGGGAATCGTCGCCGGCCCGCCGCGCGGGATGGAGTCGGCCGAGGAGGCGCGGGTGATCCGATTTCCGGGTGCGCGCGCGTGAGGCTGGCGCATCGGCGCGCGGTGGCCGAAGGCGCGGGCCAGCAGGTCTGGATCGCCTTCGGCGGCGTGGCGGACCAGCCCTGGCTGCGCCTGCTGCGCCCGGGCTTCCGCCACTGCTTCGCCGCGCTGTCGGACGAGACCGGCTGGACGGTGCTGGAGCCGCTGTCGGGCCGGCTGCTGGTGGCGCGGCTGCCGGTGCCGGCGGGCTTCGACCTGCCGCGATTCTATCGCCGCGCCGGGCTGGCCGTGCTTGGCCCCTTCGAGGCGGAAGATCCACGCCGGCGGGTGCTGCCGCCCCTGTTGCCGCTGACCTGCGTGGGGCTGTGCCGCGCGCTGCTCGGCCCGGGGGCGCCCTTCGCGCTGACGCCCTTCGGGCTGTTCCGGGCGCTGGGCGGGGTCGTGGCGGAATCTCGTGAATCTAGGAAATAATTCTTGACGGCGCGGGGCCGCCCCGCTACACAGGCCAGGCCACGGGGCGAGTTGCGTCCCGAGGCCGTCTCCCTTCCCGGTTCAACTCGAAGGCCCGCCCGGCTCCCGCCCGGCGGGCCTTCGCTTTTTCCGGCGCGCGGGGGCGTCCCCCCTCCCCCCAGTTCGAAGGACCTGCGCATGGGTGGCCTGTTCAAGGCGCCGAAGCCGGTGGTGGTCGAGCCGACGCCCGTGGAGACGCGGGTCGAGACGGTGGCCGAGACCGCCGCCAAGACCGAGGCCGTGGCCGAGGACGCGCAGCGCGCGACGCGCGTGAAGGCGGTGGAGCGCGCGCGCCGCGGGCTCGGCGGAACCATCGCCACCTCGCCCCGCGGCGTGCTGGACCCGCTGCCCGCCTTCGCCACCCGCAAGAGCCTGCTGGGGGAGTGAGCGGCATGACCCCGGAGGAGATCCTGGCGCGCCACGCGCGCGCCGCCGAACGGCGCCGGCCGCTCGAGCCCGTCTGGCAGGGCTGCTACGACCATGCGCTGCCCGCGCCGGGCGCCGCGCCGCTGTTCGACGCGACGGCGGCGGATGCGGCCGAACAGCTCGCCGCCTCGCTGCTGGCCGAACTCGCGCCGCCCTGGTCGCGCTGGTTCGGCCTGGCGCCGGCGCGGGTGGGCGGCGAGGCGGCGCCCGGCATGGCCGCCGCGCTCGAGGATGCGGCGGAGGTGCTGCAGGGGCATCTCGACCGGTCCAACTTCCCGCTCGAGCTGCACCAGGCCTTCCTCGACCTCGTCGTCGCGGGCACTGCGGTGCTGCTGGTGGAGGAGGCGCCGGCCGGCGAGCCTTCCGCGCTGCGCTTCCGCGCGGTGCCGCTGCGCGAGGCGGTGATGGAGGAAGGCGCGTCCGGGCGGCTCGACACCGTCTTCCGCGCCATGCGCCTGACGC